>JANOTZ010000214.1:0-4986 GCA_031416735.1 Frankiales bacterium
GTCCGGATGGAACCAGCCGAACTTGCCGGCGTTGTTGTTCATCCACTTGTAGGCGGCCGAGCCGCTGTCCTGCACCCCGCCACAGAAGTCGACCGCGAGGCCCCAGCCGTGGTTGCTCGAACCCGGAACCGCCGCCAAGCCGGGCTTGCGGCGGTACAGCGCCGCCAGCTCGCTGTAGGAGCGGTAGGAGTCGGTGACGCACAGCGGCCCACCGGCGGTGGCCGCGTGGAACTGGCTCATCTTGTTGAACGCGCCGGCGGCATCGCTGCGCAGCCGGTGGCCGGGCGCCATCCAGAGCGGACACAACGAACCGGGGTCGAGGTTGCCGTTGGACTGTCCCGCGGTGGACCGGCCGGTGCAGGCCGGTCCGCCGGCGTAGACGTAGCGGCTGCGTGAGGCGCGAGCGCGGGCCCGCGAGGCCTTGTCGGCGCGCGCCTTCTGCAGGGTCCGCTGGGCCGACTCGAGCTGACTGGCGGTCTTCTGTGCCAGCGCGTTGAGCGCCCGCAGGCGCGTGGCGGAGCGGGCCACCAGGTCCCTGGCCTGGGCCGTGAGCTGCTCGGCGCTGCGTTCCTCGTTCTGCAGGCGCAGGCGGGCGGTCCTCGCCCGACGCACCACCTCGGCGTCACTGCCGGCGACCTGGGCCAACGCGCCCCGGATCTGCAGCGCGTCCAAGATCTCGTCCGGGCCCTTGGTGAAGGCCAGCTCCAGCTCTTGGGAACCGCCGGCCATGTAGAGACGACGGGCGAGCATGCTGACGCGGGCCGAACCGGCGGCGGCGGTCTGCTCGGCCTGCTTCACGCGTCGGGTCGTGTTGCGCAAGGTCAGGCTCACCTTGCGCAAGGTGGCCTGGTCGGCCTCCCAGCGCCGGGTGCCCTCGGTGAGCTTGCGCGTCGACTCGCGGGCGAGGGACTGCAGGCTGTCGACCCGCTTCTGGGCGACGGCGACCTCATCGGCGGTCGCCGGTGCAGGCAGGGCCAGCCCGCCGACGGCAGCGACGAAAGCCAGCACGACTGAGGCGAGCATCCTGCGACGCTGCCGGGCAGGGGGAAACCCCGTCACCTGTCCGTCCCTCCGCTGTCTCAGGATGCGTACAGGCGACCGCTCTCGGCTCGCGCGCATCTGTCGACAACCACGATAGTCGGGCACACAACCGACCGAGGTGCGAAACGCCGGGCGGGGCTCAGCAGCCGAGCGCCGGCTCCGTCATCGTCCTGAGCACCCGACGGCGTTCCTCAGCGGCTTCGACCACCACGTCGAGCAGCAGGTCGAGGTCGGTTCCCTTCTCCACGAAGCGCTCGGCACCGGCGGCCCGGCTGCTCTCGTGCGTCGCGTAGGGCGTGGAGCTGAACACCACCACCGCGGTGGTCGGCGCCCGCTCCCGCAGCGCGGCGACGCCGCCCAGGCCGTCCTCCCCGCGCAGGTCTGCGTCGAGCACGATGACGTGCGGGCACTCCTCGCCGGCGACGGCCAGCGCCTCGGCCAGCGTGCCGGCCTCCCACACCAGCCCGAACCGCGGGTCGTCGTGGGCGACGGTCTGCAGCAGCCGGCGCACGCTCGCATGGTCGTCCACCACGAGCACGTTCAACACCACGCTGAACCCCTTCGTCCCGTTGGTCACAGCAGCGTTGTTGGCAGGGTTCCCACCGTACATAGTCCGAAACGACCCCACACGCGGAGTTCCTGGGTGGTCTCGGTCCCTTGGCTATCCTCAGAAAGGAGCACCACCTCGGCCGAGACCTATGCAAAAGGTGAGATTTCGTCTAACTTGCGACTGTGTCTCACGTCACTGCGGTCGATCCCGGCCTTCGCGAGCGCAAGCGCCTGGCCACCCACCAGCGGATCGCGGACGAAGCCGCCCGGCTCGCCCGGGAGAAGGGTGTCGCGCACACCACGATCGACGAGATCGCCGCTGCGGCCGACATCGGGCGGGCCACGTTCTTCCGGTACTTCGACGCCAAGGAAGTCGCAGTCGCTGAGGGGTTCAGCGTCCCCTGGCTCCAGCTGATCCTGGACAACCTCAACGCCCAGCCGCCGGAGCTGTCGGCCATGGACGCGGTCTACGAAA
Organism: Frankiales bacterium; assembly: GCA_031416735.1. Classification (GTDB taxonomy): domain Bacteria; phylum Actinomycetota; class Actinomycetes; order Mycobacteriales; family SCTD01; genus RYN-111. The sequence goes on from JANOTZ010000214.1 coordinate 2,066, forward strand.
CCTTCATCGGCTTCGCCCCCGTGCTCACCGACGGCGGCCTGGACCTGGTGCTGCGGCAGGCCCGGCTGTCCCGTTCGACGCCCGGCCTGCAGGCCTGGACGCTCCACATCTACGTCCGGTTCGAGCAGGCCATCGCCGACGCGGTCGAAGCCCGGTTCCCGGATCTGCTGCCTGACGACCCGCGCCCCCGCATGGTCGGTGCGCTCACCATGTCCGCCGTACGCATCTCACTCGACATCTGGCTGGCCTCCGACGGCGAGAAAGACCTGGCGAGCCTGCTGCGTGGGGGTCTCCGGGCGGTGCAGGTCACGTGAACGACCACCAGATCGCCTACGACCTGGCCACCTCCGCCGGCGAGCTGCTGCTCGAGTTGCGGAAGGCAGGCCTGGAGGGCAAAGAGCTCAAGGACGCCGGCGACCGGGAGTCGCACGTGCACCTGATGGCCGAGCTGGCCCGCCGCGCCCCCAAGGACGCGGTGCTGTCCGAGGAGGGCGCCGCCGACCCGGCGCGCCTGACCCACAGCCGGGTCTGGATCGTCGACCCCCTCGACGGCACCCGCGAGTACTCCGAGCCACCGCGGGAGGACTGGGCAGTGCACGTCGCGCTCTGCGTCGACGGTGTCGCGACGGTCGGCGCGGTTGCCCTGCCGTCCCGCGGGATCACGTTGTGCACGGGCTCCGACCTGCCTACGTTGGCGCCGCGCGTCGGGCCTCCCCGGCTGGCCGTCAGCCGCACCCGTCCGCCCTCACACACCGAGCTGCTGCGAGCCCGGCTCGGCGGCGAGCTCGTCCCCATGGGGTCGGCCGGCGCCAAGGCGATGGCCGTCGTTCTGGGAGAGGTCGAGGTCTACGCTCATTCCGGTGGGCAGTACGAGTGGGACTCCGCGGCCCCGGTTGCGGTCGCCGCCGCGGCTGGGCTGCACGTCTCGCGCCTGGACGGCTCACCGCTGGTCTACAACCGTGACAACCCTTACCTGCCCGACCTTCTCATCTGCCGGCCGGAATACGCGCAGACTGCGATAGCTAGCTGCATCGAGGCCCCCTGATGACCACCCTGACCCACCTGCAACGGCTCGAGGCCGAGAGCATCGCCATCATGCGTGACGCCGTCTCGGAGTCGCAGCGGCCGGTGATGCTCTATTCCGTCGGCAAGGACAGCGCGGTGATGCTGCACCTCGCCCAGAAGGCCTTCTATCCGGGGACGCTGCCTTTCCCGCTGCTGCACGTCGACACGACCTGGAAATTCCAGGACATGTACCTCCTTCGCGACAAGAAGGCCGCCGAGCTCGGCGCGGAGCTGATCGTGCACAAGAACCCTGAGGCAGTTGCCTTGGGAATCAACCCTTTTGACCACGGGTCGGGGGTGCACACCGACATGTGGAAGACCGAGGGGCTCAAGCAGGCCCTGGAGGCGGGCCGCTACGACCTGGCCTTCGGCGGTGCGCGGCGCGACGAGGAGAAGTCGCGGGCCAAGGAGCGCATCTTCTCGGTGCGGAGCAAGGACCACCGCTGGGATCCCAAGCAGCAACGTCCTGAGTTGTGGCGCCTCTACAACGCCCGGGTGCAGCAGGGCGAGAGCGTGCGGGTCTTCCCGCTGTCCAACTGGACCGAGCTCGACGTGTGGCAGTACATCGCGCTGCAGAACATCGAGATCGTCCCGCTCTACTTCGCCGCCGAACGGCCCGTCGTCGAACGCGACGGCACCCTCATCATGGTCGACGACGACCGATTCCAGCTCCGCGACGGCGAGGTGCCACAGCGCCGCAAGGTGCGCTTCCGCACCCTCGGCTGCTATCCGCTGTCGGGTGCCATCGAGTCCGAGGCCGACACCCTCCCCGGGATCATCCAGGAAATGCTCCTGGCCACCACCTCAGAAAGACAAGGCCGCCTGATCGACCACGACAGCAAGGCGTCCATGGAGAAGAAGAAGCAGGAGGGCTACTTCTGATGGCGGCACACCAGAGCGAGCTGATCGCCACCGACATCGACGCCTACCTCAAGGAACACGAGCACAAGAGCCTGCTCCGCTTCATCACCTGCGGCTCGGTCGACGACGGCAAGAGCACGCTGATCGGCCGGCTGCTGTATGAGTCGCAGATGGTCTTCGAGGACCACCTCGCGGCACTCACCGCAGACTCGAAGGTCTCCGGCACGCAAGGCGGCGAGCTCGACCTGGCCCTGCTCGTCGACGGCCTGGCCGCAGAGCGCGAGCAGGGCATCACCATCGACGTGGCCTACCGGTTCTTCTCCACCGAGAAGCGCAAGTTCATCGTCGCCGACACCCCCGGCCACGAGCAGTACACCCGCAACATGGTCACCGGAGCCTCCACCGCCGACCTGGCGATCATCCTCATCGACGCGCGCCGTGGGGTCCTGACGCAGACCCGGCGCCACAGCTATCTGGTGTCCCTGCTCGGCATCACCAAGGTGGTCCTCGCGGTCAACAAGGTGGACGCCGTCGACTACTCGCAAGAGGTGGTCGAGGCCATCGACGCCGACTACCGCGCCTTCGCGTCGAGCATCGGCCTCACCGATATCACGACCATCCCGACCTCCGCCCTCAAGGGCGACAACATCCTGGTGAAGAGCCCGAACACCCCCTGGTACGACGGACCCACGTTGCTCGGCCACCTCGAGGCGGTCGAGGTCGAGGACCAGCTGCAGCACCAGGCGTTCCGGATGCCTGTGCAGTGGGTGTCGCGCCCCGACCTGGACTTCCGCGGCTTCGCGGGCCAGATCGTCGGTGGCGTGATCCGCCCCGGCGACACGGTGCGGGTCCTGCCCAGCGGACGGATCTCGACCGTCGCCAGGATCGTCACCTTCGACGGGGATCTGGAGCAGGCCGTCGCCGGGCAGTCGGTCACGTTGACCCTCACCGACGAGGTCGACATCAGCCGCGGCGATGTGCTCTCCGCGGCCGAC
>JANOTZ010000215.1:0-3725 GCA_031416735.1 Frankiales bacterium
CGCGAGCGGCAGGAGCATCAGCCCGAGCGGCGTGAGCCCGACGACTCCCCCGGGGACGGCGAGCGACGCGCCGTGGGCGAGCAGCCAGAGCTGGCCGACCGTGCGCGTGGCGTCGGCCGCACCCGCACCGGAACGCGAGTCGGTGGCCCAGGCGAGCAGGACCGGGACGGCCAGTGCGACGAGACCGGCGCCGAGCGCCCACAGGGCCGCGATCGCACCGGGGATGAGCACGTCCGGTGCCGTCCGGCGTGCCGGGGGGGCGCCGCGGGTGCGCGGCCGGCGCTCGATGGTCTGCGTCATGACCCCTCGACTGTCCCAGCCGGTCCGCCCCGATCGGTGCCACCACGCCGAGCGGTGCGGGTGACACAGGGCACCGAACTGCAAACCCCGCGGGTCAGCGCACGGAGGACCAGGGTGTGACCACCCGGCCGTGCTCCTCGACCGTGAGGCACGGCAGCGCGACGAGCTCCCGGAACGCGTCCACGTCGAGCTCGGTGGCGCCGCGCACCTTGCGCGGGATGGGCAACCGGGCCACCGCCCGGCCCTGCGCGTCACTCACCAGCTGGTCGTAGGCCCCCCAGCCCTTCCCGGTCAGCCCGACGAGCACCTCGACGCCCTCGGCACCGCCCTCGGCCGGGGTCCCGGAGGCGCGCAGCACCTCGATGGTCAACAGGAAGGTCTTGCCCGCCGGGAGCGTCTTGGGGGGGCGCGCGAGGCGGACGGTCAACGTCTCCACCTGGGTGATGTCGCAGCGCGCGGGTGCGGCCTGGGCGGCCGGCGCGAGCGGGATCAGCAACAGCAGCGCAAGCAGCCCACGTCGAAGCAGTGCACGTCGAAGCAGCGCACGTCGAAGCAGCACCCGAGTCACCTGCAAGAGGTTCGACGCGGGCACCGGGAACCCTGCCGCCCGTCCGAAACCGGAGCAGGAGGTTGGCGCCGGGCGGCGAACCCCTACGCACACACCCCTCGGACAGGAGCCCTCAGTGCGTAGGCAGGTCCTCGCCCTCATCACCGCCGCCTCGATCGCCATCCCGCTGGCGACCCTGGCCGGTGCCGCTCCCGCCAAGCCCGACTTCCGCCGCTATCCGCTGCCCTCGGTCACCGGCAAGCAGATGGCCGACCGGGCGATCGCGTTCTCCTCCACCTACAGCGGCCGGATCACCGCCACCCCCCGGCAACTGCTCGCCAGGGATGACCTGAAAGCCGAGCTCACCTCGCTCGGCTACACCGTGACGGTGGAGACCTACGTCGGGGCGCTCGAGGCGCTGACCGCCACCAAGAAGGGCACCTCCAAGCCGGGCGAGCTGATCGTGATGGGCGGGCACTTCGACGTGCAGCCGGCGTCGGTCGAGGGCACCTATGACAACGGCACCGGCACCGCGATGATCCTCGGGCTGGCCCGGGCGTACGCCAAGGTGAAGAGCCAGCGGACCCTGGTCTTCAGCCTCTACAACGGCGAGGAGGAGGGTGCGCTCGCCTCCGAGCAGCAGGCGAAGGCCTACAAGGCGGCCGGCAAGAAGGTCCGCGCCTACCTCGGGTTCGACATGGTGGGGATCGGCTGGCCGGTGGGCGGCGCCACGACCGACAAGAACTGCCTGTGCATGTGGCGCGGCGCCCGTGACGCCGACCTCGACCAGCTGCTCGGGGAGGTCAACCACTCCTTCCTCAAGATGCCGAGCGGCAAGCGGCAGGTCAGCATCGAGGGCCGCAACGTCCGCAACTCCGACGAGGCCTCCTGGGCCGATGCGGGCTACCGCACCCTGCGCTGGGCCGGCCTGCGTAAGGCCGCCGACTACCCGCAGTACCACCTTCCGCAGGACAACGCCGCGACCATCGACACCGTCGCCGGAGGCCGGAAGTTCTTCGAGGCGGGCCTGCGCAACACCCTGCTGTCGGCCTACTTCACCGCCGCCGCCATCGACACCGGCCGCTGACGGAGTATCACCGGCGTGGGGCCGACTCTCCTTCTAAGGTCCCACTCCCACTGAAGTGAGGTCCCTATGCGCAAAGAACTTGCGGCTGTGGTCTGCGCAGTTGCCTTCGCAGGGCTGAGTGCGAGTCCCGCGCTCGCTGGTGAAGTGACCGGAACGGGCAAGAGCCTCGAACCGCTGCACGGGAAGTCGATCTGCGCCTACTCCGGCCTGAACGACGACCCGACCGGTATCGACCCGAGAAACGGCCCGCCTGGTCGCGTTCAGTCCTTCGGGCAGGACGTCAAGCTGGGCCTCATCGATCCCGGGGCGTTCAACCCTGGGGACGCCTGCAACCCGAACGCAGGGTTCGGAGAGTAGAGGGAACAACAGTTCGGGTACGACGGAAGGCCCGCGCTCTGGTCGAGTGCGGGCCTTCCGTCGTACCGATCCTTGCGTCTTCCGTCGTACCGATCCTTGCGTCTGCTCGGGTGTGCGGTGGGGGTGACCGGAGGAGCAGACGTAAGGGGGGTCCTACAGGGTGGCCATGATCTCGCGCATCAGCTGGGCGGTGGCGGACGGCGTCTTGCCGACCTTCACGCCGGCGGCCTCGAGGGCCTCCTGCTTCGCAGCAGCCGTGCCGGAGGAGCCGGAGACGATGGCGCCGGCGTGGCCCATCGTCTTGCCCTCGGGCGCGGTGAAGCCGGCGACGTAGCCGACGACCGGCTTGGTGACGCTGGCCTTGATGTAGTCGGCCGCGCGCTCCTCGGCGTCGCCGCCGATCTCGCCGATCATCACGATCGCGACCGTCTCCGGGTCGGCATCGAAAGCCGCCAGGCAGTCGATGTGGGTGGTGCCCACGATCGGGTCACCACCGATGCCGACGGCGGTGGAGAAGCCGAAGTCGCGCAGCTCGTACATCATCTGGTAGGTCAGCGTGCCGCTCTTGCTGACCAGGCCGATCTTGCCCGCGGTGGGCGCGATGGTGGCCGGGATGATGCCCGCGTTGGACGCGCCGGGGCTGATCAGGCCGGGGCAGTTCGGGCCGATGATGCGGGTCTTGAGGCCCTTGTCCACGTTGTACTGCCAGAAGTACGCGGAGTCCTGGACCGGGATGCCCTCGGTGATGATGACGGCCAGGCCGATGCCCGCGTCGATCGCCTCGATGACGGCGGCCTTGGCGAACGCCGGCGGGACAAACAGCACCGACACGTCGGCGCCGGTCTTCTCCATCGCCTCGGCGACGGTCGCGAAGACGGGGATCCCGTCGACCTCGGACCCGGCCTTCTTCGGGTTGACGCCACCGACGATGTTGGTGCCGGAGGCGACCATCCGTCGAGTGTGCTTGGTGCCCTCGGAGCCGGTGATGCCCTGGACGATCACCTTCGAGGAGGCGGTGAGGAAGATGGCCATTACTTAGCGCTCCAAGCAAGCTCGGCGGCCTTGTCGGCCGCGCCGTCCATCGTGTCCACGACCGTCACCATGGGGTGGTTGGCCTCCGCGAGGATGCGGCGGCCCTCCTCCACGTTGTTGCCGTCGAGGCGCACCACGAGCGGCTTGTTCTCCTTGTCGCCCAGCATCGCCAGGGCCTGCACGATGCCGTCGGCAACGGCGTCGCAGGAGGTGATCCCGCCGAAGACGTTGACGAACACCGACTTCACGTCCGGGTCGGAGAGGATGATCTCGAGGCCGTCGGCCATGACCTGCGCCGAGGCGCCGCCGCCGATGTCGAGGAAGTTGGCGGGCTTGACGCCGCCGTGGTTCTCGCCGGCGTAGGCGACGACGTCGAGGGTGCTCATGACGAGCCCCGCGCCG
>JANOTZ010000216.1:0-8814 GCA_031416735.1 Frankiales bacterium
GAGGTTGGACAGATCGGTGGCGCCACCGTCGCGCCAGAAGATGACGTGGTGGGCGTGCAGGTTCTGCGTCCGGGTGCAGCTGGGGAAACGGCAGCGCTCACCGTCGACGTGGCCGAGCAGTTCCCGCAGGGCTGGGCTGACGAGCCTGGCGGTGCGCCCGAGGTCCAGTCGCTGCAGGTCCAGCGGGGTCTGCGGCCGGACCTGTAGCGAGGCTTGCCGGCCGGGGAGGATCTTGAGGACCTGCGTGAGGGTGGTGGGCGGCAGCAGGTCGTCCTTGGTCGTGCGAGCCCAGCCGCTGGTGGGGTCGACGAGCAGCTTCACGGTCGTCGGCTTCAGGCCCTCGGGGCGGGTCAGGGCACGCACGAACCCGTCGGCGAGGCTGGCACGCCGGCCAGGGACCTGGGCGGCGCGGGCCTGCGCTTCGACGTGTTCCTGCCAGGCGCGGGCGGCGTCACGGAGCCCCTGGCGGCGCTTGAGCTCCGCCCAGTAGTCCTTGAGGGCTGCGTCTTCACCGGTGCTGCGCGGGGCGAACGGGTCGGGGCGCTCCTGCAGCGCGGGGTAGACCGGTTCGTGATAGTCGTACGGCTCGGCGAACGGGGGCGCGGACGCTTCCGCGGCTGCGTCCGACCGCGGCGAGGTCCGCGGCGAGGTCGGCGTAGAGGCGGTCGCGGTCGTGCTGCTCGGCGGCGCGGGCGTCCTCCAGACGTGCCAGGACCCCGGGCGCGTGGGCAGGGCTGATGCGGAGCTGTAGGAGCAGGTAGCCGTCGTCGCCCCAGCTGACGGAGGCCGACTCGGGCTGCTCGTGCTCGGGCGTGGGGTCTTGTCGGCACCGGTCAACGCCGCGGGTCGTCTTCTCCAGCTGCGCGGCGGTGGTGTGGCGTGCGAGCTCGACCCACTCCGCCTCATCGGCCGGGGTCGCGACGCGGGTGATCGCGCGGGTCTGGGCGTAGGACACCCGACCCTCCAGCATCCGCTCGGTCAGCAGCGGCAGGTCACGCAGAGCCCGCGCGACACGGACCTTCTCACGGGCTGTGGTGAGGGTCAGCCCGAGCTTCCAGGCCGCCCAGTGGGCGCAGGACAGCACGCCGGTCTGAGCCCACGCGTCCCTGGCATCAAGCTCACCGAGCAGCTGAAGGACCACGGTCTCACCGGCCGCCACCCGTCCCGACCAGGTCGCGAGCTGGACCACCAGCTCGTCATCGGACAGGGCAGTGATGGCGAGGTTCATCGGGCCAACCTAGACGGGAGGTCCGACCGTTTCGGTTGTCTCAGATCCCTGTGCAGCAAGGGAAAAACACAGCTGGCAGGGTGATCAGACCTCGGGCCAGACCTGCGGCCGACCTTCGCGCAACCACAGCGCCAGCAGCGGGTCGACGATCCGGTGTCCGGTGCGCAGGGCGGGGTCGGCGACCACCTCGCCCCGGTCGACCAGGGCAGCCAGGGCGGTGCCGATCGACCCACCGCGCCCGGCGGTGCCCACGGCGTACAGCCCGGCGGTGTTGTCGGCGACCTGCACCAGCACCCGGCGCTGCCCGGTCGGCAGACCGGACCACATGCCCTGGAACTCACTGAGCAACTCGGTGAGGGTGCGGGCCAGCCCGTCGGCGAAGGACGACTCGTCGGCGACGGCCCCGGCTGGGGTGTGCTCCCAGAGCGCGTGCGCCAGCAGGATGGTGCGCTGCGGGTGACCATCGGCGACGGCGAGCAGCGGCGCCAGTGCGGTGCCGACATCGCGACCGGTCGCGGCGAACCGGCGGGTGAGGAACTCCACGGTCGCGTCGTCGGACAGCGGGGGCAGAGCGAGCTCCCGGGCCTGGGCATAGAACGCGCGCCGCCGGTCACCGAACAGCTCGCGCATCATCCCGACGTGCGAGCCGGCGAAGACATAGCTGGCCACGTCGGCGTGGTGCTGGATCTCGGCCCGGATCAGGGCGTCGGCGTCGCTCTGCGCGGTCAGCACGCCCTGGAACTCGTCGAAGACGACCAGCACCCGGCGGCCGTGCTTGGCGTGCAGGCGTCGGGGCAGGTCGAGCCGGTCCTGCAGCGCCTGCGTCCCGGCGGCGAGAGTCAGCCCGGCGCTGACGGGACCGGCGCCGAGGGTCAGCCCGGACAGACTGCGGCGCAGCCCGTCATACCAGCGGGCGACGGGTCCGGACAGGTCGCGGCTGTAGGCCCGGTCGATGCGCTGGGCCACGTCGGCCAGGGTCACCACGCCGAAGAAGTCGACGTAGACGGCCTCCCAGCCGTCGGTGCGGACCTCCTCGGTGAGCCGGCGCAGCAGGCTGGTCTTGCCGTAGCGGCGGGGCGCGACGAGCCGACTGTTGTTGCCCTCCTCGGCGGTGCGCTGCAACTGCTCGGTCTCGCCGTCGCGCCCGATCAGGTCGCCCGCGGACACCGGGCCTGAGTAGCGGAAGGGGTTGATCTCCATGCGCCCGAACATAGCGCATGAATGCGCCGAGATACAGCGCATCACAATCATCGCAAAAGCCCGCGCGCGGGGTGATCCGCCGCTTACGCTCCGGCACGGCAACTCCGGTCTCTGGGGCGCTGCTCGCCGTACCCCGTCTTCTCGCCTGGAGCCCCCCGTGTTGTCCCCCCGCACCGCCCTGCTCGTCGTGACCACCCTCGTCGGCGCCGGTCTCGCCGTGCCCCTCACCGCCGGCCCCGCCGCGGCCGCCGTCCCCGCCCCGGTGCCGGTCACGCAGACCGCCGCCAGGAACTTCGGCAACGGCGGCCCCGCGACGCAGGCCAGCGTCGAGGCCGGCGCCATGACCGTCGCCGCCGACGGCGCGACGGTGTTCTACGACCGCAAAGCCCACCAGGTACGGCGAGTCGACCCGGCCACCTCGATCGTGAGCGTCCTGGCCGGCACGGGAACGGCCCCCACCTCGACGGCGGCGCGCTGTGCGCTCGCGGAGGGGGTGCCCGCCACCGAGGTGCCGATCGATGCGCTGACCGCCCTCTGGGCCGGGGCTGACGGGGACCTGTTCGCCTCCCCGGGCTACCAGGACGCCTGCCGCGCCTACGGCGACGTGTATCGGCTCGACCACCTCGACCAGACCTGGCACCGGGTGCTCAAGAACCCACCCACCGCCACCTGCTGCTCCGTTCCGAACGGCATCTACACGGCGGTCGGCGTCGAGCCGGACGGCGACGTCTACGCCTTCGACAGCGTGCACGCGGTCATCCGGCGGATCGCGAGCGGATCGGCCCCGACCGACCAGGGCGTGATCGTCGCAGGGACGCTCGACAGCTTCGGCCGCTCCGGCGACGGCGGCCCGGCCACCAGCGCCCAGCTCGAGGTCGCCCAGGTGCTGGCCGTCGGGGCCGACGGCTCCCTCACCTTCACCTCGGGGGGCGGCACCTACCTGCGCCGGGTGGACGCGGCCGGCACGATCAGCCGCATCGCCGGCTCGGGCGTCACCCCCGACGACCTGACCCTGAACGAGGGGGTGCCCGCCACCGACGCCCACCTGGCGGTCGTCGCACTGACCGTCAGCGGGACCGACATCTTCCTGCAGAACCGGGCCGCTTCCGGGCGCCTGGCCCTCCAAGCCTTCCCGGTCGGCGGTGCGGTCCGGACCGTGGTCGGTCCGGCGGCCACCTGCTATCTGGCCGGATCCACCTGCCCCGGTCCGGTGCTGGCGGCCCGCGGATCCGACCTGCTCGTGGCCAACTTCGGGAGCATCCGCCGCTGGCCGAGCGACGGCTCCGCCAAGCAGTCCCCGGGGGTGCTGTTCGCCGGCCTCGACGACGGCGACGGGGTCGCGGCCTCCCCCGACGGCGTGCCGCTGTCCAGCACCTTCCTGCCCAACATCCGCGCCGTGGCCACGGCACCCGACGGCTCGTTCGCCCTCGCCACCCCGCGCGGCATCCGCGTCCTGCGCGGACTGACCGCCACCGACACCCTGTCAACCCTGTCCACCGTGGAGGCCCGGACCCTGGACTACACCTCGGACGGGACGCTGTTCGCGACCGTGCTCCCGGCCCCCGGTGGCCCGCTCACCGTGGCCACCATCAGCCCCGCCGGGGTCGTGACCACGGTGCTCGGTGGTGGCTCCGACCCCGTCGCGGACGGCGCCCTCGGCACCAGCGTCGCGCTCCCCCACCTGCTCGTCCCCACCCTGCACACGGCCGTCGACCGGGACACCGGCACGCTGTACTTCGCGGTGGGCACCGAGCATCTGTGGTCCCTCGACCCCGCCACCGGCGTGGTGCACCTGCGCGCCGGTGACGGGAGTGCCGCTCCCCTCCACGACGGAGCGAACGCCACCACGTCCTCCCTCGCCGGCCGCGCCCCGTCAGCCCTCGCCGTCGGCAGCGACCACTCCGTCCACGTCGCCGCCGGCATCGGGATGCTGCGCCTCGACCCGGCCGGCACCCTGCACGTCGTCGACTGCCCCAGCGAATGCCCGTCGAACGCGCTGACCGTGGCCCCCGACGGCAACCTGCTGTTCCCGTACGGCCACGGCCTCGCCAGCCGGGGACCGGACGGCACCGTGAGCCAACGGCTCCCTGGTCTGACCGGTCCTTTCGCCGTACTGCCTGATGGGCGGATCGTTGCCCCGACCTTCGGCAGTGGCGGCGGTGGGCTGCTCACCATCACCGACCCGCTCCCCACCCCCGTCTACCCGGACCCGCTGCCGGCGGTGCAGGTGACCCCTGGGCCCGCGAGCATCACCGTGTCGGTCACACCGGCAGGCGACAGCCCGCAGCGCCTGCGCGTCTACGGCACCGAGGTGCCGGCGGACGGCAGCGTCCCCGGCCTGGCCACCTTGCTCTCGGACTCGTACGGCGAGAGCTCCCGCACCTTCTACCGACTGGCCGCCGCCGGTAGCTCCGGCCCGCCGTTGTTGCACGGCCACACCTACCGGATCACCGTCCTGGCCACGGAAGCCGACGACAGCACGCGCGTCGTCGTCACCTCCGCCCCACAGCGGTACGACGTGCAACCGGCGGCGGACGACACCGCTCCGGGCGCGCCGACCCTGTCGCTGGCCAGCATCGGTGGCAGCGTGCGGCTCACCGCGACGCTGCCGGCCGACCCGGACGCCGACCGGGTCGTCGTACGCAAGGCAGTCGGGACCCAACCCCCGACGAGCCCGACGGACGGGCTGCCCGCCCCCACTGCCGGCTGGGGCCGCACCCAGACCGGCGACGTCCCGATCAACCCGCTGGAGGCCAACTCCTTCGCGGCCTTCGCTCTCGACACCTCCGGCAACGTGTCGTCGGCCGCCTCCGTGGTCCGGCCGGCCGCGGCCCTCATCCCCGGCGACCCGGTGGCCAACCTCAGCTATCTGGCCCGGGCGGGGGCGACCGACATCCGGTGGCAGGAGCGCTTCGTGCCCGAGGTGCGCTACGCCGCCGGGACGACGCCGCCCGCGACGATGACCGCCGGGACTCCCGTCTCCCAGGTCTCCACCGCCGACGGCACGGGTGCCCAGGTCCCGGTCGCGAACGGCGCCAAGGTCGCTGTGTCGATCTTCGACTTCGCCGACTACAGCCAGACCACCTACCGGCGGGTCTCGTTCGTGCTCACCGGCGGGCAGAGCAGCGACAGCCTCACGGTCGCGGCCACCCCGACCGTCACCTACGGGCAGCGCCCGGCGGTGAGCGTGAGTTTCCAGCGGCGCTCCCCCACCGGAGCGGTCCTTCCCCGGTCCGGTGCGAACGTGGTGCTCTTCCGCCGGCCCGCCGGGACCTCGACGTGGCTCCTGGTGGCGGGCACCTACACCGGCTCGACCGGACGGGCCGCGTTCACGGTGCCCGTCCCGACCGGCGCCGTCGACTACCAGGTGCGGGGCCGCACGATCGACGGCGTCCAGATCGTCGGGACCCGGCGGACGACCGTGCGCCAAATCGTCAGTGCCAACCTGTCCGCCACGACGGTCCGGCGCGGCAGCCTGGTCACGGTGAGCGGCGCGGTCACGCCGCGCCGGGCCGTGCGGGTGTCCCTGCAGCGGTATGTGTCCGGTCGCTGGGTCACGCTGACCAGCGTGGTGAGCTCGTCCACCGGCAGCTACCGGATCGCCTACCGGCCAGCCGCTTCCGGCTCCTACGTGCTGCGGGTGCTCTCGCCCGCCTCCGTCGCGGTGCTGGCGACGGGGAGCCCCAACCGGACGCTTCGTGTCACATGACCCTTTTAACCCTAGGGTGACCGGCGTGAGCCACCCCCTCGAGCCCGCGTTCCTCGCTCTCCCGCTGCGCGAAGCGGCAGCCGCTGCCCTGCAGGCGGCCCGCGATGCCGGCGCCAGCCACGCCGACCTCCGGGTCGAGCGGATCAGGGGGCAGCACCTGTCGATGCGCGACGCCCGCCTGGAGAGCCTGCGCGACGACGTCACGGTCGGTATCGCCGTACGCGTCGTGCACGACGGCACGTGGGGGTTCGCGTCCAGCTCGGACGTCACCCCGGACGAGGCCGCCCGGCTGGCCCGCGAGGCGGTGGCGGTGGCCAGGACCGCCCGGCCGCTGAACTCCCAGCCCGTCGAGCTGGCCCCCGAACCGGTCTACGACGACGTCAGCTGGGTCTCCGACTACGACGTCGACCCGTTCTCGATCGCCCCCGCGGACAAGGTCGCGCTCTTCGAGCAGTGGAGCCGCGGGCTGCTGGTCAGCGACGACGTCGACCACGTGAACGTCTCGCTGCAGCAGGCGATGGAGAACAAGTTCTACGCCGACACCGAGGGCACCATGACGACCCAACAGCGGGTCCGGCTGCTCCCCCAGGTCACCGGCACCCGGGTCGACCCGGGAGGCGGCTTCGAGACGATGCGCACCGTCGCGGCCCCCGTCGGTCGCGGCTGGGAATACCTCACCAGCGTCTACGACTGGGACGACGAGCTCGCTCAGATGCCGCAACGCCTCGCGGAGAAGGCGAAGGCGAGCAGCGTCGAGCCCGGCCGCTACGACCTGGTCATCGACCCGTCGAACCTGTGGCTGACGATCCACGAGTCGATCGGCCATGCCACCGAGCTCGACCGGGCCCTGGGCTACGAAGCGGCCTACGCCGGCACCTCCTTCGCCACCCTCGACCAGCTCGGGTCGCTGCGTTACGGAACCGACCTCATGCACGTCACCGGCGACCGGCACACCCCCCACGGGCTCTCGACCGTCGGCTGGGACGACGAAGGCGTCGCCGCCCAACAGTGGGACCTGGTCCGCGACGGCACCCTCGTCGGCTACCAGCTCGACCGGCGGATGGCGCACCAGAACGCCGCCGCCCTGAAGGTCAACCGGTCCAACGGCTGCGCCTACGCCGACGGCCCGCACCGCGTCCCCGTCCAGCGGATGCCCAACGTGTCGCTGCAACCGGCCGCGGGCGGCCCCTCCACCGAGGAGCTGATCGCCGGCGTCGAGCGCGGCATCTACGTCGTCGGTGACAAGAGCTGGTCGATCGACATGCAGCGCTACAACTTCCAGTTCACCGGCCAGCGGTTCTACGAGATCCGCGCCGGACGCCTGGTCGGGCAGCTCCGGGACGTGGCCTACCAGGCCGTGACCACGGAGTTCTGGGGGTCGATGGAGGCCATCGGCGGTCCGCAGACCTACGTCCTCGGTGGCGCCTTCAACTGCGGCAAGGCCCAGCCCTCGCAGACCGCGGCGGTGTCCCACGGCTGCCCCTCGGCCCTGTTCCGCGGGGTCAACATCCTCAACACCGTCCGGGAGGCCGGACGATGAGCGCCCTTGTCGAGCAGGCCCTTGCGCTGTCGAAGGCCGACGGCTGCGTCGTCATCCTCACCGAGAGCAGCACCGTCGACCTGCGCTGGGCGACCAACACCCTGACCACCAACGGCTCCCGCCGCGAACGCTCTCTGACGGTCATCTCCGTGTACGGCGAGTCGGTCGGCGTCCGCAGCGCGTCGGTGTTGGACGACCTCGAGGGGCTGGTCCGCGCCAGCGAGCAGGCCGCCCGCGAGGCAGGCCCGGCCGAGGACTACTCACCGCTCGTCACCGGCGACGCGCAGGCCGACTTCGCCGACCCCGCCGAGGTCACCACCACCGCCGTGTTCTCCACGCTGGCAGGCGATCTGGGCGCCGCCTTCGCCGCCGGCCGGGCCGACGGCCTGCGCCACTTCGGCTACGCCTCGCACGACGTCACCACCACCTGGCTGGGCTCCTCCACCGGCCTGCGCCGCCGGCATGCGCAACCGCACGGGTATGTCGAGATGACCGCGAAGAACGACGCCCGGGGCGGGTCCTCCTGGGTCGGCCGGCACACCCGGGACTGGCACGACATCGCCGTACCCGTCCTGGAAGAGGAGCTGCGCCGGCGGCTGTCCTGGACCAAGCGCTACGTCGAGGTGCCACCCGGGCGCTACGAGACGCTGCTGCCGCCCAGTGCGGTCGCGGATCTGCTCGTCTACTCCCACTGGTCGGCCGCGGGCCGCGACGCCGCTGAGGGTCGCACCGTGTTCTCCAAGCCGGGCGGACGCACCCGGGTCGGTGAGGTCCTTGCCCCGCAGGGCTTCTCGATCCGCAGCGACCCCCGGCACCCGCAGCTCGGGATCTTGCCGTTCGTGGTCGCGGGCGGGTCCTCATCCGAGATCAGCGTCTTCGACAACGGCCTCGACCTGCCCGCCACCGACTGGGTCCGCGACGGCCGGTTGGAGGCGCTCAGCCAGACGCGGGCCTCGGCCCGGCAGACCAGCTCGCCCGTGACCCCCTACATCGACAACCTCATCGTGGACGGCGGCGGGACCCGATCGACGGACGAGATGATCGCCTCGACCGAGCGCGGCCTGCTGCTGACCTGCCTCTGGTACATCCGGGTCGTCGACCCCCAGACGCTGCTGCTCACCGGGCTCACCCGCGACG
>JANOTZ010000217.1:0-9779 GCA_031416735.1 Frankiales bacterium
CGGAACGCATAGATCGACTGGTCGGCGTCGCCCACCACGCACAGCTCCGCAGCGGGCAGCTCCCCCGTCGGCTGGGTGAGCTCACGGACCAGGGTGTACTGCGCATGGTTGGTGTCCTGGTATTCGTCGACGAGCACGTGCCGGAACCTCCGGCGATAGTGCTCGGCGACGTCCGGGAAGGCCTGCAGCAGGGCGACGGTGGTCATGATGAGGTCGTCGAAGTCCATCGCGTTGGCCTCGCGAAGTCGCTGTTGGTAGAGCTTGTAGACCTCCGCGCGCATCTCTTCGTGGACGTTGGTCGCCTGCGCGGCGGCGGCCTCCCAGTCGATGAGCTCGTTCTTCAGGTCGCTGACCTGGTTGGACAGCGACCGGGCCGGGAAGCGCTTGGGGTCGAGGTCGAGGTCGCGGCACACCAGCGTCATGAGGCGTTGCGCGTCGGCCTGGTCGTAGATCGAGAACGTCGTCGTGAAGCCCAGCTTCTTGGCCTCGGCCCGCAGGATCCGCACGCAGGCGGAGTGGAACGTGCTGACCCACATCACCCGGGCCCGACCGCCGACCAGCGCCGCGACCCGCTCCTTCATCTCCCCCGCGGCCTTGTTGGTGAAGGTGATCGCCAGCACCTCGCCGGGCTGCACGTTCCGGGCCGCGAGCAGGTAGGCGATCCGGGTGGTGAGGACCTTGGTCTTGCCCGAGCCGGCCCCGGCGACGACGAGCAACGGCGCGCCTTCGTGGACGACGGCCAGCCGTTGCTGCGGGTTGAGCCCCTCGAGCAGCCGGTCGGTGGCGGGGGCGGGAGCGGGTACGTCGAACATCCGTTTCATCCTACGAGGCGCACCGACAGAGCGGCAGGAGTCACCCACAGCCTGGACGAAGGCGGTGCTCGCGCCGTCCGTAGACCCGTACTAGTCGCGCGGCGGCTGCCCGGCCAGGAAGCGCTCCAGCTCAGCCCCGAGCTCGTCGGCGGTCGGCAGGTCCGACTCCGAGATCAGCAAGCGGCTGCTGACGAAGGCGTCGTACTGCACCTCGAGCTGGTGGACCACCTCGGCCACCTCAGGGGCGCCCGCGACCTGCTCGTCGAGCGCGATCCGGGTGTTGGTGGCCGCCTCGTCGAGGTCGTCGAGCGGCAACCGCAGCGAGCCGGCCTTCACGACCTCCCGGACCAGTTGCGCGGCCGCCGCCGGATAGGCGGACTGCGCGACGTAGTGCGGCACGTGCACCGCAAAGCCCATCGCCTCGAAGCCCGCGTCGCCGAGCCGCAACTCGAGCAGGTGGCCGGCACTGGCCGGCACCTGGACGGTCTCGATCCAGGGCTCGTAGCCCTCGACCAGCGACCGGGGCATCCCGTGCGCGATGACGCCGACCGGGCGGGTGTGGGGCAGCCCCATCGGGATGGCGTTCAGCCCGATGCTCCGGCGGACCCCGAGCGTGCGGCACAGCTGCTCAACAGCCGCCACGAACCGCTCCCACTGCACATCAGGCTCCGGGCCGGCGAGCAGCAGGAACGGCTTCCCGTCCAGGTCGTGGAGCAGGTGCAGCGCCAGCTCGGGGGTGTCGTAGGACTCCCAGTGGTCCTTGGCGAACACCATGATCGGCCGCCGGGCCCGGTAGTCGAAGAGCTGGTCGTGGTCGAACCGGGCCACGACCCGGTGGTCGAGGGTGCCCAGCAGGTGCTCCGCGGCGAGCTTGCGGGCGCCGCCGGCGTCGATGAAACCGTCGAGGGCCTGCACGAGCACGACGCCCCTCAGGTCGGGGCGGTCAGGGTCGAGCTCGTACAGCTCCGTGGGGTCCAGCTTGCGCATGGCATCCATCCTTCCCTACGGGAACAAGCACCGCTGCCGACTCGCTCTTCCCATCGGGAGAGGATGGGCACATGACGGACGACAACATCAAGCGGGCGCTGGTCGTGGTGGCCCATCCCGACGACGTCGACTTCGGGGTGGCCGGCACGGTCGCCACCTGGACCGACGCCGGCACCGAGGTCACCTACCTGATCTGCACCGACGGTGACGCGGGCGGTTTCGACCCGGCGGTGGCCCGCGAAGACATCGCCGGCATCCGGCAGGACGAGCAGCGCGCGGCCGCCAAGGAGGTGGGTGTCAGCGATGTCCGCTTCCTCGGCTATCCCGACGGCCAGCTCCTGCCGTCGTGGGACCTGCGCCGCGACCTGTCCCGGGTGATCCGGCAGGTGCGACCGGAGCGCCTCGTGATGCAGAGCCCGGAGATCAACTGGGAGCGGATCGCCGCGTCCCATCCTGACCACCGGGCCGCCGGCGAGGCGACGCTGTGCGCGGTCTACCCGGACGCCCGCAACCCCTACACGCACACCACGCTGCTCCAGGACGAGGGCCTCGAGGCCTGGACCGTGCACGACCTCTGGGTGATGACCGCCGGCGCCGGGGCCAACCACTGGGTCGACGTCACCGACACCTTCGACCGCAAGGTCGCCGCGCTGCGCGCCCATGTCAGCCAGACCGGGCACATGGAGGACCTGGAGGGGCTGCTACGCGGCTGGCTCGGCGCCAACGCGCACGCCGGTGGCCTGCCCGAGGGCCGCCTCGCCGAGTCCTTCCGGGTCGTCGCGATCCCCTGACCTCGCCGCCTTCTTCAGCCCAAGAGCCAGCCGGTACGGCGAAAGGCGGGCGCCACCGGCGGCGTCACCAGACCGTCGGTCGGCGGTGTCAGCGCTCGTGCAGGCCGGAGGGGCCGCCGAGGCGCCACTGGCTGGGGTCGAGCAGTGCGAGCAGGCCGGGGCCGGCCCAGGCCAGCGCCAGCGCCGGCGGATAGAGCACCGTGCTCCAGCCGTGGGCGTGCACCAGGTAGCCGAGCATGAGCGCGAATGCGACCCCGGTCAGGCAGACGATGCCCCACCGGTCGGTGGAGAACCCACGGCGCTCGGCCATGTCCACGCCGACCACGAACGGCGCGACCACCACGAGGACCCCCACGGCGCAGGCCAGGGCGGTGAGCAGCAGGGTCAGGAGCAAGGTCCCCAGCATCGCGGTCACAGCGGCAGTCCGATCTCCGAAGGGCGGACCTCGAGAGTACGGGCGCAGGCATCTGCAGGGCAGCAGGACGGGGGTCACGAGCTGGGCCCGGACACGTGAGCGGGCAGGAGGTGGGGTGGAGTTGTCGAACCAACAGGGAAGCCCCAGACCCTGACCCTGCCGTGAGGAGCGCCCCGTGCGCCGCAAGCCCCCCCGTCTGCTGCTCGCCGCCGGGCTGGTGACGGCCCTGGCCGCGACCGTCGGCACGGCGACGGGAGCCGCTCCCTCCGGGCCGCGGTACGCCAACCACCCCGGCCCGGCCCTGACGGCGAGCGCCGGCGAGCCCTCGATCGGGGTCAACTGGAAGACCGGTGCCGCCTTCCTGCAGGCCGGCACCCAGACGGCCAAGGTCGTCTTCGACAGCGCCGGTGAGCCGACCTGGTCGAGGGTCACGTCGTCCACCACAGGGATCACCACCTTCGACCCGATCGCCGCGAGCGACAACACCACCGGCCGGGTCTTCGTGTCGCAGCTGGTCCTCGCCGGCAGCTTGATGGCCTACACGGACAACGACGGCGCCAGCTGGAGCATGAGCCAGGGCAGCGGCATCCCCGCCGGGGTCGACCACCAGACGGTCGGCGCCGGTCCCTACCCGCCCGAGGGCGGCGCCGGGCCCCTCACGACCTACCCGAATGCTGTCTACTACTGCTCGCAGGACATCGGGACGGCCATGTGCGCCCGTTCCGACACCGGCGGCCTGACGTTCGGCGCCGGCGTCCCGACGTACACGTTGGCGCAGTGTGCCGGGCTGCACGGCCACGTCCGGGTCAGCCCCGACGGCACGGTCTACCTGCCCAACAAGAGCTGTGGCGGCATGCAAGGGGTCGCGGTCTCGACGGACGCCGGCGTCACCTGGACGGTGCGGACCGTGCCCGGTTCGAAGCCGGGCAAGGGCGGCGACCCGTCGCTCGCGGCGGCGAAGGACGGCACGTCCTACCTCGCGTATGTCGACGCGACCGGACAGGCGATGGTGTCGGTCACCAGCAACAAGGGGGCCAGCTGGTCGCTGCCGGTGGACATCGGCGCGAAGCACGGCGTGAAGAACGCGGTCATCCCGAGCGCGATCGTCGGCGACGGCGACCGGGCCGCGGTGGCCTTCCTCGGGACCAAGACCGAGGGCAACGCGCAGGACCAGTACTTCGGGATGGACCCTTCTCACACCCGGTACGTCGGCGCCGAGTACCACCTCTACATCGCGACCACGACCAACCGGGGCAAGTCCTGGACGACCGTCGACGCCACCGGCCCGGACCCGGTGCAGCGCGGCCGTGTCTGCATGGGTGGCGCCGGCTGCACCGGCGGTGACCGCAACCTGCTCGACTTCATGGGCATCCAGGTCGACCGCAGCGGCCGGGTCCTGGTGGGCTGGGCAGACGGCTGCGTCCTGACCTGCGTCACCTCCGACCTGGTCACCGCCAACACCCACACCGACGCCGGCACCATCACCCGGCAGGTCTCCGGTCCGCGGCTGTTCCGCAAGCTCCCGGCGGTCCAGGGCGGCTAGCGTGCGCAGATGACCTCACGACCGGCAGCCGGCGGAGGTCGCTGGGTGACGGTGCCCCCGGCCCGGCTCGCCCGCTGGATCGAGGGCTTCGGCACCCGCCACGGAGCCGTCGCGACCTCCTGCGACGAGACCTTGGTGACCCTGACGGCCGAGGACGGCGCACAGGCGTTCCTCGAGGTGCCGTTCCCGCCGCTGGCCGGGGACCTGGTCGAGCACGCCCTGCGGGCGCGGACCGTCGGGGTGCTGCTGGCCCGCAAGGGCGGCCATGCGGCCGGCGTCTTCGTCGGCGGCAAACTCGTCTCGTCCAAGGTCGGGTCGCGCCATGTGCAGGGCCGCACCGCCGCGGGCGGCTGGTCCCAACAGCGCTTCGCCCGGCGCCGCGAGGGCCAGGCCACGGTCGCCTCCCAGGCCGCCGCGGACGTCGCCGTCCGGATCCTGCTGGCCCAGCCCCTGGACGCGGTGGTGGTCGGGGGTGAGCGGTCTGCCGTCGACGCGATCCTGGCCGACCGCCGACTCGCACCCCTGCTCCCGCTGGTCCGTGGCCGGCTGCTCGAGGTGCCCGACCCGCGGCTCACGGTGCTGCAGGCGGCGCCGTACCAGGACGTCTGGATCCGGGTCGTCGACCCCACCTGACCCAAGGAGGGGTACGGCGGGCTAGCGGGCCTGGCCGATCTGGCCGAGCTTTCCGGCCATCCCGCCGGCAGCCCGCAGCGCGGCACCCGGCTCGAACGGGGCCGGCTCGCCGCGACCGAAACTGGCCCGTGCCTCCTCGACCGCACCGAGCAGCAGGGAGGCCGCGGTGACCTCCGAGGGCCACAGGTAGAGCGACATCGACCCGGGGATGGTGTTGACCTCGTTGACGTAGAGCACGTCGTCGATGAGCAGGAAGTCGAGCCGGCCGACGCCCTTGAGACCGACCACGTCGACGACCGCCGCGGTGAGCCGCTCGGCCTCCTTGGTGACGGTGTCGGGCACGTCCGCGGGCAGCTCGCGCGGCGCGGCGACCAGGCCGTCGGTCTGGAGGTACTTCTGCCCGTAGGAGTAGATGCCCTCCTCAGCAGCCGGGGCGAGCGGCTTCTCGAGCAGCGAGGTCTGCAGTGAAGGGTGCGTGCTGTAGGCCATGTTGAGGTCGATCGCGCCCTTGCTGAACGGCTCGAGGACCGCGCCCTGGCGCAGGTGCACCGACGTCTTCGCGAGGGCCTGCGCGGTGGCCAGGTCCTCGACCACCTCGATGCCGATGGAGGACCCGCCGAACCGGGGTTTGACGATGTAGGGCCCGTCGAAGGGCACCTGGGTGGCACCCAGCGCGGCCCGCGGCAGCGTCGGGATCCCGTTGGCCTCCAGCACCGCACCGAAAGCGAGCTTGTCCATGCCGAGCGCCGCGATCGGCGCCGGTCCGCCGGTCAGCGGGATGCCGAGCTGGTCGAAGACGCTGTTGAGGCCGCCGTTCTCCCCCGCCCCTCCGTGGCAGCAGTTGAGCGCCGCGTCGACGGCCAGGACCTTGCCGCCACCGAGGCCCTTCTTCGGGGTCTGGAAGCCGACGCCCAGCAGCACCTCGAGCTTGATCGCACCGCGCGGGGCGCCCTCGAGGAAGTCCTTGGCCTCCGACCGCGGCGGGCACTGCACCCAGTCACCGGTGCGCGTCCAGTACAGCGGCAGCACGTCGTGGCCGGCGTCGCGCAGCACGCGCTCGCTGAGCAGGCCGGTGAGGATGCTGATGTCGTGCTCGGGGGACGGACCGCCGAACACGATGGCCATCTGGCCCACGGGGACTCCTCTTTACGGGTTTCGGTCTTTACGGGTAGTGGTCGGGCAGGTCGTTCTCGAACAGTACGACGTCGCCGGGAGCCGACCGTCCTTCGACGAGAGCAACCGCCTCGGCCCGGGTGGATACGGCGAAGACCTCCGTCCCGCCACCCTTTCCCCCCTTGCGCAGGGCCGAACCGTTGGTGCGCCCGACGACCACCAGGGTGGCGGCACCCGCCTCGCGGACCGCCCGGCCGAGCTCTTCGTTGCGGACGGCCTGCACCGACCCGAGCTCGACCATCCCGGGGGTGACGACGTGCACCCGCCCGCCCGACCGCTGCGCGAGCAGCCGGGCCCGGCGGACCGCCTCGGCAGCACCGGCCGGGTTGGAGTTGTAGGTGTCGTCGAGGATCCAGCTGCCTCCCGGCTGCTCGATCGGCTCGAGCCGGTGCGCGACGGACGGCAGGCTCGCGAGGCGCTTCACCAGCAACACCGGGTCGTCGCCGAGGGCCACCGCGGCGCCCACCGCGCAGGCCGCGTTGCTCGGGTGCACCGAGTCCGGCAGCTCGACCGGACCGAGGTCCGTGCCGCTCACGTGCAGCCGACCGTCGACGATGGCGACGTCGGCGGTGACGTCCGCGATGGAGCAGCGGATCACCCTCTTCCCCTGCTGCACAAGGGAAGTGGCGAGCACGGCGAGCAGGTCGTCGTCGACGTTGAGGACCACCGTGCCGGCCTTGGCGGTGATCTCGGCCTTGGCCGTGAGCACGCCCTCGCGGGTCTTCATGCGTTGCAGGTGCACCTCACCGATCGCGGTCAGCACCGCGATGTCCGGCGGGAAGACCTCGCACAGGCCACGGATCTCGCCGACCCCGTAGGTGCCCATCTCGGCGATGAACACCTCGGTGCCGGGCACCAGTCCGTCGTTGACGGCCCGCGACAGGCCCATCGCGTTGTTGAACGAGGCCGGACTGGCCAGCAGGGTGTGGCTCTGCGACAGCAGGTGCGCGAGGTAGTTCTTGGTGGTCGTCTTGCCATAGGAACCGGTGATGGCCACCACCGTCGGCCGAACCCGGCTGACCTTCTCGCGGGCCTTCTCCAGGTAGGTGGCGGCAAGCCGCTTCTCCACCGGCGCCACGGCGAGCAGCGCCAAGTCGACCAGCGAGGTCAGGAACAGCGAGGTGCACGCGGCCAGCGCCGGTGACCAGACCGCGACCACCAGGACCAGCAGGCCGAGTACGACGGAGAGCCGGCGCACCCGAGGGGTCCACGCCAGCCGGGAGGTCCGGCCGCGGTAGGGCAGGCCCACCGGGATGAGCTGGGCGACCACAGCCGACAGCAGGTAGAACCACGGGTTGCCGAACACCCCGAGGGCGAAGGATCCGATGACCGGCAGCCACAGCAGGGCCGACACCTTCGACCGGGACAGCCAGAGCTGATCGGTCCAGGTGACCGAGCCCGGCAGGTAGTGCTCGCGTTGGGCGACCCGAAGCCAGCGGGGTGCTCCCGCGACCGTGACGACGACGCAGAGCAGCGAGATCAGCAGGTTCACAGGCGCTCCCGCAGCAGGGCATACAGAGCCTCGTCGAGCAGGTGCCCACTGGTGTCGGAGACCGTCAGAGTCCCCTTACGCAGCAGGGTTTGTGCCTCGCGGGCCATGGCCAAGGGGGCCGCCGAGTCGTGAGCACCCCACACCATCTCCACGGGGAGGTTGATGCCCGGCAGCAGGTCGCGGTAGTCCTCGTTGACGAGCCGGACGAGGGTGTCGCGCATCACGCCCTCCGCGGCCCGGTAGTCGGCACTCCCCCGCTTGCGCCGCTGCTCCTCCATCTTCGCCTCCGACAGCAGGCCCAACGCGGCGGCCTTCTTCGCCAGCCGGAACCCCAGCGGAGCCTTCGCACTGCTCGCTCCGCGCAGCAGCGGCACCCCGGTCAGGACCACACCCGAGACCAGCTGCGGCCAACCCGCAGCCAGTTGTACGGCGACCCGACCGCCGAAGGAGTGGCCCGCCACCGTCCACCCGCCCTCGTCCAGCAGGGGGGCGAGCAGCTCGGCGTAGTCCCGCGATCCCCAGCCGGTCGGGGGTGGCGGCGAGGCACCGAACCCGGGCAGGTCGACCGCGAGGGCGGACACCCCGCGCAGCGCGGGGAGCCAGTCGGCACGGGTGCGGCCCCAGCCGTGCAGGGCCAGGACGCGCGGGTCGTCGCCGGTCTTCTCGGCAAGGACAGCGCCGTCCAGCAGGGCGGTCAGGGCCACCGTCAGCCGCCGCGCTTCTTCGCGTTGGCGACCAGGGTGGCGTAGACCTCGGAGAGCTCGAGCCCAGCGTTGGTCACGGCCAGCGGGAAGGTCGAGGTCTCGGTGAGGCCGGGGGTGACCGCGGCCTCCAGCACCTGCGGGACGCCGTCCTTGCCGACGATCAGGTCGACGCGGGACAGGTCGCGCAAGCCGAGGAGCGTGTGCACCTGCTCCGCGACCGCCCGGACCCTGGGCACGTCGAGGCGGCTGTCGTCGTCGGCCAGTGAGGTGTAACGGACGTCGGACGAAGCGTCGTACCTCGCCTGGTAGTCATAGGAAGTGCCCGGCGGAAGCTCGATGAGCATCGGGGCCAGCGCCTTCGGTCCGTCGCCGAGGTCGAGCACCGGCACGGTCACCTCGTAGCCGTCGACGTAGGCCTCGAGCAATACCTCGGAGGCGTAGGCGTAGGCCTGCACCAGCGCGGCCGGCAGGTCCTTCTCCTCCGGCACCACGGAGACCCCGAGTGCCGAGCCGCCGGCGACCGGCTTCACGACCAGCGGCAGGCCGATCACGCTGTCGACCAGGTGGTAGAGGTTCTCCGGGCCGACCTCGCGGAAGATCGTGCTGGGCAGTGTCACCCACGCCGGGGTGGCGATGCCGGCCTCGAGCATCCGGGTCTTCGCGATCGCCTTGTCGTACGCCGCTCGGCAGGCGCCCGCGGTGGAGCCGACGTACGGCAGACCGGCCAGCTCGAGGAGCGCCTGGACCGTGCCGTTCTCGCCCGAGCCGCCGTGCAGGGCGACGAAGGCGACATCGGCGTCCCTGGTCGCGAGCAGGCCGACGAAGCGCTCGTCGACGTCCCAGTGGTCGACGTCGAGCCCCGCCTTGACGAGCTGCTCGGACAGCCGGCGCCCGGACCGGACGGAGACGTCGCGCTCATGGGACAGACCGCCTGAGATGACCGCTACCTGGTGCACACGGCAAGGCTAGTGGTCGGGTGCCCACGGCCGGGGACGACCTCGCCGCCGGGAGGCTGCGCCACACTGGTCGCCGACGACGATCACGGGGGACAGATGGCAGGGTTCGACATCGACAGGCTCAAGGGCACCGACCGGTGGGTGGCCGCGTCCGGGTCGGCCGTCCTGATCCTGAGCTTCCTCCCCTGGTACGGCGCAAGCGGGGGTGTCGGAAACTTCAAGGTCTCCCACACATGGACGGCCTGGGGCGTCGGCTTCTGGCCGAAGCTCGCG
>JANOTZ010000218.1:0-9755 GCA_031416735.1 Frankiales bacterium
GGTCGGGCTTGTCGCGGCGCTGCACCAGGCCCTCGAGGATCTCGCAGCCGGCCGTCTCGGCGAGCGCCTTGAGCTCGAACAGCGAGGTCTCGACGTCGTCGCCCCGGGCGTAGACGCCCATGAGCACGACCCGCTCCAGCCGGAGCTGGCGGTATTCGACCTCGGTGATGTCCTCGAGGTCGGTGCGGATGCCCGAGACCCGACGGAGCGCCTGGCGTTCCTCGAGGTCGAAGCCCTCACCTTCCAGGTCGTGGAACCCGCCCTCAGCATCGAGACCGGGGTCGAGGTGGATGGCGGCATCGCGCGTCGCCTTGCCCAGTGGCTGCTCAGTCATCCCTGCCCTCTCGTATGACTCCATCGTCGCACCCGCGCGCCCCGGCCGACGACCGCGTTTCGCTCTACGCTTCCGGTGTGCAGGACGAACGCCCGGCTCCGAGGGTCTCGATCAGCGACCCCAACACCCCCAGCGGGTACGGCGATGAGCTCCGCTCCGGTGCCGATCGGCCTCCGTGGCGCCCCAACCGGCGTCAACTGCGGGTGCTGCTCGCGGTCCTGCTGGTGCTGCTCGTCGCGGTGCCACCGACGCTCTGGTTCAAGCACCGCAGCGACGAGCGGGCCGCCGATCGGCAAGCCCTGGCCGCGGTGAGCATGGTCCTCGCGGAGGAGGGCGACCCGGTGCTGTTCCGCTTCCGCAACACCGGCCCCGCAGTCGTCACGGTGCTGTCCGCCCAGCTCGAGCGCGCGGGCTACCCGCCCATCGAGGTGGGCCGGCAGGTCGCGGCCGGCGGCTACCTGGAGCTCACGGTTCCCTTCGACGGCCCCTGCCCCTCAGTCCTCCCCCGCAACGGCCCGCCCGGGATCGTGCTGGCGGTGCGGACCAGTCGCGGCGGCCAGCGGGAGGTGCGCGTCGACCTCCGGGACACCGTGACCTCGCTGAGGTTCCTCGACCAGATCCGGCAGACCTGCCAGCTGTTCGAGCCGGAGGACGCGATCGAGGTGGGCAGCTCCACGTTCGATCTCCAGGGCCGGGCGCTCGTGGTGACGATGGAGCTCAACAACCGGTCGGTGCTGCTGCACCGGGTCACCTTCGTCGGCGCCGGTCCTGGCCTGGCCGTCAGGGCCACCCCGACCCTGCCCCTGCCCGTTCCGCCGGCGATCCGGGGCGAGCAGGCGCAGGGCCCGACCGTGACGTTGGCGGTGGCTGTGACGGTGGCCGACTGCGCAGCCACAGGCTGGCTGCTGGAACCGACTGCCCACGGCAGGCGCGGTACCGGGGGCCTGGAGGTCGCCTACAACGGGGCGGTTCGCGACCACCTGCCGGTCCTGCACCTCGGGGACTCCTACGAGCTGCTCCTCCAGGACCTCGTCGCCTCATCCTGCTGATCCCTGCGGCGCCAGAGGACCAGGCCACTGACCAGTGCGACCAGGGCCAGCGTCGTGACGGCCATCGGGAGACCGGACGCCGCCAGCCCACCACCGGCCACCGGCGGCTTCGCCGGGGGCTTCGCCGGGGGCTTCACGGGCACCGTCACGGCGTTGCCGAAGCGGTAGGAGTAGACCCCGCGCCCGAAGGTCGCGAGCACCACCCGGTCGGGCTGGCCCGGCCAGTTCTTGACCGACACCACCGGGACGTTGGGCAGTCCCGACAGGGCCGCCCAACGGCTGCCCTTGGCGTCACCGGACAGGAACAGCCCGATGTCGGTCCCCACCAGCAGCTGGCTGCCGCGTACCTCGACCGACCGGGCGGGCACGTCCGGCAGCGTCCCGGTGATGTCGGTGAAGGTGGCACCGGCGTCGGTGGACCGGAAGACGTGCCCCTCCCCAGCGTTCGGGTTCTTGTCGTTGAACGCGCCCACCGGCCACCACTGCCGGTTGGCGTAACCGGCGAGAGTGACGTAGACGATCCGGGGGTTGCCGGGATCGACAGCGATGCCACTGATGTAGCGGTCCGGCAGCCCCTTGGCGACCGCCTGGTGCCAACCCGCCGACGAGCCCTTGGCGGGGTCTGCGCTGCCGCCGACGTTGGTGGCCAGGCCGCTGGCGAAGATCTGCCCGGCCGCCGGATCTTTGTTGATGATGTCGCAGGTCGAGCAGTAGGCGACGTAGGCCGCCGTGTCGTGCAGCTCGACCGCCGTCATCTGCCGGGTCACCCCAGAGTTGCCGGTGTCGAGGTTGAAGACCTCGACCCAGCTACCGCCTGGGCCGCCGGTGCGCTCCACGACCTCTGGACCTGCAGTGAGCAGGTGCTTGGCGTCGGTCGGGTCCATGACGAAGGGGTTGGAGAACATCGGGTTGGTGACAGGCGGCGGGATGGTCGTGTAGCTCTTCCCGCCGTTGGTCGTCACGCGCATGTCAGCCAGCGTCGTCTCGTTGTAGTAGACGTTGCTGTTGTCGGGGTCGATGGCGGCGAAGAAACCGTCACCGCCGAACGTCTCGACCACCTTTCCGTTGGGCCGGATCACCCCGGAACCGTTGTCCTGCAGGCCGAAGGCCACGGTGCCGTCTATCGCTGCCGAGGCGTCGTACGGAAGCAGCGTGTGGAAGCCGTTCTGCGAGCCGCGGCCCCACTTCTTGGAGATCGCCCCACCCACCGGAATGGTCTGGGTGTAGATGCCCCCGTCGTTGCCGACCACGAGCGTCACCGAGCGGTTCGGCCCGGGAACCCAGATGCCGGACTGCTGGTCGGGGTGGGTGGTGAGGTCGCCCGACGCCGTCTGCTGGGTGAGGCAGACCGGCAGCGGGTTGGTGAGGAAACCGCACGTGTCGTCGGCGAAGTAGGGGCCGATCACCTTGAACGAGACGGGCTCCACGGACTGGGTCGCGCCGTCCTGCGGCTCCCCCGACATCCGCGACTCCCACAGCTCTTCGAGACCGAACACGAGCCGGGTCGGGATGCCCGTCTCGGTGGCCTTCGTGGGGTCGGGCTCGATCCACTGGTTGTACCAGGACTGCACGCCAGGGGCATACAGCTGGGCCTGGGAGGCGCCCACCAGGGCTGACTCGGTGACGGGTGACTGCAGCTCCACCTCATCGGCCATCCGGGTCCACGAGGAGCCGAAGTCGTCCGAGACGTAGATGCCGTTGAGTGAGGTGTTGTTGGCCGCTCCCCCGGTGACCGCCGTGTCATCTGCCGCGTCGATGCCGGGCACGCCGCCGTTGAACAGCACCGCGTCCTGGACGATCGCGTAGACGTAGTCGTGGTCCTGCGAACTACCGATGGCCGCGCCGAGCTCGGTCCGGCCGATCCGCTCCTGCGGGGCAAAGCCGACCGGGGTCGCGCCATCACCCGACACGTCGAGGTAGGTGAAGGATCCCGGGGCGCCGGTCGCCGAGCGGTAGAAGCCGTTCTGAGGCGACTGCGGAGTAGTGGTGCCGGGGTATTCCCGGCGTCCGGCCCGGTAGCCGACGACGGCAAGGACGGTGCCGCCCTTCCGGTCCGCCCCCACACCCCCCGGCGCCTTGATCTGCACGTCCGTGACCCAGTTGGCGTTCTGGCAGATGTTGGCGTAGCCCGTCTTCCCTGCGCAGCCCAGGGTGGGGAGCACGACGTTCACGTAGGTCTTGCCGGTGTCGATGGAGCGGTACAGCCCTTGGCTCGTCGCGGCATAGACCGTGGAGGGCTTGCTCGGGTCGACCTCGATCTCGAAGCCCATGAGGCCGTCCGGGATGCCGGTGGACTGCCGCCAGGTCTTGCCGAGGTCGGCGCTGTAGAAGGCGCCAAGACCGGTGTAGACGCTGCCGCCACCGGACGCCTCACCGGATACGACGAGCAGGGTGCCGACCGCGGGGGTGCCAGCTGGGCTCCAGGCGACCGCCCCGACTGATTGGTACGGCAGTGCGTCGCCGACCGACTTCCAGTTCTTCCCGAGGTCGGTCGTCATCCAGACGCCACCGGTGCCGGGGGACGAAAAAAGCCGACCGTGGACCGCGTCGTAGGCGAGGCTGTCGACGCGACCCGCCTGGTCGGCGAGCCCGAGCCCGTTGACCTCGGGGGCGTCCGGGTCGTCCGCGATCAACGGCGTCGTGCCCAACGGGGTGAAGGTCCCCAGCGAACCAGGGACGGCAACCCCCGTCGCGGCCTGCCTGGCGGCGAGCGCTGCCCGCAGTGCGCCCGGCGGGGTGTAGCCCAGCGGCCCGGCGGACAGCACGTTGCGTTCGGCCTGCATCGCGGCGAGCTCGTGGAACTGCTCGGGTGCCTGCACCGGCCGGCAGTAGGCCGACGTCCTCGCGCTGACCGCGCCGACGAGGTCGCGGTAGGCCGGGTCGGCCGTCTTGGCCTCCTGGGTGCGCTGGCCGGCGGTCTTCGTGCCGGCGACCGTTCCCTGTGGGCACTGCAACGACGGGGTGGACGAGGCGACCGGAGTGGGTGCGAGGCCGGCCAGGGGGACTGCGGTCAGCGCGACCACGGCCAGCGACGCGAGGATCCGGTAGGAGCGGGTGCTTGGCATGGCCACAGTCCACCACGACAAACCGGACATCACGACAAACCGGACATCATGACGGCCGGACCCGTCAGGGTTAGAGGGCGCGGAGTCCTGCGGTCAGCTCGGTGCGCTCGGCCGCGGTCAGCACCTCGAAGGCGGGCCGCACCATCGCGTCGGTGACGTCCTCCACCTCGAGCATCGCCTCCCGGGCCAGCTCGGGGTCGGGCCAGGGCTGCGGCCAGCCGAAGAACTCGGCGTTCGTCGCGCCGTACCTGCCGCTGAGAACTGCTTGCAGGGGTGGGATTCCGGCCGCGGCGACGGCGACCAGGTGACTGCCGCCACGGTGCTCCCGGGCCACCTGCAGCGCGAGGGCAAGGCGGGACGCGGCGGGGGCTTCGGGGGCGGCGTGCAGCTTGACGCGCCAACCGGCGAAGACGGGCAGGCCGATGATCTCGGCACTGTCGAGGGCGGTGGTGAGCAGGTCGGCGAGCCGTCCCGCGTCGGCGACCGCGCCGAACCGGCGGGTGCCCCAGGCGGCGCAGGCCGCGGCGTACTCAACCGCGATCGCGGCTGGGTCCATCACCGCGACGCCCTTGTCCCACGCCTTGGTCTGCAGCGCCGGGGGGAAGAACCCGAAGGCCGCCACCACCACGGAGGCGTCCGGTGCGCCGAGCACTCCGCCTCTGCCGCAGTGGTACCAGGCCCAGGTGTCCAGGCCGAGCTCGGTGCCGCGGGCGTTGACCTCCCCGTCGAACATCCAGGCCCCGCCGAGCTTGCCGACCGGACCGGCGATCCCTCGCACGCACTCGTCAGGCGTCAACGCCGAACTCTCCCTCTGCCACCAGCACCGCCGGTCCTTCCAGCGTCACGTGCCCATCTTCGCGCCACGTCACGATCAGCCGCCCACCGGGCACGTCGACGTCATAGGACTGACCCCGCGGGGTGCCGGTGCGCAGCACCGTCGCCACCACCGCGGCGCACGCGCCGGTGCCGCAGGAGCGGGTCTCCCCGACGCCCCGCTCATGCACCCGCATCCGCAGGTGCTGGGGGCCGACATCCTCGACGTACTCGACGTTGAGGTCCTTGCGTTCGGGGTCGAGCACACCGAGCGCGTCGACGGAGGCGACGTGCACCACGGCGTGCGGGTTGCCCAGATCCACGGCGGTGGCGGGCAGGCCGTCGATCTCCAGCGGCCCACCGACGATCGCGGCGCCCATGTCGACAGTCACCGAGGTGGGCCCGACGTGGACCTCCTTCACCCCGTCGCGGGTGGCGAGCAGCATCCGGCCGGGCGCCGCCAGCCCGGCGTGCACGAGGTACTGCGCATAGACCCGCACGCCGTTGCCGCACATCTCGGCGATCGTCCCGTCGGCGTTGCGGTAGTCCATGAACCAGTCGGCCTCACCGGCCTGCGCCGCCCCGTCAGGATCAAGAGCAGCGGGTACGACGCGCAGGACGCCGTCACCGCCGAGGCCGGCGCGACGGTCGCACAGCTGTTGGACGAGCTCAGGGGTCAGCACCAGGGTGCCGTCGGGGTCGGGCAGCAGCACGAAGTCGTTCTCGGTGCCGTGCCCCTTCAGGAAGCGCACGCCGGTGAGACTACGGCCTCAGCTGGGTGCGCTGCGGGGCGGCGGGAAGGTCGGCGCGACGTCGGGCTTGAGGATCCCACCGCGCCAGCCGCTGCCCTGCGCGAGCATCCACCGGGCCTTGTCGGCGCGCTGCGCCGAGGCGAACAGCCAGCCGTGTGCGCGGTCGCACCCGATCTCGGTGAGCCGGGCGCTCTCCGACCAGTTCTCGACGCCCTCGGCGACGACGAACAGCCCACGGGAGTGGGCCCGCTCGATGAGGTTGAGCAGGAACGTGTCGTCGTGCCCCTCGTCACCGACGCCGCGGATGTAGGCCTGACCCAACTTGATCCCGTCGACCGGGAGCGCCTCGATGGCACCCAGGGTCGAGTAGTAGGAGGTGAAGTTGTCGATCACGATCGACACCCCGGAGTCGTGCAGGATCGCCAGCAAGGTCATCGCCTCGCTGCCGAGCTCGAGGATGGCGCGCTCGGTGACCTCCAGGCCGAGGGCCTTGGGGCGCAGGGTGTTCTCCGCGACCACCGATGCGACCAGCTGCGCGAAGCCGGGTGCCCGCAGTTGCTCGACGGAGACGTTGAGCCGGAGCTGGCGGGCCGGACCGTGCAGATTCATCCAGGTCGCGGCCTCGGCCGCTCCGGTGCGCAGCACCCACTCCCCGATCGGGGAGATCTCCCCGGACCGGATGGCCAGGTCCAGGAAATCATTGGGTCCGAGAGTGCCCAGCGCTCCGTGGTGCCATCGGAGCAGCCCCTCCATCGCGACGATGGCGCCGCTGTCGAGGTCGATCTCCGGCTGGTACATCAGTTCAAGTGAGCCATCGGAGGTGGCCTGGTGTAGGGAGTTGACATCAACCTCGGTGCCCATGAATTGATGATGGACCTACCGATCCGTTCTGCGCTACAGCACAACGGGATGATGCCTCACTAGTCCGTAATGTCCAGGACAGCACGCACCTGGAGCAGCAGGTCCCGCTCCGGGTCGAGCCAGTGCACCCGCGGGTCGCGCCGGAACCACGACCGCTGCCGCCGGACGAAGCGACGGGTCGCGGTCACGGTCTGCGCCTTGGCCTCAGCCTCGGTGAGCTCCCCGTCGAGCTGGCGCAGCGCCTGCGCATAGCCCAGCGCCCGGCTGGCGGTGACGCCCTCCCGCAGCCCGTCCAGCCCGGCCACCTCCGCGAGCAGTCCCTGCTCCCACATCCGGTCGACCCGGGTCGCCACCCGGTCGGCGAGGTCCGGCCGGTCCACCCCCACGTAAACGGTCGGGACGTGCATCTCATACGACGTCATCGCGCCGGGCATGTTCCCGGTGAGCAGCACCACCTCGAGGGCGCGCACCACCCGCCGCCCGTTGCTCGGCTCCATCCGGGCCGCGGCCTCCGGGGCAAGCGCGGCCAGCCGCTGATGCAGCGGCCCCGGCCCGTGGGCCTCCAGCTCGGCCTCGAGCTCCTGCCGCAGCTGCGGGTCGGTGCCGGGGAACTCCATCCGGTCCAGCGCTGCCCGGACATACAGCCCGCTCCCGCCGACCACGATCGGGGTGGCTCCCCGTCCGTTGAGCTCGGCGATCGTGTCGCGCGCCAGCAGCTGGTACGCCGCAGCCGTGGCCGTCACCCTCACGTCCCACACGTCCAGCAGGTGATGGGGCACGCCCTGGCGCTCCGGCGCCGACAGCTTCGCCGTACCGATGTCCATGCCTTGGTAGAGCTGCATGGAGTCGGCGTTCACGACCTCGCCGCCGCGCTCCTGAGCGAGCGCGACGGCGAGATCGGACTTTCCAGCTGCGGTGGGGCCGACGACTGCGATGACCCTCATGCAGATCTTTCTAGCTGATTTTCCTAGGTGAGCGTGGCGGTGACCGTGTAGCTGCCGGACTTGGTGCCGCTGTAGGTGTGCACGCCGACATACCAGTAGGCGGCGGTCGGGCTGGTCACGGTGACCGTCTCGGAGTTGCTGTTGGTGGCGCTCGAGGCGTCGTTGGCCCCCGTCGTCGGCTTCGCGCCCGACTTGACGTAGAGGTCGAGGTCGGGGTTGCACGACAGGCCGAAGGTGCCGCACGCCGGTCCGGTGAGCGTCACCTTGAGCTGGCTCCTGCCGGCCGGCACCAAGATCTTGGTGTAGCTGTAGCCGCCGGTGGCCGCACTGGTGCCCGTCTTGGCCTGCCCGCTGGTGAGGTTCGGCGTGGCCGGGTCAGGGTCGCCCGGCGGGGTGGTCGCGGTGGGAGTCGCCGTCGGGGTCGGGGTGGGCGTCGCAGTGACCGTCGCGGTCGGTGTCGGGGTGGGGGTGCCGGCCGTGTCGTAGGCGGCGAGCAGGCCCTTGCCCGAGCTCTGGTAGGCGATGGTGGCGTACTCCGACGTGGACTGCGCGGCGGTGCCGGCGGCGGTGGCGCAGGTGCCGATGCAACCGTCGGCGTAGCCCACGACGACCCGGCCGTCCTTGGTCAGGTTGACGTCCATGAAGTCGAGCAGGTTGCGGCCGCTGTTGCAGGTGGTGCCGTCGGCGCACATCCAGCCACGCTGCACCGGGTCACTGGTGGCCTTCACCGTCGACCAGGTCGCGCCACCGTCGTAGGTGTAGGAGACGTAGACGTCCCAGACGCCGGGCCAGTTGGAGACGAACGGGTCGCCACCGGTGGTGCTGCCCAGGTAGGCGATCGCGGCCCGGCCGTTGTCACCGGCGATGGCGGACTGGAAGGTGCTCGTGACGATCGGCGGGTTCATGGTCGCGCCGAGGTCGACGGGGGTGCTCCAGGTGCTGCCGTGCGTCGTGGACTTCGCGACGTAGGGGTGGTGGTTGACGCCCTCCCACGACTCGTACAGCGTGTTGTCCGGGGTGGTGGCGACCGACGGGTCGAAGCCGGTGGTGGCTTCCGTCGAGCCCGGGATCGTGTAGGACGTCCACGTCGCGCCGTTGTTGCTCGTGATGCCGCCGCCGGCCTTGCCGCCGCAGTGCGAGTTGGGCAGGTAGGCGGTGCCGTCGGCGCTGACCTTGACGTGGCCGTGCAGGCTGCTGCACGCACCGCTCACCAGGGTCGGTGCCCCGAAGGTCAGGCCTCCGTTGGTGCTGGTCACGCAGGCGTCGTTGCCGCTCTGCGCGCAGTAGTAGACCGCCCGGCTGTAGGTGCTGCCCAGCGGAGCGGCGCCCTTCCAGGCCCCGGAGCCGATGCTCTCGTGGTCGACCACACCGGTGCAGGCGTTGCCCATCTGGGTCCAGCTGCCACCGTCGTTGTCGGTGTAGGACAGCGCCGAGCACTCACCGGCGAGGCCGCCGGCGAAGGTGCGCCCGGTGACCCGGTCGGTCGACAGGATCGGGTCGATGTTGAACGCGCTGGTCGGCGGCGTGACCCGGGTCCAGGTGGCGGTGCCGGCCGCGTCGACCACGATCTTCAGGGTCTGGGTGCCGGACTGGTACATCATCGCGCCGGTGTTCCCGTTGACGCCGAGGCTGGGCTCACCGGCCGTGGTGGAGCCGGACAGCGCGCTGGGCGCGGCGTAGTTGGTGAAGGCCGGGGTGCCGGACAGGGCCACGGCGGTGCCGGGGTTGCTGATCATCCCCACCGCCGCGACGGCGATGGCGATGGCGATCAGGACGGGGAGGCTCAAGCGGCTGCGCATACGGGGGGCTCCAGGGTGACAGGGGGTGTCCGGTATCTCCCCCTTTCAACGCGATCATGACCCAAACCTCGCGCTCCCCCGCCCGCGACCCGCCCCGCGCCCGGCCCCGCGCCCCGCCCCGCGCCCGGCCCCGCGCCC
>JANOTZ010000219.1:0-14251 GCA_031416735.1 Frankiales bacterium
ACGTCTGCTGTGTAGGACACGTCAACCGCGTAGCCGAGCAGACGCAAGGAGCCGGAGGGAGCCGGAGGGCGCCGGCGTAAGCGTTACGTCTGCTGTGTAGGACACGTCAACCGCGTAGCCGAGCAGACGCAAGGGGTCGGCAGGTCAGACGTAGACGCCGCGCTTGGCGAGCCAGGTGGTCGGGTTGATCTGGTCGCCGTGGGTGCTCATCCGCACCTCGAAGTGCAGGTGCGGCCCGGTGGAGTGACCGGTGGAGCCGACCTCGCCGATCGTCTCGCCGGCGCTGACCCGGTCGCCGGAGTCGACGAAGGACTTCGACTGGTGCGCGTAGGCGGTGACGACGCCGCTCTTGTGCCGGATGAGGGTGATCAGGCCGTAGCCGCTCTCCCCGGACAGGTATCCGGAGCCGACGACGACGCCGTCCCCGGCGGAGCGGATGGAAGCGCCGTACCCAGCGCTGAAGTCGATGCCCTTGTGCATCCGGCCCCAGCGCATCCCGTAGGAGCTGATGACGCCGGCGTAGGACGGCCGGGCCCAAGAGGCGAGGACGGGCTTGCGCTTGGCGATCACGCGCTTGGCCGGGAGCGCCCGGCTGCGGCTGGCCCGGGCTACGGGGCTGACGAGGCGGGGGCCGTGCGGCAGGGGCGGCTCGACCAGCGAGGCACCGGCTGCGTTGGCGGAGATCAGGCGCTCAGGTGTGGCCGGTGCGTCGCTGGGCAGGCTGAGGCCGAGCAGACCGGCGCCGCAGGCGCCGATCAGCAGAGCGCGCACAAGGCGAGGGGAACGGGGACGCGTAGGAACAAGGGCGTCGTCGGCAAGGGGCACGAGGGGGGCTCCAGTGTCGGGGGCGCCTGCATGTGCGGGCTGGGTGCACATGCAGCAACCACCCGGGTGAAGGGGTGGCCGTTACCAGTACGTTATCCGACTAGGCCCCTGATCAGCAAATCGGGCTAGTACAAACGGACTAGTTCTACTGCGAAGCGGTACGCCGAACGCGGAACCTACGGCCCGTCTGTGGCGGGGCGGCGAGCGTGGCGGGGGTCGGAGTGGGGGGCGCCGAGTCGATCGAGGTGACGCCCGCGGTGACGGTGGCGCCATCCTCGCCGAGGTGCGCGAGCAGGGTGGCGATCTCGCGGACCACCCGGCCGTCGATGGGCAGTGACATGTGGCCGATGCCGCGCAGCAGCACGTTGCGGGCGACCAGGTCGGGGTGGTCGATCCTGGCGGAGCGCTTGGGGACCATCAGCTGGTCCAGGTCGCTCCAGAACGCCACGAAACGGGTGCGGACTCCGGGGGCCGGCTCGGCGAGCTCGGCCAGCACGTCGGAGCCGGGCCGGAGCTGCTTGACCAGCCGCTGCGGGATCAGCCGGGCCGCGACGGTGCCGCCGTGCGGCGTGCCGAGGGTGCACAGGGTGTGGACCCGGGCGTCGCCGCCCAGCTTCTGCACGTAGTAGCGGGCGATCAGGCCGCCGAGCGAGTGTCCGATGACGTGCACCCGTTCGTAACCGGTCTCCTCGCAGGTCTTCTCCACCAGTTGCGCGAGCCGGTGTGCGACGGTGCGGACGTCCTGGGTGAGCGGGCTGTAGTTGAGGGTGATGACCCGGCCGAACCCGCGCCGGCGCAGGGCCCGGCGCAGCAGCGTGAAGATCGACCGGTTGTCGACCAAGCCGTGCACCAAGATGATCGGCGTGCCGGCCGCGACGACGTCGCCCATGAGCAGGCCGCGCTGGATCGGCGGCAGGTCGCTGAGGGTGAAGCGGTCGAGCTCTTCGCGGCCCTTGTCGCGGCGCTTCTCACTCGCCAGCCCGAGCGGATAGAGCACGCCGTGCGCGGTGATCCACGCGATCTCGGTGGCCGCGCCGCGGAGTCCGGCGGGGGTGCAGACCGTCTCGACGCCGCGCTTGGTGGTGCGGGCCGCCTGGGTCAGACGCGGACGTGGATCGAGCACCTTTGTTCCTCCACGAGCGACGGGTCAGGGCCTTCGAACGTCTACTGCGTCGACACTACGCCGTCTGTGATGGCGGAGTGACACAACGCACACCTTCGGAGTGTCAGAGTGTCCCGGAAAGGGGAGCAGACCACCGCAAAAGCCGCGTGTCGCGGCGCCTCCCCGGGGCCAGGTCCACCAGCGCAACCAGGTACGACGAGAGGTCGGCGGGCGTGGCGAGCGCATCCGCGAACCCCAGGGCCAGCAGGTCGGCGGGCGTGATCCGCATCCGGTCGGCGCACTCCTGGGCCGGGCGGCGCAGCGCCGCGGTAGCCCCCTCGGGGCCGATGGCCGCGAAGTAGGCCTCGTCGGTGACCAGGACGGTGTCGGTGACGGCCGCGGCCAGGGCGCCCCCCGACCCGCCTTCGCCGTGCACGAGCGCGAGGGTGGGGCTGGTGCAGGTGAGCAGCGCGTCGAGGGCCTCCCCCATCGCCGGGGCGATCCCGTCCCGCTCACCGGCCGGGCCCGGCTCGGCGCCGGGCGTGTCGACCAGGCTGATGACGGGCAGGCCGAGTCGACCGGCCAGCCGGTAGGCCCGGGTCGCCAGCCGGTAGCCGTCGGGCGTCGGTCGTCCCCCGAGCTCGGCAGCCACCGCGACCCCGACGACGGGCCGGCCGTCGAGTCGGCCGAGTAAGGCCGCCACGGAGCTGTCGCCGTACCGCGCCTGGAGGGGAAGCCGGTCGGTGAGCAGCTGCTCGAGCAGCTCCCGTCCGCTGACCGTCCGGGCGCGGGTCCGCTGCACCTGCTCCCACCCGGTGACCGTCGACGGTGCGCCGGCGGACGGGGAAGCAGGTGCGGAAGGCTCGGGGGATGCCAGGGTGCGCAGCGCCCCGGTGAGCCAGCCGGCGACCTGGTCGCGGGGGAGGACCGCGTCGACCAGCCCGGCGGCGAGCGCGGCCTCCGCGGTGTGGCTGTCGGGGCCGGGCAGCTCGCCGGTGAGGGCCTCGACGACCCGCGGCCCGGCGAAGCCGACCGTCGCGCCGGTCACGGCCACCCGCACGTCGGCGGCGGCCACGATCGAGATCCACACCCCGCCGGTGGTGGGCGCGTCGGCGACGGCCAGGTGCGGCAGGCCCGCGTCGGCGAGGGTGAGCAGCGCGATCCGGGCCCGGGGGATGCCGACGAGGGCGGCCATCCCCTCCTGCAGGCGGGTGCCACCGGAGCGGACCAGGCTCACCACCGGCACCCGCTCCCGTACGGCGTGCTTCACGGCGGCCGCGAAGATCGTGGCGTCGTCCTCGCCGAAGCTGCCGCCCTGCACCGAGAAGTCCCAGGCGACCACGACCGGACCCGGCCGGTCAGGGGCGCCCCGCAGCCGATAGGCCCGCACCGACGGCTCGGGGTGGTAGCCCGGCCAGCGAGCCGGGTCGCGCCGGGCCAGGCGCACATCGAGGAGCGTCGCGCCCGCCAGGAAGGGCTCGCGCCAGTCGGCGGTGGGGCGGGTGCCGCTCATGTGGCTGTCACGGGCGCGTAGTCTCGCACCGCAGGTTCGTCAGCCCAAGGAGGACCCCCGTGAGCGGCCGAGTACGCGTCGTTGTGGCCAAGCCAGGGCTCGACGGGCACGACCGCGGCGCCAAGGTGGTCGCCCGGGCCCTGCGGGACGCCGGCATGGAGGTCATCTACACCGGCCTGCACCAGACCCCGGAGCAGATCGTCGAGACGACCATCCAGGAGGACGCCGACTGTGTCGGCCTGTCCATCCTGTCCGGGGCGCACATGACCTTGATGCCCCGCGTCGTGGAGCTGCTGCGGGAGCGCGGCGCCGACGACGTGGTGGTCTTCGGCGGCGGGATCATCCCCGAGGACGACATCCCGCTGCTCGAGCAGGCCGGCGTCACCAAGATCTTCACCGCGGGTGCGTCGCCGTCGGCCATCGTGGAGTGGGTCCGCGACAACGTCGGCACGCCGGTCTGAGCGTTTACCGGAAGCCCTGCTGGAGTGCAGCCAGCTCGGCGGCACCCGGGCAGAGCCGGTCGAAGGGCAGCGAGGCCAACGGCACCTCCGGGGTGCCGTTCAGCTCGTGCAGGTCCGGGACGTCGTTGTTGGCGTAGAGCAGCCCGGTGACGACTTCCCCGGCGGCTCGCCGCTCCTCGAGGTAGCGCGTCACCGCCAACCGGTCCGTCGGGTCGTAGCCGTCCGGCACCGCCCGGAACCGCATGCTGGTGCCGTCGTGCATCGGGACGTCCAGCACTCCCTCGTCGGGGACGTGGGCGACGATCGTCTCGCGCGGCGGCACGAAGTCGGTGGCGGTCACCTCGTGCTCGCGGGTGAACAGATAGCTCTTCGTCGAGCCCTCGTGGTCGTTGAACTGCACGCACGGCGAGATGACGTCGACCAGCGCGAGCCCCCGGTGCAGCAGGCCGGCCTTGAGGATCGGCACCAGCCGCTCCTTGTCGCCCGAGAAGCCACGGGCAACGAAGGTCGCCCCGATGCTGAGGGCCATCAGCAGCGGGTCGATCGGGGCGAAGGAGTTGGCCTCGCCGCGCTTGGACGTCGAGCCGATGTCGGCGGACGCGGAGAACTGCCCCTTGGTGAGTCCGTAGACCCCGTTGTTCTCGATGACATACAGCATCCGGACGTTGCGCCGGACCGCGTGCGCGAGGTGACCCAGCCCGATCGACAGCGAGTCGCCGTCCCCCGAGACGCCGACATAGTGCAGGTCGCGGTTCGCCGCGCTGGCGCCGGTCGCGATCGTCGGCATCCGGCCGTGCACCGAGTTGAAGCCATGCGCATCCCCGGCGAAGTAGGCCGTCGTCTTCGACGAGCAGCCGATGCCCGAGAGCTTCGCCACCTTGTACGGCGGGATGCCCAGCTCGAAGAGGGCGGTGATGAGACCGGCAGTGACCGAGTCGTGTCCGCAGCCCGCGCACAGGGTCGACATGGCGCCGTCGTAGTCCCGCGGGGTGAGGCCGAGGTCGTTGCGCCGCAGCGGTGCGAGCGGGATCAGTGGCTTGGAGATGGAGGGCATGTCACTCGTGGCCCGTCTGCGTGAGGACGCTGTCGACGACGTGCTTCGCGGACAGGGGGAGCCCGCCGTACACGAGGACGGAACGGAGCCGGGCGGTGGAGACCCCCGTTTCCAGGACCAGCAAGGAGCGCAGTTGCGCGTCGCGGTTCTGCTCCACCACGAAGCACATCTCGTGCTCGTCGAGGAACGCCCGCACCGTCGGCGGGAAGGGGAAACCCCGGACCCGCATGACGTCCACGATGACGCCCTTGTCGGCGAGCAGCTCGGCGGCCTCCCGGACGGCGAGGTCGCCGCTGCCCAGTGACACCACGCCGATCCTGGCCCCCTTGCGCCGGTGGACGACGGGCGCCGGGAGGTGCAGCGCGGAGGCGGTGTGCTTGCGTGACAGCCGGTCCACGACCTGCTGGTACTTGTCGGGCAGCTCCGTGTAGGCACCCTGCGCGTCGTGCCCGGAGCCGCGGACGAAGTAGGCGCCGTGCGGCCCGCCGCCGGGGAGGGTGCGGGGGGTGACGAACTCAGCGTCCTCGTCGGCATAGCGCTTGAAGCGCGGCAGCTCGTGCAGCTCCTCGCTGGTGAGCACCCGACCCCGGTCGGGCAGGAACGCGTCGTCCCAGGTCAGCTCGGGCACGACCCAGTCGTTCATGCCGATG
The DNA here is from genome assembly GCA_031416735.1 of Frankiales bacterium. Taxonomy (GTDB): domain Bacteria; phylum Actinomycetota; class Actinomycetes; order Mycobacteriales; family SCTD01; genus RYN-111. The sequence continues at coordinate 5,606 of JANOTZ010000219.1, forward strand.
TCGAGGTCGGAGAGCAGGAGTACGGGGGTCTGGAACCGCTCGGCGAGGTCGAACGCCCGGACCGCGAACTCGAAGCACTCGGCGGGGTCGGCCGGGAAGAGCAGGATGTGCTTGGTGTCGCCGTGCGAGGCGTAGGCGCAGAGCAGCAGGTCGGCCTGCTGGGTGCGGGTGGGCATCCCGGTCGACGGCCCGGTGCGCTGCACGTTGACGATCACCGCGGGGATCTCGGTGTAGTAGGCGAAGCCGAGCAGCTCGTTCATCAGCGAGATGCCCGGGCCGGAGGTGGCGGTGAAGGCCCGGGCGCCGTTCCAGCTCGCGCCGACGACCATGCCGAGGGCGGCGAGCTCGTCCTCGGCCTGCACGATGAGGAAGTCGTTGACGCCGTCGTGGCTGCGGTAGCGCCGGCAGAGCGAGGCGAAGTTGTCCATCACCGACGTCGACGGGGTGATGGGATACCAGGCCGCGACGGTGGCACCGGCGTACAGGCAACCGAGGGCGGTCGCGGTGTTGCCGTCGATGAGGATCTTCCCCTCGGTGCCGGCCATCGGCTCGAGGCGGAAGGGGAGCGGGTGCTCCAGGTGCTCGATGACGTAGTCGTAGCCGAGGCGGAGCGCGATCTGGTTGGCGTCGCGCAGCTTCACCTTGCCGGCGAAGGTCTCGTCCAGCAGTGCGGAGGCGATGTCGAGGTCGATCCCGAGGAGGGCCACGAGGGAGCCGGCGTAGCAGATGTTCTTGAGCAGCAGGCGATCACGGGGCCGGTCGAACTGTTCGGAGCACAGCGCGGCGAGCGGGACGCCCAGGTAGGTGACGTCGGGCCGCAGCAGCTCGGGGGCGAGCGGCCAGGTGCAGTCGTAGAGCAGGTAGCCGCCGCTGCGCACCTCGGCCACGTCAGCGGTGTAGGTCTGCGCGTTCATCGCGACCACGAGGTCGTACTCCAGAGCCCGGGCTGTGTGGCCGCTGGCGTTGACGCGGATCTCGTACCAGGTAGGCAGGCCCTGGATGTTGGAGGGGAACAGGTTCTTGCCCGAGACGGGGATGCCCATCCGGAAGATGGCCTTCATGAGCAGGCTGTTGGCGCTCGCCGACCCGGTGCCGTTGACGTTCGCCAGCTTGACTGCGAAGTCGTTGACGCGGGTGCCGAGCTCGGGGCCTGCGGTGTCGAGGCTCACGGGCGGGTGTCCTTGCCGTTGATGGACACCAGCGGCAGGGTCGTGCCGGCGTAGGGGATTACCAGGTCGAAGCGCTGCATGTCCCACGCGGCGGTGGGGCAGCGCTCGGCGCACAGTCCGCAGTGCACGCAGAGGTTTTCGTCCTTCACCATCACCCGGCCGGTCTGCGGCAACGGGTCGGAGACATAGAGGCCCTGGCCGGTGTTGGTGCGCGGCGCCTTGAGCCGGCCCACGAGCTCCACCTCGTCGCCGTTCTGGGTGATGGTCAGGCAGTCGACGGGGCACACGTCGATGCACGCGTCGCACTCGATGCACAGCGGGGCGGCGAAGACGGTCTGGACGTCGCAGTTGAGGCAGCGCTGCACCTCCCGGACGGTCTGCTCGACGGTGAACCCGAGCTCCACCTCCAGGTCCAGCTCGGCGAACCGGTGGGTGAGCTCGACGTGGTCCATCTTCTGGCGGTGGGCGGGGTTGTAGTCGTTGGCATAGCTCCACTGGCTGAGGCCCATCTTGGTGCTCAGCAGGTTCACCCCGAAAGCGGGTCGGTCGTCCACCGGGAGGCCTTCGCAGCGCTGGTGGATGGAGATCGCGGCCTGGTGGGCGTGCTCGACGGCCCAGATGATGTTCTTGGGACCGAACGCCGAGTCGCCGCCGAAGAAGACCCCCGGCAGCGTCGACTCCATCGTCTTGTCGTCAACGACGGGCACGTCCCACTCATCCATCTGCAGACCGAGGTCGTGCTCCACCCAGGGGAACGCGTTTTCCTGGCCGATCGCGATGATGACGTCGGTGCAGGCGAGCACGACCGAGCCGGTCGTCCGGGACTGGCGGGCGCCGGAGTCCCACTCCAGGACGTCGAACTCCATCCCGGTCAGCGTGCCGTTCTCGACCACGAAGCGCTTCGGTGCGTGGTTGACGAGGATCTCGACGCCCTCCTCCTCGGCGTCCTCGAGCTCCCACGGCGAGGCCTTGAAGAACTCGCGCGGCCGGCGCGCCATGACCTTGATCTCCTTACCGCCCAGGCGAAGTGAGGACCGGCAGCAGTCCATGGCGGTGTTGCCGACGCCGATGATGAGGACCTGCTTGCCGACCGAGTCGAGGTGACCGAACGCGATCGACTGCAGCCAGTCGATCCCGATGTGGATGCGCGAGTCGCCGGTCTCGTCCCAGCGCCCGGGCAGGTCGAGCTGCTTGCCGCGCGGGGCGCCGCTGCCGACGAAGACCGCGTCGAAGCCCTCAGCAAGCAGGGCCCGCATGCTCGTCACCGGGGAGTCGTAGCGGATGTCCACGCCCAGGTCGAGGATCACCTGGGTCTCCTCGTCGAGCACCTCGGCCGGGAGGCGGAACGCCGGGATGTTCGTCCGCATCAGGCCGCCGGACGTGGCGTACTGCTCGAAGATCGTCACGGCGTAGCCGAGCGGCAGCAGGTCGTTGGCCACCGTGAGGGAGGCCGGGCCGGCGCCGACGCAGGCGATCCGCCTGCCGTTCTTGACCTCCGGCACCTGCGGCAGCCGGTCGCTGACGTCTCCTCGCAGGTCCGCGGCGACCCGCTTCAGCCGGCAGATCGCGACCGGGGCGCCATCGACCCGCTCGCGCCGGCAGGCCGGCTCGCAGGGCCGGTCGCAGGTGCGCCCCAGGATCCCGGGGAAGACGTTGGACTCCCGGTTCACCAGGTAGGCGTCGTCGTACCGCCCCTGGGCGATGAGGCGGATGTACTCAGGAACGTTGGTGTGCGCCGGACAGGCGTATTGGCAGTCCACGACCTTGTGGAAGTAGTCCGGGTCCCCGACGTCGGTCGGATTCACCACTCACCTTCGCTCCGCATGCATCCTCACCCCCCGGGGGCAGCATCCCCCGGCAGGCGGTCCTCAGCAAGCGAGTGGGTGCTCAGGAGGTCGGGAAGGCCCGCGGGTCGAGGGCACCCGGCAGGGTGAGCGTGGTGGGCGCCGCCTGCGAGGTCGACACGGTCAGGACCTGCGCGCCGGTGTTGCCCTTGTAGGCCGCGTCGGACAGCGACACCACCAGCTTCATCGTGTGGCCCTTGGCGAACCGGTGCACGATGCCCGGGAGGGAGACCTGCACCGGCTTGCCGAGGTCGGCGATCCGGATCGGGGCGATCAGGCGGTTCGCCAGGGAGATGGTGCCGTCGGGGGCTACGTCGTACAGCTTGACGAAGGCGACGAGCATGCCGCCCGGACCGGCCACGGAGGAGGCGGTGGGGGAGGACAGTCGGAGCGTGGCGGTCGGGATCCCGACGACCTCGACGTCCCGGGTCAGCGGCCCGGTGGACAAGGTGGTGGTGGCCCCCGCCGCGTCGCGCACCGGCTGCGACTGGTCGACCGCGGAGGTCTCGGTGTAGCTCAGCGGCACGCCGCCGGCCGGGACGGCGATGGTGGCCGAACCGTCCTTGATGGCCGTGCGCGCGGTGACGAGCGAGGTGCCGGACCCGTACAGCGTGGTGGTGCCGGGCAGCGGATAGCTCGGGACGCTCGTGAACGCCGGGCCGGCATCGCCCTTGTCGAGCCAGTTGCGGTAGTAGCTGAAGTCCAACGCGGGCGCCTTGCCGACACCCTTGAGGTAGTGGTCGAACCAGCCGGTGATGACGCGGCCCTGGTAGTTGCTGTCGGGCTTGCTCAGGTCGTACTCGCCGGGCACCGCACCTTTGCTGTGGCCCCACTGCTGCCAGATCATCTTGACCGGCACCTTGCGGGCCTTCAGCGCGGTGTAGGTCGCGACCGCCTCCTGCAGGTTGAACAGGGTGTCGGCCTGACCCTGCCCGAGCAGCACCGGGATGTTGATCTTGTCGAGGTACGAGCTGACCGAGGCGTTGCGCGCGAAGTCCACGGTGGCCTGGTCCGGGTAGCCGGTGGCGTCCATGTGCGCCTTGGCGGCACAGGCCTGGTCGGCGAAGTTGTTGCAGGGCGCCAGCCGGGTCGGGTCCTTGGTCATCACCGCGCCCTGCGCGCCGTTCACGAAGCCGAGGCTGAAGAACAGCGTCGTCCAGTCGATCTTCTCGGTGCCGGGGGTGGTGTAGCTGACGCCCTTGGCGAGCGACGTGTTGTTGGGGGCCAGCGAGTAGGCCAGGTCGTTCCAGGTGATGAGCGGGATGATGGTGTCGATCCGCGGGTCCACGGCGGCGGCCGCGTACTGCACCTGACCGCCGTAGGAGCTGCCGACCATGCCGACGCGGACGTCGCCCTTGTGGGCCTTGCCGTCGTGGCCCTTGGCGTCCTTGCGGACGTAGTCGACGACGGTGCCGTCGTCGGCCTTCTTCAGCCCGCCGAGGAAGTCGACGAGCTGGCTGGCCGCGGCGCCGTCGTGCTCGCGGTCGTCCAGGGTGATCTTGCAGTCGGAGCCGCGCCTGCCCTTCTGGATGTCCGAGCCGAAGCCCAGGCCTGAGTAGGACAGGACGACATAGCCCTTGGTGGCGTAGGCGGCGCCGAGGCCGGCCTGGTCGGTCTTGCTGCCGCCGAACCCGTTGGTGGTCAAGATCGCGGGCGCCGGGCGGGCCTTGCTGACCCCGGTCGGGGTGTAGAGGTCAGCATCCACAACACAGGTCGCGGGGGTCCCGAGCCGCGACTCGCTCGCGACGATGGTGGTGATCGTGAGGGACTTCACGGTGAAGGCGGGGGGAGCGGCCTGGGCGTGCGGCAACAGCGGGAGCACCGGCAGTGCGGTCAGCAGGGCGAGGGCGAGGGCGGGGCGACGCTTCACGGGACTCCGGCGGTCAGGGGCGCTCATGGTGCACCCGTGCTGCGCACAACGACCGAACAGCCGCTTGGGTGTGACCGGGATCTGTGTCCTGGGTCACACACAGCTCCGCTGTGACGCCTTACGTGCGACTGTCCGTGAGGGCCACGACGGTGATGTGCGGCGCTCCCGCAAGGAGCCGCTCGAGATCCCCGGGGTCGCCGGTCAGCACGAAACCACCTTGCTCAAGGGCGACTGCCGCCACATGCGCATCCGCGAGGTGCTCGCTCCCGAGCCCCGCGCTGGTGAGCAGTGCCCCCACCAGTCGCGCGAGCGAGCGGTCCGTGTCGCGCAGCACGATCTCGCGTTTCTGTCGCGACAGCATCGCGTCCAGGGCCTGGTTGCGGCCTGCCCCGCGGTAGAGCTCTGCCAAGGTCACCGTGGCGATCGCGACGTCGCGACCGGTGTTGGTGGCCGCTCGGAGGGCGTCGCGCACCTGCCGCCGGGACGCGTGCTCCGGGTCGAGCAGGGCGTTGACCGCCTCGGCATCGAGGACGACGCGCATCGTCACGAGTCCGCAGAGCCCCCGAGCAGACGCTCGTAGGCGGCGATGCGGTCAGGGTCGCCGGGGCCTTCCTGCTCGTCCATCTCGTCCAGCCAGGCCGTGAGCGCGACGTGTCGGCGCTGTTGAGCCAGGCGGAGCCGGAGCCCCTCGTTGACCTCGAAGGACAGGTTGCCCTCGCCCACGGCGTCGACGAAGGCGGCATCGAGGCTGACGGTCTTCTTCACCTTGGGCGGCGTGGTCATACTCTTACCCTACCTTAGGATGACCATGCCGTCGGGTGATCACGCTCGCGTGTGACTACGGCGGAGGCGGAGCGCCAGGGCGAGCGCCAGCAGACCGAGGGCCACCGCCGGGAGCAACGGGGTCGGCCCGGTCTCGGGGAGCCCACCACCGGGCGCCGGCTTCGTGGCCGGCGGCTGGCCCTTCGGTCCGGCGGGCGCCACCACGACGGCTGTGACGGGCCGTGTGTTGACGGTCAGCGTGCTGCCGGCGCCGGTCGTCACGGTGATGACGTCCGCGACCTTGTTGTTGTACGACGTCGCGTCGGTGGTCGACAGCGTCACCCGCAGGCGGTGCCCGGCCCCGAAGCGGTGCGCGAAGCCGAGCAGCTTGATCTCGACCGGCTGGGCAAGGGCGGAGGAAGGGATGCGGGCGGGCGCGATCAGTCGGTGGATCAGGGAGGCGGTCCCGTCGGGGGCGACGTCATAGACCTTCCCGAACAGCACCAGGTCGGTGGGCGCCACGTGCGACAGGGTGACGCGCAGCGACGGGATGCCGACGGAGTCGACCGCGCTGGCGAACGGTGCGGTGGTGAAGTCGGCGTGCTGTCCCGGCAGCTCGGTCACCGGCAGCGAGCCGAGCGACGGGGAGCTGGCGGGGCCGGTGAAGTTCGACGTCTCGGTGTAGGACGCGGGCAGGCCACCAGGTGGGTTGACGATCCGTACCGAACCCGCGACCGGGTCGCGCAGCACCAGGTCACCGGTGCCGGACAGGGTGTAGCGGGTGACGCCCGGGAGCGGGAAGACGGGAGCATCGCCGTACTGGGTGGTGGGTCCGCTGCCGGAGTAGGCGGTCCAGTCGCGGAACCAGGAGAAGCCGGGGGAGTGGTCCGGCCGGCCCTTCAGCCAGTGGTCGAAGAAGGTCAGGGTCCGCAGCGACAGGTAGCAGTCGTCGAGGCCGCGGAAGTCGGCGCCGCCGGTGCCGCGGCCATAGACGTCGCACTCGCCGGGCAGCGAGTCGTAGCCGCCGTGGCCGCCGGAGTTCCAGACCATCTGCACCGGGACGCGCTGCCGTCGCAGTGCGGTGTAGGTCGCGGCCGCGTCGTTGAGGTTGAACAGCGTGTCGGCCTGGCCCTGGAACAGCAGGGTCGGCACCCGCAACTTGGCGATCTGTGTCGTGGCCGAGGAGTCGGCCAACAGGGCCCGGTCGGCGTCGTTGGCGTCACCGGTCGCCGAGATGCGGGCGTAGGTCTCGCAGACCGCGGTGATGAACCCGAGGCAGGGGGTGCCCGCCACGGTCAGCGGATCGCCGCTCGCCAGCTTGTCCTGGGGGCAGGTCCCGGCGGCGTTGGTGGACGGCGGGATGCCACCGACCGGGTTGCCGTTGCCGCTCGCGAAGAACAGCGAGGTCCACTGCTGCTTGAACACCCCCTGGGCGTTGAGGGTGTGGGTGAAGCCGGTCGGGTCGCCGGGCGGGACGTAGTTGTTGGGGTTGAGGGAGTAGCGCAGGTCGTTCCAGGTGCGGCCGGGGTTGATGGCCCGGATCCGAGGATCGGCCTCCGCCACGTTGGCCTGGATCCCTCCGCCGTACGAGCCGCCGGTCATCCCGACGACGGCTCCCTTGGCGTCCCTCTTCACGAAGGGCTTGGTCTCGAGCACCTTGGTGATGAGCTGCCGCGCGTCCTTCACGTCGTAGGTGCGGGACTCCAGCGTGACGCAGCCGGTCGACTTGCCGAAGCCCTGTGCGGTGTAGGTCAGGACGACGTAGCCGTGCCGGGCCAGGAAGGTCGCGTGCGCCACCACCTCGCCGGCCAGCTTGGTCAGGCCGAAGCCGTGCGTGATGAGGATCGCGGGCTGGGGGCTGGCGGCGGTCGCGTTGCTCGGGACGTACAGCCGGGTGTCGATCGTCGCCTGGTGGGTGTCGGTCGGCCCGTCGAGCACCGGGACCAGGGCGTCGCTGGTCGTGAACGTCAGCGTGCCGGGGGAGGGCTTCACGGTGTCGGCGTGCGCGGCTCCCAGGGTTGGCAGGAGCAGCAGGGTCACGATCGCGGAGAGTGTGCGGCGCATCACATCAGTGTGACCGAGACGAGGCCGCCGCGAGCGGGTAGGGCAACACTGGCTACCCTCGACCGAGCCTCAACCACACGAGACAGGACTGTCAGTGGACCTCATGGAGTACCAGGCGAAGGAGCTCTTCGCCAAGCACGGAGTGCCCGTGCTCCCCGGCGAGACCGTCGATAATGCCGATGCCGCCCGCGGTGTCGCCGAGCGCATCGGCAAGCCCGTTGTCGTCAAGGCCCAGGTGAAGACCGGTGGCCGCGGTAAGGCCGGCGGTGTGAAGCTGGCCGAGACCCCCGACGAGGCGGTCGCCCGCGCGAAGGACATTCTCGGCCTCGACATCAAGGGACACATCGTCCACAAGATCCTCGTCACCGAGGCCAGCGACATCAGCGCGGAGTACTACGTGTCGTTCCTGCTGGACCGGGCCAACCGCTCCTACCTGGCGATGGCGTCGGTGGAAGGTGGCATGGAGATCGAGCAGCTCGCGGTCGAGCGCCCCGAGGCCCTCGCCCGCATCGCGGTCGACGCGGTCGTCGGATGCGACCAGGCCAAGGCTGACGAGATCGTCGCCGCGGCCGGCTTCCCGGCCGACGTCGCCCCCGAGGTGGCCCGCATCCTGGTCGCGCTCTGGAAGGTCTTCATCGAGGAGGAGGCCACGCTCGTCGAGGTCAACCCGCTCGTGAAGACCCCGGACGGCCGGATCGTCGCCCTCGACGGCAAGGTCACCCTCGACGCCAACGCCGAGTTCCGGCACCAGGACGTCTTCACGACCTACGCCGACCCGGTGGCCGAGGACGACCTCGAGGACCGCGCGAAGGCCAAGAACCTCAACTACGTCAAGCTCGACGGCCAGGTCGGCATCATCGGCAACGGCGCGGGGCTCGTCATGAGCACCCTCGACGTCGTCGCCTACGCCGGCGAGAACCACGGCGGCGTCAAGCCC
>JANOTZ010000220.1:0-2444 GCA_031416735.1 Frankiales bacterium
TCGTGGGCCGGGCAACCGGCGGGTTGCGCTATCGTCTTCTGGTCGGCAGCCAAGCCAGCCGGCGATTCCCCCATAGCTCAATTGGCAGAGCATTCGACTGTTAATCGAAGGGTTTCTGGTTCAAGTCCAGATGGGGGAGCACGCTCTTTCCCCTCCTGACCTGCGCATTTTGGTCAGCGAGGGGTTCTTGCGTCTCTGGCGTGGCTCAACGTGCGTAGTCGTGGACACCTCGGTGCAGGAGTTGGCTTCGGCGCGCCGAACCCTCCACGGTGCGCACACTCCAGCTCCTGCCCGTCATCGCGCTGCTGCTGTCCGCGGCACCGCTGACGGCCCAGGCCGCCTGCCCCGAGCCGGAGGACCCGCCGGTGAGCGTCGATGTGCCCTCCCTGACGGTCGAGCTCAGCGTGCCGCGTCCCGAGTACCGCCGCCAGGAGGCGCTGACGGTGCTCGTCCGCGTCCACATGCTGGCCGGCAGCAAGGCGAGCAACGCCGGCGTCACTGTCGACCTCACCCGGAACGGGAAGCGCCTACAGCGCCTGCACGGCCGCACGAACAGTTCGGGTGACGCGCACATCAGGCTGAGAGCGCCCAGTGCAGCAGGGCGGGTCGACGCCGTTGCGATCGCGAGGCTCCAAGCGGTCCCGAGCTACGACTGCCGGGGCGCCTTGGTCTACCAGTACGGCGAGCAGACACTGAACCCGCTCCTCACAGTTCGCTGATCAGTCGAGATTGCCCGGCCGACGCCTCGGCTCCGTCATCCGAAACTGGCTCTGACCTGCGGTGATGCCCGGTTCCACGTCGGTCAACGGCGCCAAAGGCACGGTCCGGGTGTCGGTGCCGCTCCGCGTCGTCGCGTCCTACACCTCGGTGCGGCCGGGCACGCGGTGGTCGTTGATGGGAGCCTCCGTCTACCAGCTCGACGGCCCGCCCGTCGTCGACCTCGGGCAAGTGAGGTCGGATGGTCCCGGTGGCGTGGCCTTCCCTCGCGACAAGGCCGACGGCAATATGACGCCGGTGGTCGTGGGAAGACCGCGCTGCTCCAGCTAGCGTCTGCCCGGTGGACCTCGCCGCCCGTCGCCTGCTCGCCGTCCTGCTGGGTTGCGTCGCCGTCCTCACGCTGTCGGGATATCTGCTCAAGGCCCAGTGCATCGGGCACTACAACGAGCTGCGCGACAGCCACCTGTGCAGCAACGACATCCAGGTGCTCTACCAGGTGCGCGGCATGCACGAGCACCCATTCCCTTACGTCAATGGGGATCTGGTCGACGGGCAACTGGTCGGCGGCGCCCTGGAGTACCCCGTCCTCACCGGGCTGTTCGCGTGGTTCCCGGCGCTGCTCGTCGACGACGACGGCGGCTACCTGCAGCTCAGCGCGTTGCTGCTGGCACCCTTCAGCTTCCTGACCGTCTGGCTGCTGTCCCGGATGGTGCGGTGGCGGGCGCTGCTCTACGCCCTCGCACCACCGCTGGTCTGGTATTCCTTCCACAACTGGGATCTGCTCGTCGTGGCCGCGACGGTCGGGGCCTTCTATGCCTGGTGGAAACAGCGGTATGCCTGGGCCGGAGCCTGGCTCGCGGTCGGTGCGGCCCTGAAGTTCTGGCCACTGTTCTTCCTGCTCCCACTGCTGCTGGACCGCTGGGCGGCCCGCGACCGGCAGGGCGCCGGCTGGTCGCTTGCCGCCTTCGCCTGGGTCTTCGGGCTCGTCAACGGTTTCTTCATCCTCGCCTCGCCGAGGGGATGGTGGGCGCCGTACGCCTTCCAGCAGGAGCGGGCCGCGGACATCACCAGCAACAGCATCTGGTTCTGGGGCTTCCCCGACCTCACCACCGACCAGCTCAACGCGATCATCCCGGTGCTGTTGCTGCTCGGCACCGCCGCCGCCTGCGCCGTCGGGTGGTGGCGCTTTCAGCGCGAAGGGGTCTACCCGCTGATCCAGGTCTGCGGCGCGATCCTGGTGCTGTTCATGTTGACGAACAAGGCCCACAGCCCGCAGTACGCGCTCTGGCTCTTGCCGTTCTTCGCCCTGGTGCGGCTGCGCTGGGGCTGGTGGGCGACCTACATGGCAGTCGATCTGCTGATGTATGTCGGCCTGTTCCGCTGGTACTACGCGCTCGGCACGCCCGCCCCCGACTACGGCCTGGCCTACCAGGCGCTGGTGCTCGGGGTATGGGGTCGCGCCGCCCTGCTCGCCCTGCTGTTCGTCGTCCTCCTGCGGTCGTCGCCTGCCCTGGAAACTCCCACTAGGGTCGAGCCATGACCACTGCTGACAAGGCCGTCGAACTCCGCGCCCTCCACACCGCGCCCGAGCTGCTCGTGCTCATCAACGTCTGGGACGTCATCGGCGCCCGCGTCGTCGCCGACCTCCCCGGGTGCAAGGCACTGGCGACCGCGTCCCACTCGATCGCCGCGACCCTGGGCTACGAGGACGGCGAGCACATCCCGCG
>JANOTZ010000221.1:0-1775 GCA_031416735.1 Frankiales bacterium
CTCGGCATAGCGCCGGCGCATCGGGGCGAACAGCTCGAGCACCGCCTCGGCCACGTCGCCCTTGAAGTCGCCGTAGCCCCTGCCGACGTAGTCGGCCGAGCGGATCAAGGACCTGCAGGACCCGACGGCGAAGATGAGCACCAGTCGCGGTGGCCCCGGCACGCTGTGGGTCATCGAGGACGACAAGGCCACCACCAAGAAGATCAAGAGCGCCGTCACCGACACCGGCCGCGAGGTGACCTATGACGTCGCGGAGAAGCCGGGCATCAGCAACCTGCTGACGATCTTGTCCGTGGCGACGGGCAAGGCGATCCCGGAGCTCGAGGCCGCCTACGTCGGCAAGGGCTACGGCGACTTCAAGGGCGACGTGGCCGAGGCGGTGCTCGAGCTGTTCGCCCCGATGCGCCGGCGCTATGCCGAGCTGGTCGCCGATCCGGCGTACCTGGACGAGGTGCTGGCCCGGGGTGCGGTGCGGGCTCGCGAGGTGGCGACCGTCACCATCGCCACCGTGCGGGACCGGATCGGTCTGTTGGCCCCAGCCTGATGGGACGCCGTGACATCGGGGTCGCCATCGGACTCCCCGAGCCCTACACCTCCGAGCTCCAGGGCTGGCGCGAGCGGCTCGGCGACCCCAACGCCGCCGACATCCCGCCGCACATCACCCTGCTACCCCCCACCGAGCTGCGCACCGACGACCTCGAGGAGGTCGAGGAACACCTGCGGCAGGTGGCGGCCGAGGGCGAGCAGTTCACCATGCACCTGCGTGGTTCCGGGACGTTCCGGCCGATCTCGCCCGTCGTGTTCGTCCCGCTGGTGCAGGGGATCGGGGAGTGCGAGCGACTGGAGCAGGCGGTCCGGTCCGGACCGCTGTTGCGGGAGGTGAAGTTTCCCTACCACCCGCACGTGACCGTCGCCCACGAGGTGTCCGAGGCGCTGCTCGACGAGGCCTTCGAGGAGCTCGCGACCTACGACGCGCGGTTCCTCGTCTGGGGCTTCACCATGTTCGAGAAGGGCACCGACGCGGTGTGGCGTCCGCAGCGGGACTTCCCGTTCGGGGTCCCGCTGCCCGGGCCGGTGCTCGCCCCCGACGACCAGGTGTAGGCAGATGCCGTCCCCGAAGGCCGCCTTCGCCGGCCTGCGCGCCAAGGCCCCGCTCGTCGACCACCTGGTGCGCGCCGTCGGTCGCTACCAGGCCGACGCCGGCGACCGGCTCGCCGCGGCCGTCACGTTCTACTGGTTCCTGTCGCTGTTCCCGGTGCTGCTCGTCGCGATCTATGTGTTCCGGCTCCTCAACGGCGACAGTGCGACCGCTGACGTCCAGCGCGGTCTGTCGGGCTACCTGCCCACGCAACTGGTGCAGACCATCGGTACGACGATCGATGAGAACGCCGGCAAGGCCGGGATCATCGGTGTGCTGGGGCTGCTGCTCTCCGGCCTGGGCTGGATCGACGCGCTGCGCGAGGCGATCCGCTCGATGTGGCACCACCAGGTCCTGGGCGGCAACCTGGTGCTCCGGCGGGCCGTCGATGTGCTCGTGCTCGTCGGGCTGTTCGCCACGGTCGGGCTCTCGGTGTTCGTCACCGGTCTGGCCGGCAGTGGGCCCCGGTTCCTGCTGGAGCACCTCGGCGTCGACCAGGCCAGCGGATCGGCCCAGCTCTTCCTGCAGGTCGTCGGTCTGCTGCTCGCCGGCCTCGCCGATACTGCCCTGTTCATCTACTTGTTCGTCCGGCTGGCCCGCGTCCCCGCCCGAGTCCGCGAGGTGCTCCAGGGCGCTG
>JANOTZ010000222.1:0-4449 GCA_031416735.1 Frankiales bacterium
GCTGCAGCTGGCGACCTTCCGGGTCGGCGACCTGCTCCTCGGGCTGCCGGTGTCGCTGGTGGAGGAAGTCGTCGACCTCGAGTACCTGACCCCGGTGCCGCTTGCCCCCGAGGGCGTGTCGGGGCTCATCAACCTCCGCGGCAGGATCGTGGCCGCAGTCGACGTCCGGACGCGCCTCGGACTGCCCGCCCGCCCGGTGGGGTTGCCGGCGGTGCACGTGGTCCTCGCCACCGCCGACGGCTCGACCAGTCTGGTCGTCGACGAGGTCGGAGACGTCGTGCTCCTGTCGGTCGGCGCCAGGGAGGACGTGCCCGACACGGTGACGCCCGCCCTCCGTAGGCTGGTGACCGGCGCGTTCCAGCAAGAGTCGTCCCTGTTGCTGGTGCTCGACGCCGATCTCGTGCTCGCACTGTGACCGATCAAGGAGGTCGTTCTGTGCAGTCCCTCGTCATCGACGACTCGCGCGCCATGCGGATGATTCTCGGCCGCATGCTCCGGGACCTGGGCTTCGAGGTCGCCGAGGCCGGCGACGGGCAGCAGGCGCTCGCCCTGCTCGCCGAGGGGCTGTCGCCACAGCTGGTCCTCGTGGACTGGAACATGCCGCAGATGTCGGGCATCGAGTTCCTGGAGGCGGTCCGCCGCCAGCCGTACTTCTCGACCGCGAAGATCGTGATGGTCACCACGGAGACCGAGATGCCCCAGGTGATCCGCGCGCTGGACGCCGGCGCCGACGAGTACGTCATGAAGCCCTTCAGCAAGGAAGCGATCCTCGACAAGCTGATGATGCTCGGGTTCGAACTCTGATGACGGCCGGGCAACCGGCTCAGGACATCCGGGTGCTGGTCGTCGACGACTCCGTCGTTCTGCGTCGCATCGTCGTCCGTGCCCTCGAGCGCTATCCCGGCATCGCGGTCGCGGGATCTGCGAGCAACGGCCGACTGGGGCTCGTCAAGGTCGCCTCCCTGCGGCCGGACGCCGTGGTGCTCGACGTCGAGATGCCGGAGCTGGACGGCTTCGCGACGCTGACCGAGATCCGTCGGGTGGCTCCAGACCTCCCGGTGGTGCTGTTCAGCCACGTCGACGAGCGGGTGGCCCAGCAGACCTTGCAGGCGATGTCTCTGGGTGCCACAGACTTCGTCGTCAAGCCCAACGAGGCTTCGCTGGAGCTCGCCGAGGCGTACGTCGCGGAGCGCCTGGCGCCACTGCTGCTCGGGCTCGCGACCCCCCGGCCAGCCCTCGACCTCGCGGCCCGCGTCGTGCCGCAGCCGGAGACGGGTCGACTGGCAGCCGTCGTGGTGGGTGTCTCAACGGGCGGCCCTGACGCCCTGCACCGGTTGGTCGGTGATCTGCCCGCGGACCTCCCGGTGCCGGTGCTCGTCGTCCAGCACATGCCGCCTGTCTTCACCAGGCTGCTCGCGGAGCGGCTCGACCGGGCGGGGCCCCTCCCGGTCAGCGAGGCGGTCGACGGGCCGGTGGTGCGCGCCGGTGCGGTGTACCTCGCGCCCGGTGGGCGGCACCTCACCGTTCGGGCGGGACAGGCACACGTCCGGGTGCGACTGGACGACGGGCCGCCGGAGAACTTCTGCCGCCCCGCGGCCGACGTGCTCTTCCGTTCGGCGGCAGCTGCCTACGAGGGCGAGGTCCTGGCCGTCGTGCTCACCGGCATGGGCCGCGACGGGCTGCGGGGCTGCGCCGCCGTACGCGAGGCGGGCGGCCAGGTCGTGGTGCAGGACCCAGCGACAGCGGTGATCGCCAGCATGCCGACGGCCGTCCTGCAGGCCGGGCTGGCGCACGCCCAGGTGGCCCTCGACGGGTTGGGTGCCGAGATCGTGCGTCGCGTCTCCGCGGGGGCCTGACGTGGCTCTGCGGCCGGAAGCCTTCGACTACGTCCGCCAGCTCGTGCGCGCCGAGAGCGCCATCTCCCTGCACGACGGCAAGGAGTACCTCGTGGAGGCCAGACTGGCGCCGATCGCGGAGCGCGAGGGACTGGCGTCCGTCGCCGCCCTGGTCGACCGACTGCCAGGCGCGACCGTGAGCTTGCGGGACGACGTGGTCCAGGCCATGACGACCAACGAGACCTCGTTCTTCCGGGACGTGCACCCGTTCGAGGCGCTGCGGGACGAGGTGCTGCCGGCCGCGGTCGCGGCGAGCGGTGGGCGGCGGCTGCGGCTGTGGTCTGCTGCTGCGTCGACCGGCCAGGAGGCCTACAGCCTGGCGATGCTGGTCCAGGGGCACTTCCCGCAGGTCGCCGACGTGACGATCCTGGCCACCGACCTGTCGCGCGACGTACTGGCTCGTGCCGCCGCGGGGCGCTTCACCCAGATGGAGGTGAACCGCGGGCTGCCCGCTGCCTTGCTCGTCCGCCACTTCCAGCGCGTCGGCGCCGAGTACGTCGTGAACGAGCCCCTTCGCCGACGTGTGGAGTTCCGGCAGCTCAACCTGTCCCGGCCCTGGCCGTCGCTGCCGCAGATGGACGTCGTGCTGCTCCGCAACGTCCTGATCTACTTCGACGCACCGGTCAAGCGCCAGGTGCTGAGCCAGGTCAGCCGGGTCCTGGCGCCGGGCGGGGTGCTGTTCCTCGGCGGAGCCGAGACGACGTACGGTCTCGATGACGGGTGGGAACGGGTGCAGGTGGGACGGACGTCGTTCTACCGCCCCGCGGCGGCCGGAGGGGCCCAGTGACACTGCACGCCGACATCATCGAGATCGCGCAGACCATCTGGGAGACGGTGTTCGGCCTGCCGCTCGAGGCCGGCAGCGGCGGCACGATCGGGACCGACCCGGCGATGACGGGATCGGTCCAGATCGACGGTGCCTGGGAGGGGGCCGTGATGCTCCAGTGCCCGCAGGTGCTCGCCGATCGGCTGACGAAGGTGTTGTTCGAGGGCGAGGGGTCGCCGGCTCCTGACGACGTCCGTGACGCCATGGGGGAGCTCACCAACATGCTCGCGGGCAACGTGAAGGCACTGCTGGCGGAGCCGTCACGCATCTCGCTGCCGACCGTCGCCTTCGGCGCCGACTACGAGCTCAGCGTCGTCGGGACGACTGCGGTCGCAAGGGTGCCCTTCACCTGCGAGGGCTCCCCGTTGACCGTGACCCTCCTCAAGCGGGTGGCGGACCGTTCGTGACCACAGGGGACCAGGACCGCCGCGGACCCGATCGGCCTCACCTCGGCTCGGTGCTGGTCGTTGACGACTCCAGCACCACGCGGCGCATCTTGCGCCGGGGGCTGGAGGGCGCCGGGTACGCCGTGCTCGAGGCTGCTGACGGTGAGGAAGGCCTGGCGCTGTGCCGCGCTGCCCGGCCCGACCTCGTGCTGCTCGACGTGGACATGCCGGTGCTGGACGGCCCGGCGACCCTCCGGGCGATGCGGGCCGACCCGGCGCTGCGCTCGCTGCCCGTTCTGTTCCTCACCGCTCGGACGGCCGGTGGTGAGGTGGCCCACGGGCTCGACCTCGGAGCCGACGACTACCTGAAGAAGCCCTGCGACCCAGCCGAGCTCGTCGCACGCGTCGGTACCGCCCTCCGTAGGCGGGACCGGGAAGTGCAGCTGCGCCAGCGGGCCGAGGACCTTGACATGCTCAGCACCACCGACCAGCTCACCGGCCTGGGCAACCGGCGCCACCTCGACGCGCAGCTCACCAGGTTGTCCGCAGCCGGCGGACCCAGCACCCGGATCGGCGTGGTCCTGCTCGACATCGACCACTTCAAGCAGGTGAACGACACGCACGGGCACGCCGTTGGCGACGTCGTCCTCGCCGTGCTGGCGAACCGCTTGCGGGGAGCGCTGGACGAACACGACGACACCCTGGTCCGCTGGGGCGGCGAGGAGTTCCTGGCGCTGTCGCCCGGGGGGGACCCAGCTGCCGTCGAGGCGCTCGCCGAGCGCCTGCGCCTGGCGGTCCGGGCGGGACCCGTCGTGCTGGGGGAGGCGGTCCAGCTGGAGGTCACCGTGAGTGCCGGCGCGGCGGCAGGGCGGCTCGACGGCTTCGACGCCCTCGCCCGGGCGGCCGACGCTGCCCTCTACCAGGCGAAGGCCGCCGGACGCGACAGGGTGCAGCTCGGCTGATGCGGCAGGGGGGGCGCAGCGCGCTATGAACGGGCTGCGCAAACCGCTCCTGTCCCACCGCGGCACCACAAACCCCGAAAACGACTCTGGGCCTTCCCTCCACGGAGAGAAAGCCCAGGCCAGTACGGGTGCGCCGCCAGGGACTTGAACCCCGAACCCGCGGATTAAGAGCGTCACCAAAGGGCGTGCAAGGGGTGCTGTTCGGTCCGGAGGATGCCGATCTGAGCGTGGAATCCGACCACGACCGTCCGTCGGGTGTCGCTCCGATCGCATGATCACATCCGGTCCGGTCCCACATCGGTCCCACATGATCTTGGCCCTGCGCCGATGGTGGGGCCGTCAAGGGACGAGGTCGAAGGCCTCGACATGTCGAGGGCGTA
>JANOTZ010000223.1:0-7374 GCA_031416735.1 Frankiales bacterium
GAGTCCCTGCGGCTGCAGATCCGCTACGACCGTCGCACGCACAAGGCCACCGGCCACGTGAGCCTTGACGAAGCGGCTGTAGGCCTCACGAAGGCCCTGGTGAGCGTGATCAACGGGGACGAGCCCGATTCCGGCCGTTCCCATGTTGTTGGTGCCCCCGGCAGGATTCGAACCTGCGCTTCTTCCTCCGGAGGGAAGCACTCTATCCCCTGAGCTACGGGGGCTCTGGTGTCCCCGAGGCTAGCAGCAGCGACACGCCGACTCCGCTGTGTGGGTAGGGTTCCACGCGTGTCAGGCAGCCTAGGTCGCATCCTTGTCGTGGACGACGACGACGTCATCCGTCAGCTCATCACGGTCAACCTCGAGCTCGAGGGCTTCGAGGTGCTGACCGCCTTCGACGGGCAGGACTGCCTGGACAAGGTCAAGGAGGTCCAGCCGGTCGTGATCACGCTGGACATCATGATGCCGAGGCTCGACGGCTGGGAGGCCGCCAGCCGCCTGCGCGCCGACCCGGAGACGGCCGGCATCAAGGTCGTGCTGCTCTCGGCGCGGGCCCAGGAGGCCGACTTCCAGCGCGGCACCGGCATCGGTGTCGACGCCTACCTCACCAAGCCTTTTGACCCCGACGAGCTCATTGCGACGGTACGGCGATTGGCCGGCCTTCCGGAGGCCTGACCCCTCGTTCCTCAACGCTTCTGCGGAAACGCGCCCACCGCGACCTGTGCGTCCGGGACCGCTGAGATCGGCCGCTACGTGGCCAGTTCCAGGGAAGTGAAGGGAACCGGAAGGGTCCCCGACCGGTCGAAATCGCCCCTTCCGCGTCCGTTCATCGGGACGGTCGGCGACGAGAGCCGCTACTTGCTGGGCGTCGGGGCCGGGGCTGTGGGGGACGGCGCCGTGGGTGCGGGGGCGAGCGGTCCGGTCGCCGTGCTTCCCTCGCAGCTGGCGTTGCGCTCCGGGGACTGGGGCCCGTTGGTGAACAGGTCCAGGAAGCGCTCGACGCGCTTGTCGGAGACCTTGTCGACGAACAGCTGCTCGCCCCACGCCTGCAGGCTGATCGCGGACTTCAGGCCCGGGTAGGGGCTCATCATTCGCTTCGGGTCGCCGTCGACGAGCTTCTTGAGTGCGGCCACGTCCTTGTCCGAGAGCTTTGCCGGGTCGTAGGTCACCCAGACGGCGCCGTGCTCGAGGGAGTGGATGGCGCGCTCATTGGCGATGGGGGCGCTGTAGACCTGGCAGGACTGCCAGGTCTCGTTGTGCTTCCCGCCCACGGGCGGGGTGCTCGGCTCGTCGGGGTAGTCGACCGCCGTACCGAGGTGATCTCGGCTCAGGTCCTTGGAGTTCTGGAGCCCGTCGATGTTCTTCTGGGCGTACTTCAGGCTCGAGGTGTCGCCCTCGCCGGTGTTGATCACGGCGTAGGTGATGATGCTGCCCAGGAACAGCGCGAGGGCGACGCACCCGACGACGAAACCGACCGGGAAGGGCTTCTTCACGGGAGCCGGCTTGCGCCCACGTGCTCGGGCGACGGGGTCGTTGCGCTTGGCCATCACGAGAAGTTCCATCCAGGGCGGTCGAGGGACGTTGATCCCGCGGAGGGCAGGAGCACCAGCGGGCAAATACTAGGTGGAAGCGCACCTGTAGCCTCGGAGCGTGACTCCCGCTGAGCTCCAGGACGCCGTTCGCGCGGCCGTTTCCGCGTGTGTGGACAACGGTGAGTTGAGCGTCGCGGTTCCCACCGACGTCACCGTCGAGCGGCCCAAGGTCAAGGAGCACGGCGACTACGCGACCAGCATTGCGCTGCAGCTCGCCAAGGCTGCCGGCAAGAACCCGCGGGAGATCGCGCAGCTCATCGCAGCCCGGCTCGAGCAGGCCGACGGAATCGACAGTGTGGAGATCGCCGGGCCGGGGTTTCTCAACATCCGGCTCTCCGGCGACGCGCTCGGCAAGATCGCCAGGCAGATCGTTGCGGCCGGCTCGGCCTTCGGCAGCAACGACCAGGCGGCCGGGCAGCACATCAACCTGGAGTTCGTCAGCGCCAACCCGACGGGCCCCGTGCACCTGGGCAGCGTCCGGTGGGCCGCCGTCGGCGATGCGCTGGCGCGGCTGCTGCAGGCCAGCGGCGCGAAGGTCACGCGGGAGTACTACTTCAACGACCACGGCGCGCAGATCGACCGGTTCGCCCGGTCTCTGCTGGCCGCCGCGAAGGGCGAGTCGGCGCCGGAGGACGGCTACGGCGGGGACTACATCGGCGAGATCGCCCAGCGGGTCACTGAGCAGGTGCCCGACGTGCTGGCCGGTGGGGACGCCGAGGAGGTGTTCCGCGAGCGGGGCGTGGCCCTGATGTTCGAGGAGATCAAGGCCTCGCTGCACGACTTCGGGGTCGACTTCGACGTCTACTTCCATGAAAACTCCCTGCACGCCAGCGGGGCGGTCGAGCGGGCCGTCGAGCGGCTGCGGGCTCTCGGGCACATGTACGTCCAGGACGGCGCGGAGTGGCTCCGGACGACGGAGTTCGGGGACGACAAGGACCGCGTCGTCATCAAGAGCGACGGCGTCCCGGCGTACATCTCGGGCGACCTGGCCTACTACCTCGACAAGCGCGAGCGCGGCTTCGACCGGGTCGTGATCATGCTCGGCGCGGACCACTCCGGCTACGTCGGCCGGATGATGGCGATGTGCGCCGCCTTCGGTGACACCCCCGGCGTCAACCTCGAGATCCTCATCGGGCAGATGGTCAACCTGCTGCGCGACGGCGAGCCGCTGAAGATGAGCAAGCGGGCCGGGACGATCATCACCCTCGAGGACCTCGTCGAGGCAATCGGCGTCGACGCGGGGCGTTACGCCCTGGTGCGGTCCAGTGCCGACAGCCAGATCGACATCGACCTCGACCTGTGGGCGCGCAAGACCAGCGACAACCCGGTCTTCTACGTGCAGTACGCCGCAACCCGCGCAGCCTCGGTCCTGCGCAACGCCGGCGACCTCGGGCTCACCGTCGACGTCGACGCCGATGTCTCCCTGCTCACCCACCCGCGGGAGAACGAGCTGCTGCTGGCCCTCGCCGAGTTCCCCGCCGTCGTGGCGACCGCCGCCGAGCTGCGCGAGCCGCACCGCGTCGCTCGCTACCTCGAGGAGAAGGTCGCCAAGAGCGCCCAGCGCTTCTGGGACGACTGCCAGGTCCTACCGAAAGGTGATGCGGACGTCGAGCCGACGACCGCCCCGCGACTGCTGCTCTGGAAGGCGACCCGGACCGTTCTGGAGAATGGCCTCGGGCTGCTCGGCGTGACCGCACCGGAGCGGATGTGACCGCCACGGTCACCGACCTGCACCCCGGGGTCTGGCCCTGTACGGCGGCCAGGTCGACCGACGGCGCCCTCACGGTCGGAGGACTCGACGTCCGTGCGTTGGCGGCCGAGTTCGGCACGCCCCTGCTGGTGCTGGACGAGGACGACCTGCGGGCCCGCTGCCGCGCGTGGCGGCAGGCCTTCTCGGCCGACCCAGGCGGCTGGCCCGCCGGCGCCGACGTCGCCTATGCCGGCAAGGCCTTCTTGTCGAAGGCGGTCGTGAAGATCGTGGCCGAGGAGGGCCTGGGGCTCGACGTCTGCACCGGCGGCGAGCTGGCCGTCGCCCTGGCCGCCGGGTTCCCGGTCGACCGGCTGTGGTTCCACGGCAACAACAAGTCGGTCGCCGAGCTGGAGCGGGCGGTGGCTGCGGGCGTCGGCACCGTGGTGGTCGACTCCTTCGAGGAGATCGTCCGGCTCGCCGAGATCGCCGCCCGCGCCGGCGCCCGTCAGCGCGTCTACGTCCGGGTCACCCCCGGCGTCGAGGCGCACACCCACGAATACGTCCAGACCGGCCAGGAGGACCAGAAGTTCGGGTTCTCCCTCGCCAGCGGCGCGGCGGCTGAGGCGTGCCGTCGCATCGTGGTCCTGCCGTCCCTGCACCTGGTCGGCCTGCACTGTCACATCGGCAGCCACATCTTCGACACCCACGGCTTCTCGCTGGCCGCGCACCGCATGGTCGAGCTGCTCGCCGCCGTCCGTGACGAGCACGGCCTCGAGCTGCCCGAGCTCGACCTCGGCGGCGGCCACGGCATCGCCTACACCGCAGCCGATGACCCGATGAGCACCGCCGACCACGCAGCGGGGCTGCGGGTGATCGTGGAGCGCGAGTGCGCTGCGGCCGGTCTCGCCGTACCCCGCATCGTGGTGGAGCCGGGGCGGGCGGTCGTCGGCCCGACCACGGTCACCCTCTATGAGGTCGGCACGGTCAAGGACCTCCCGGGCCTGCGCACCTACGTCTCGGTCGACGGCGGCATGAGCGACAACATCCGCACGGCCCTGTACGACGCTCGCTACACCGCAGTCCTTGCCAGCAGGCTTTCCACGGCTCCGCCCAAGAACGTCACGGTGTGCGGCAAGCACTGCGAGAGCGGCGACATCGTGGTGCACGACGTGCCGCTGCCGGCGGATCTCGCACCCGGTGACCTGATCGCGGTGCCCGCGTCCGGCGCCTACCACCGGTCGATGGCGTCGAACTACAACCACGTCCCGCGGCCGCCGGTGGTCGCCGTCTCCGGTGGGGTCGCGCGGGTCATCGTGCGCCGCGAGACCGAGGACGACCTGCTCGCCCTGGACGTCGGATGAGCACCCGCGTGGCGGCGTCGTTCCTGACTGCCCTGCTCGTCCTGGGCGTCGGATGAGCACCCGCGTGGGGGTGCTGTTCCTGATCGCCCTGCTCGGCGTGCTGACCGTGATCGGGCTGGCGCTCACCCCGCTCGGGTGGGCGGCCGAGGCGCCGTATCTCCTTGCTGTGTCGGTGTTCTTCGGGTTCCTGCTCCGGAAGGCGCGGGCCTTGCGGGCTTCGGCGGCTTCGGCTGCAGAGCCGACGGACGGTCGCACCTGCACGTGCTGCACCAGCACCGTCTTCGACCCGGTGGAGGTCATATGACCGCCCCGCTCCGGGTCGCGCTGCTCGGCTGCGGCACCGTCGGGTCGGAGGTCGTGCGGCTGCTGGACAGCACCGGTCCGGACCTTGCCGCCCGGATCGGCGCGCCCCTGGAGCTGGCCGGCATCGCCGTACGCCGACTGGGGCGCCGCCGCGACGTCGACGTCGACGAGGCGCTGTTCACCACGGACGCCGCCGGGTTGGTCGCCCGCGACGACATCGACCTGGTGGTCGAGGTCATCGGCGGCATCGAGCCGGCCCGCACCCTGCTCGTGTCCGCGCTGAAGGCCGGAAAGGGCGTCGTCACGGCCAACAAGGCCCTGCTCGCCGAGGACGGCGCGTCGCTGCACGCGGCCGCGCTCGAGGGCGGCGCCGACCTCTACTACGAGGCCGCTGTCGCCGGCGCCATCCCGATTTTGCGGCCGCTGCGCGACTCGCTCGTCGGCGACCACGTCAGTCGCGTCATGGGCATCGTCAACGGGACGACCAACTACATCCTGACCCGCATGGACGAGGTCGGCATGGGGTTCTCCGAGGCGCTCGACGAGGCCACCGCACTGGGTTATGCCGAGGCCGACCCGACCGCCGACATCGAGGGCTTCGACGCCGCCGCGAAGGCCGCAATCCTTGCAGGGCTGGCTTTCCACACCCGAGTCACCGCCGCCGACGTGCACCGCGAAGGCATCACGGACGTCACCGCTGCCGACGTCGGCAGCGCCAAGGCGATGGGCTGCGTCGTGAAGCTGCTCGCCATCGCCGAGCGGTCGGGCGACGGAGGCGGTCTCAGTGTCCGCGTCCACCCGGCGATGATCCCGCGCTCCCACCCGCTGGCGTCGGTCCGCGAGGCCTACAACGCAGTGTTCGTCGAGGCTGCGGCGGCCGGCCAGCGGATGTTCTACGGCCGTGGCGCCGGTGGCGCTCCGACTGCGAGCGCGGTCCTCGGCGACCTGGTCGCGGTCGCCCGCAACACCCTGTCCGGTGCGCGCGGATCGGGGGAGTCGTCGTACGCCGATCTTCGGGTGCAGCCCATGGGCGAGGTGGTCACCCGCTACCACATCAGCCTCGACGTGGCCGACAAGGCCGGTGTCCTCGCGGCGGTGGCGAACACGTTCAGTGCGCATGACGTGTCGATCCGCACGGTCCGCCAGGAGGGTCACGGTGACGACGCATCACTGGTGGTCGTCACCCACACGGCGACCGACGCGGCGCTGCAGGCAGTGGTCGTGGAACTGCGCGGCCTGGACGTCGTCCGGGACGTCGCCTCGGTGATGAGAGTGGAGGGGACATGACCGGAGTGACCGCGCGGGCAGGTTGGCGGGGGCTCATCGAGGAATACCGCGATCGGCTGCCCGTCACGGCCGCCACCCCGGTCGTCACCCTGCTCGAGGGCGCGACGCCGCTGGTGCCCGCGAACCACCTTTCGGCCCTCACCGGATGCGAGGTATGGCTCAAGGTCGAGGGCGCCAACCCGACCGGGTCCTTCAAGGACCGCGGCATGACGATGGCCATTTCCAAGGCGCTCGAGGAGGGCTCGCAGGCAGTCATCTGCGCCTCCACCGGCAACACGTCCGCGTCGGCCGCGGCCTACGCCGCGCGGGCCGGGATGACCTGCGCCGTGCTCGTCCCCGAGGGCAAGATCGCCCTCGGCAAGCTGGCCCAGGCCCTCGTGCACGGCGCCCGGCTGCTGCAGGTGCAGGGCAACTTCGACGACTGCCTCGACTTGTGCCGTGACCTGTCCGACAACTACCCGGTCACCCTCGTCAACTCCGTCAATCCCTACCGCATCGAGGGCCAGAAGACCGCGGCCTTCGAGATCGTCGACGTGCTCGGCGGCGCCCCCGACCTGCACTTCCTCCCGGTCGGCAACGCGGGCAACATCACGGCCTACTGGCGGGGATACCAGGAGTACGCCGACAGTCTCGGTCACGGCCGCCCCCGGATGTTCGGGTTCCAGGCGGCGGGCGCTGCGCCCATCGTCACCGGCATCCGCGTCGACAAGCCGTCGACCATCGCCACCGCCATCCGCATCGGCAACCCGGCGTCGTGGAAGCAGGCCCTCGCGGCCCGCGACGAGAGCGGCGGCGACATCCAGGCGGTCACCGACCGGCAGATCCTGCAGGCCTACAAGCTGCTGGCGCAGAAGGAGGCCGTCTTCGTCGAGCCGGCCTCCGCCGCGTCGGTCGCCGGGCTGATCCAGGTACACGCCGCCGGCGGCATCGACCCGGGCCAGCGGATCGTCTGCACCGTCACGGGCAATGGCCTGAAGGACCCCGACTGGGCCATCGCCGGCGCCCCGAAGCCGGTCACCGTGGCTGCCACCGCCGAGGCCGCCGCCGCCGCCCTCGGCCTCTGACCCCCGGCCTCTGACCCCCGGCCTCTGACCCCCTGCCTCTGACCCCCTGCCTCTGACCCCCTGCCTCTGACCCTCGG
>JANOTZ010000224.1:0-4232 GCA_031416735.1 Frankiales bacterium
GTCACGATGAACGGACGCGGAAGGGGCGTTTTCGACGCGCCGAAGACCCCTTCCGGTTCCGTTCACTCCTCGGGAACGGGACGTAGTAACGGTTGCTCTCGCCTGTTCCGGACGGCTCAGGTTGCGGAGGCGCGGTTCCGCGGAAGCGTCGGGAGGTGTCGGGGAGCGTCGAGGAGCGGGCGCCTCCGCCACATGCACGTTGGCCTCGCGGGGTCGCGGGCGATGGGGTGGAACGACCCCACCATGACGGGGTGGGTCCACCACATGACGCTTGACGCTGCGGGCGGGAGTGGGGTGGAGGAGTCAGCGAGCAGGCGCCGGCTGCCCGCCGTACCTCGGGATGTCCGGGAGACCCGTAACCTGCGGTCCACCCCGACAACTCCTGGAGCCCTGACGTGCCGTCGTTCCGCGCCGCCCCCGTCCGCGTCCGGGTACCCGCTACCAGCGCCAACCTCGGGCCCGCCTTCGACTCGGCCGGTCTGGCTCTCGCGTTGTACGACGACGTCATCGTCCGGGTCGCCGACTCCGGCCTGAGCGTCGACGTGGCGGGGGAGGGGTCCGGGGACCTTCCGCGCGACAAGCGGCACCTGGTCGTGAAGTCGCTGCGGGCGGCGTTCACCGCACTGGGTGGGCAGCCCCGCGGACTCGAGGTGGTCTGCGCCAACCGGATCCCGCAGTCCCGCGGCCTCGGGTCGTCCTCCGGTGCCATCGTCGCCGCCGTGATGGCCGCCCGGGCGCTGGTGCTCGGCGGTGAGGAGCTGCTCGACGACGACGCGACGCTGGCGCTGGCGACCGAGCTCGAGGGGCATCCCGACAACGTCGCGGCCTGCCTGCGGGGTGGGCTCACCTTCGCCTGGACGTCCCCGTCGGGCGTCCGGGTGCACCGCGTCGACGTGCACCCTGACCTCGCCCCGGTGGCGTTCATCCCGTCCTCGCGCGCCTCGACGAAGAAGGTCCGCGGGCTGTTGCCCGAGACGGTTCCGCACGCGGACGCGGTGGCCAACGCGGCCCGCACCGCACTGCTCTCGCTCGCGCTCACCCGGTCACCCGAGCTGCTCCTCGACGCCACCGAGGACCGCCTGCACCAGAGCTACCGTGCGTCGGCGATGCCGCGCACCGCCGCCCTCGTGGAGGATCTGCGCGCCGCCGGTGTACCCGCGGTGGTGAGCGGGGCGGGTCCCACCGTGCTGGCGCTCGCCACCCGGGCGACCGTGGACGCGGTAGCCGCCCGGCACCCGCGCGGCTGGGAGGTCCTGGCACTCCCGGTCGAGTCGGTCGGCGCCACGGTCGTCCCACTCTGACGCGGCAGCTGCTCTGGCTCTCCGTCGCGGGCCACCCGCCGTACAAGGTGTTCTGGTCCTCGGAGGGGCCCAGGATCGAAGCGGTGCCCCCCACCCGTAGGACCGACTTCCCCGCCGGCCGGAGCACCGCGGGAACACGCCGAGAAGTGGGGGTGTTGCCCCTGATGCACGGCATTCGTTACGCTGTGTATGTACCAGTCGCCCCTCGCGGGCCAGGTGCTCCCTGCCGAGCAGCATCGGAAGCCGATGCTGACGATCTGCTCCGGCCCCTCTCCCTGCCCGTCGGCACCGTTCGGCGTGAGGCATGGAAACGGGCTGAAGTGCACCGAGCACCGGTCGGCGCCGCTCGTCACGAGCAGGCCGCCCGGCGGACGACCCCCCAAGCACCTCGGCGCCCGAGCGGCCCGAGGCAACCGGCTCACACCGGTGCACCCTGTCCGTCGCACCGCACTCGCGGGACGGCGGCCCACATGGAGGACTCTCCTTGACCGACACCACCGACCTGCTGCCTGCCGAAAGCGCAGCGCAGGACACCGCCGCCGCGCCGAAGGCACGCCGACGGGCCACCTCGAGCAGCGCCGGCGGCCTCAGCTCGCTGCTGCTCCCCGAGCTCCAGAGCCTCGCCGGCGACCTGGGCATCCCCGGCACCGCCAAGCTGCGCAAGAGCCAGCTCATCGAGGCCATCCAGGAGCGCCAGAACGGCGGCACCACCGCCCCCAAGGCAGCGCCCAAGACCGAGACCAAGACTGAGAGCAAGGCCGAGACCAAGTCCGGCAACACCACGGGCACTCACGCCGAGGGCAACGCCGACAGCAACGCGGCGGCCAGGACTGGGAGCCGTACCGCGCCCCGAGCCGCGATCAAGACCGAGCAGCAGTCCGAGCAACGTCCAGCCGCCGCGCGCGACAGCCGTGAGGACGTCTCCCGCGACGAGTACGGGGACGGCCCCGACGGCCCCGACAACCGCACCGACAACCGCAACGACAACCGCACCGACGGCGGCGACGACGGCGGCGGCGACGACGGCGGCGGCGACGACGAGCACGGGGACAGCGGGAACGAAGGCGGCACCGACGGCGAACGCCCGCAGCGCGTCGACCGTGGCCGCGAGCGCTTCCTCGAGCGTGAGGCCCGCCGCCAGGAGCGGCTCGCCGCGATGGTCGCCGACGGCATGAGCGAGGACGAGGCGACAGCCATCCTGGCCGCCGAGCGCCCGCAGCGCGACCGCACGCAGGGCCAGGCAAGGGAGCCTCAGCAGGCCCGCGAGCCCCAGCAGCGCCAGGAGGCCCCGCCGCGCCGCCAGGAGCAGGCCGGCCCCCGGGACGACGAGGACGAGTTCGGCGCCCGCCGCGGCCGGTTCCGCGAGCGTGGCCGTGGCCGCACCCGCAACCCCCGCACCGGCGAGCGCTTCGGCACCGAGCCGGAGCCGATGGTCAGCGACGACGACGTCCTGATCCCGATCGGCGGCATCCTGGACATCCTCGAGAACTACGGCTTCGTCCGGACCGCCGGTTACCTCGCCGGTCCCAACGACGTCTACGTCACCCTGCAGCAGATCGCGAAGTACGGCCTGCGCCGCGGTGACGCCGTCACCGGCGCCGTCCGGCAGCAGCGCGAGCACGAGCAGAAGCCCAAGTACAACGCGCTCGTCCGCCTCGACACCATCAACGGGATGGACGTCGAGGAGGCCCGCAAGCGCCCGGAGTTCACCAAGCTCACGCCGCTCTACCCGCAGGAGCGGCTGCGGCTCGAGACCGCGGCGGACGTCCTCACCACCCGCGTCATCGACCTGGTGATGCCGGTCGGCAAGGGTCAGCGCGCCCTGATCGTCAGCCCGCCCAAGGCCGGCAAGACGATGGTCATGCAGGCCATCGCGAACGCGATCACGACCAACAACCCCGAGTGCCACCTGATGGTCGTCCTCGTCGACGAGCGGCCTGAAGAGGTCACCGACATGCAGCGCTCGGTGAAGGGCGAGGTCATCGCCTCCACCTTCGACCGGCCGCCGACCGACCACATCACCGTCGCCGAGCTGAGCATCGAGCGGGCCAAGCGCCTGGTCGAGCTCGGTCACGACGTGGTGGTCCTGCTCGACTCGATCACCCGGCTCGGCCGCGCCTACAACCTGGGGGCGCCCGCGAGTGGTCGCATCCTCACCGGTGGGGTCGACTCCGCGGCGCTCTATCCGCCGAAGCGCTTCCTCGGCGCCGCCCGCAACATCGAGAACGGCGGCTCGCTGACGATCTTCGCCACCGCGCTCGTCGAGACCGGGTCCGCGATGGACACCGTGATCTTCGAGGAGTTCAAGGGCACCGGCAACGCCGAGCTCAAGCTCGACCGTCGCCTCGCGGACAAGCGGATCTTCCCGGCGATCGACGTCGACGCCTCCGGCACCCGTAAGGAGGAGCTCCTGCTCGCTCCCCAGGAGCTGCGGATCGTGCTCCAGCTCCGCCGCGTCCTGCACGCCCTCGACACCAGCGCGAGCCTCGAGCTGCTGCTCGACAAGATGAAGAAGACCCGCACCAACGTCGAGTTCCTCATGCAGATCCAGAAGACCACGGTCGACCACGAGAGCTAGACCCCGGTACGACGGAAGGCGGGCCCCCAGACCAGGTGGCCCGCCTTCCGCCGTACCCGGGAAGGAACGGTCGGCCGGCGGCGTTGGAAAGGCCGTGCCGATGTCTGGCACAATGGATCGACTTCAGGCTCCGGTTCACGCCCTCACCAGGACGACCCGGCGGCCCACCTACCGAGAGGCACCACCGTGAAGCAGGGCATCCACCCCTCGTACACCGACACCAGTGTGTCGTGCACGTGCGGCAACGAGTTCACCACCCGCAGCACCGCCGGCACGCAGATCCGCGCCGAGGTCTGCGCGGCCTGCCACCCGTTCTACACGGGCAAGCAGAAGATCCTCGACACCGGCGGCCG
>JANOTZ010000225.1:0-3559 GCA_031416735.1 Frankiales bacterium
CGGAGAGGTCGGCCCGGGCTTCAGGGCCGTCGGGGAGTCGGGGGAGTCGGTCGAGGTTGAGGAGCTGGGCTACCCGGCGCACGTCCAGGGCGCAGAGTGCGTCGACGGCCCGCGGGTCGAACTGGGTGCCGCGGTGCCGGCGGATCTCGGCGAGCGCCTCCGGCAGCCCCAGCCCCGCGCGGTAGGGCCGGTCGTCGGTCATCGCGTCGAGCGCGTCGGCGACTGCGAAAAGCCTGGTGGCCAAGGGGATCTGCTCGCCGCTCAGCCCGTGCGGGTAGCCGCTCCCGTCCCACCGCTCGTGGTGGGTGAGGACGATCTCGGCCACCAACGGGGAGAAGCCCGCCTGCCCGACGATGCGGTGCCCGATCTGCGGGTGGGTGTCCATCACGAGGCGCTCGGCGGCGTCGAGCGGACCCGGTTTGCGCAGGATCGCGTCGGGCACCCCGATCTTGCCGACGTCGTGCAGCAGGAAACCGAACGACAGCTGCTCGTCGGCCGCCAACACCGGGTCAACCGCCTCGAGCAGCTCCTGGGCCAGGGCCGTGACCCGGTGCACGTGCCCGCCGGTACCCGAGTCGCGGGCCTCGATGGCCTGGGCGAGCGCCGCGGCCGTCGACCGGTGCTGGTGGCTCAGTGCGTGGTGGGCCTCCCGGAGGTGGTCGGCGGCGGCTCGCAGGTCGGTGACCGACCGTTCGGTGCGGTCGAGGTACTGCCGCTGGGCGAGCCGCAGCAGGGCCGGCGGCACGAGGAAGGCGAGCACGCCCCAGCCCGCCGCCGTGGCCCAGGCGGAGCCGAGCAGCGCTCCCAGCACGCCGTACGCGGCGAAGGAGGGCAGCAACCAGGACAGGTCCTCGCGCAGCACGGCGCGCGCCGGTCGCCCCTGGTCGAGGCCGATCGCGAGGGCCACCAGCCCGTTGTCGACGGCGAAGTAGGCGAGTCCCGCGACCAGGCCGGCGGCGACGAGGAAGGGGAGCACCTGGCCGGCGAGGGGCGCGGTGAGCAGGCAGGCCAGCGCGGCGCACAGGACCAGGGCGCAGGGGTTGAAGGCGTACTGCTCCAGCCGTCGGGTCCGTGAGCGCACCGTCGTCACCAGCCCGGCCACCGCGGCCGCCAGCAACGCCGCGCGGGCCTCGCCCGCGGAAGCGGCGGCCAGCACCGGGACGGCGGACAGCGAGACGGTCGAGGAGCCGTAGACATCGGCCCCCACCACTTCAGCGAGTACGGCGAGAGCGGGGAACACGAGCAGCGCCCACCTCCCCCCGGCGGGCAGCAGGGTCACCACGACGGTGACCGCGACGACAGCGCCGAGGGTCACGCCGGTCACCAGTCCTTGCAGTGGTCGCGGCACCCGAATCCTCCCTTTGTGCCCGGAGGGTGGCAGGTAGGTCGGGCCGCGCGACGGCGGCGCGCCGGTGCGCGCCTCCACGACTCCCGGACCCCCTGGCCTTAGGCTCCCGAACAGATGTTCCCCAAGGAGGCAAGCGCGTGCGTGTGCTGGGTGTGGACCCCGGGTTGACCCGGTGTGGCCTGGGGGTGGTGGACGGGACTCCCGGCCGCGCCACCTTGGTGGCGGTCGGGGTGGTCCGCACGCCGCCCGACGCCGACCTCGGCGACCGGCTGGTCGCCCTCGAACGGCACTTCGACGCCTGGCTGGACCTGCACCGCCCCGATGCCGTCGCCGTGGAGCGGGTCTTCGCCCAGCACAACGTGCGCACCGTCATGGGCACCGCCCAGGCCGGGGCCGTCGCGATCGTGACCGCGGCGCGGCGCGGGATCCCGGTGGCGCTGCACACCCCGAGTGAGGTGAAGGCGGCCGTCACCGGCTCCGGCCGGGCCGACAAGGCCCAGGTCGGCGCCATGGTCACGCGCATCCTGCGGCTCGCCGAGCTGCCGAAACCGGCCGACGCCGCCGACGCCCTCGCGCTCGCGATCTGCCACGCCTGGCGGGCCCCGATGCTGGCGCGGCTCGCATGATCGCCAGCCTGAGCGGCCGGGTCGCCGGCTTCTCTCCGACCGGCGTGGTGCTCGTCGTCGGGGGAGTGGGCCTGGCCGTCCACACCACCCCCGGCACCCGGGCCCGGCTCCGCTCCGGCGACGAGGCGCTGCTGGCCACCACGCTGGTGGTACGCGAGGACTCCCTCACGCTGTACGGCTTCGAGACCGACGACGAACGAGACCTGTTCGAGCTCTTGCAGAGCGCGTCCGGCGTCGGTCCGAAGGTGGCCCAGGCGGTGCTGACCGTGCACACCCCAGACGCTGTACGACGGGCGATCGGGTCCGAGGACCTCACCGCTCTGTGCCTCGTGCCGGGGATCGGTCGCAAGGGGGCGCAGCGGTTGGTGCTGGAGCTCAAGGACAAGCTCGGGCTCGTAGGGCTGTCCGCCCCGGCCGCCACGGTGGCCTGGCGCGACACCGTGTCGGAGGCCCTCACCGGCCTCGGGTGGTCGCAGTCGCAGGCGGACGAGGTGGTCGTGCGGCTCGCCGCCCAGCACCCCGATGCCGGCGATGCCGACGTACCCGCCCTGTTGAAGAAGGCGCTCGCGATGATGTCCCGATGAGTGAGGAGATGGAGGCCGCCGAGCTGGCCCTGCGCTCGGTCGTCGGCTCGGGGCGGACGGGTGCCGCCCGACCGGACGGCACCTCCGGCGCAGCGCGACCGGACGCCGACGAGGCCGAGCGCGTCGTGGAGGCCGCGCTGCGACCCAAGCGCCTCGAGGAGTTCATCGGTCAGGAGCGCGTCCGGGAGCAGCTGTCGCTGGTGCTCGAGAGCGCCCAGCGCCGGGGTCGGCCGCCGGACCACGTGCTGCTGTCCGGCGCTCCGGGGCTCGGGAAGACCTCCCTCGCGATGATCATCGCGGCCGCGCTCGGCACCGGCATTCGCATCACCAGCGGGCCAGCCCTCGAGCGGGCCGGTGACCTGGCGGCGCTCGTCAGCAGCCTTTCCGAGGGCGAGGTGCTGTTCATCGATGAGATCCACCGCATCGCGCGCCCCGCCGAGGAGCTGCTGTACGTCGCGATGGAGGACTTCCGGGTCGACGTCATCGTCGGCAAGGGCCCGGGCGCGACGGCGATCCCGCTGGAGGTGGCGCCGTTCACCCTGGTCGGGGCGACCACCCGATCCGGGCTGCTCACCGGCCCGTTGCGGGACCGGTTCGGCTTCACCGCCCACATGGAGGCCTACTCACCGGCCGAGCTCGAGCGCGTCCTGATGCGCTCCGCGGGGCTGCTCGAGGTGCCGATCGACGCGGCCGGTGCGGCCGAGATCGCCGGTCGGTCCCGCGGCACGCCGCGGATCGCCAACCGGCTGCTGCGCCGGGTCCGCGACTTCGCCGAGGTTCGGGCCGACGGTGTGGTCACGCTCGCCGTGGCCCGCGAGGCGCTGAAGGTCTACGACGTGGACGACCTCGGGCTCGACCGGCTCGACCGGGCCGTTCTGGAGGCCCTGGTGCACCGCTTCAACGGCGGCCCCGTCGGGCTCTCGACCCTGGCCGTCGCGGTCAGCGAGGAGGCCGAGACGGTCGAGGAGGTCTGCGAGCCGTTCCTGGTCCGCAGCGGCCTG
>JANOTZ010000226.1:0-3272 GCA_031416735.1 Frankiales bacterium
CCCGCACCGACCACCGCTACATCCCAGACGTCCCTCACGGCTCGCCCACGGCGGCGATCACGACTCGCCCACGGTGGCGTTCATGGCAACAACTGCACCGGGAGGTCGACCAGCCGGGACCGGAGGTATTCGCCGAGCCCCTTGGCCTGCGGGTCGAAGCGGGTCGAGGACGCGACGCCCTCGCCGAGCAGCCCGTGGACGACCACGTTGACGGCCCGCAGATTGGGCAGCGGGTAGACCGACACCTTCAAGGCGTCGGCTTCCGGCAGCAGCAGGCGGAAGGCCGCTTCGTCGAGCCACCCCAGCAGCCACGAAGCGGCCTCGTCGGTGCGGGCCCAGAAGCCGACATTGGCGTTGCCGCCCTTGTCCCCGGACCGGGCGCCGATGACGGTCCCCAACGGCACCCGTTGCGTCTGCCCGGGAGCAGCGTGAGAAGTGACCACATCGGCAGACGCAACGACAGGGGGACCGGGAGCGACCGGAGCCACGACCTCGCGGCGACCGTCGTGGTGGACCACGACGTGCTCGACCTCGGCGGCCGGGACGAGGGCGGGCCAGTACACGCCGTACGGCGAGGCGGGACCGGGCTGGGAGGTGAGGGTGAAGCCCGGGTAGGACGCCAGCGCGAGCTCGACGGCGGCCGAGGAGAAGGCGCGACCGACGACGTCGGGAGAGGGGTCCTTGACGGTCACCCGGAGCAGCGCCGCGGCCTGCTCGTTGGTCGGCGCATCCGGCTGGTCGAGGCGCACCAGCCGCGACTCAAAGACCTCCGGTTGGACGGGCAGCGCGTCGCGGATCCCTTGCAGGGCAAGGGAAGCCTTCGAGGGGATGTCCAGCCCGGTCAGGACGAACTCCATCTTGTTGCGGTGCCCGCCGACCATGTTCAACGCGACCTTCAGGTCCCCTGACGGTGCGGAGCCGCGGGCGCCGCTGATGCGTACCCGGTCCTCCCCGACCTGCTCGAGTGCCAGCGTGGAGAAGTCGGTCACCACATCGGGTCCGGCGTACAGGGGTCCGGCGATCTCGTACAGCAGCTGCGCCGTGACCGTCCCGACGGTGACCGCGCCACCGGTCCCGGGGTGCTTGGTGATGACCGTCGACCCGTCCTCGGAGACCTCCGCGATCGGGAAGCCCATCCGCAGCGGCCGGGTCACCTCGTCCTGCCAGAACGCGTAGTTGCCGCCCGTCGCCTGGGTGCCGCACTCGATGACGTGCCCCGCCACCACGGCTCCCGCGAGCCGGTCCCAGTCGGCGCGGTCCCAGCCGAAGTGCGCGGCCGCCGGACCGACCACCAGCGACGCGTCCGTCACCCGGCCCGTGACGACGATCTGGGCGCCCTCGGAAAGCGCCGAGCAGATGCCCCAGGCCCCCAGGTAGGCGTTGGCGGTCAGGGGAGTGCGGGCACCCAGCGGCTCGCCGGTGTCCAGGTGCGGCAGGTCCAGCGAGGCGACGCGGGGGAGCAGGTCGTCGCCCTCGACGTGGGCGACGGGCACCGACACCCCGAGCCGGTCGCACAGCGCGCGGACGGCGTCGGCGCAGGCCGCCGGTGCGAGCCCGCCGGCGTTGACGACGACCTTCGTCCCCTGCTCGGCGATGGTCCCCAGGACCCCCTCGAGTTGCGTCAGGAACGTCGAGGCGTAACCCTTGGCCGGATCCTTCAGGCGCGACTTGAACAAGATGAGCATGGTGAGCTCTGCCAAGTAGTCGCCGGTGACGACATCAACCGGCCCGTCGTTGACCACCTCGGACAGCGCAGACAGTCGGTCGCCGTAGAAGCCGGAGCAGTTCGCGATACGCAGCACAGCGCAATGCGTACCAGAGCGACGAAGGGGGTAGAGCGAAGTAATGCGCCGTGTCCCTCTGAGCCCCCGTTTCGGGCTGCTCGCGATCGCCCTCGTCGTGACCGGGACCCTCGTCGCGGTCACCCTGCCGAACGACCCGGCACCCCAACCCGCCGCGGCCTCCGTCGACCGACCCGTCCCCGTCGTCCAGCGCGCTTCCAGGACGCGTACGGCGACTCCGGTCGCCTCCCTCAAGGCGACCGTCACTCCCGACGTACTGCTGAGGATGGACCGTCCGCTCACGCCCCGCCAGGTGATCGCGCTCCGGCGGATCCGTGGTGTCACAGCCTTTTCGGTGCTGTCGACCGGTTCGCTGCGGGTCGGCACCACGACCGTGCAGGCCCTCGGCGTCGACCCGTCGAGCTTCCGCGCCTTCACGCCACGCGAGACGGCGGGCTCCGACCCGCTCTGGGCCGCCATCGCCCGCGGTGACCTGGCGCCGGCCTACTCGACCAAGTTGCCGCTCGGGCGCACCGTAGCCGTCGCCGGGCGCACCCGTCAGGACCTGCGCATCGGTGCGGTCGCGGCCTACGGCCTGCCGGGCGCCGACCTGGTCGTGAGCCAGGTCCTCGGCAAGGAGCTGGGCCTGCGCGCGACCTCGATGCTCCTGGCCGCACCCGACCGCTCCGTCAAGGGCCTCCGCAAGGACGTGCGCGCGATCCTCGGCGACGCGGTCGACCTGCAGGTACTGCGTCCCGTCGCCATCACCTACCGGCGTCCGGCGTCCTACCGCGAGCTCTACCAGGTGTCGGCGCGCTACTGCCCCGGGCTGTCGTGGACGGTGCTCGCGGCCATCGGCCAGATCGAAAGCGGACACGGCCGCAACCTCGGTCCGTCCAGCGCCGGCGCCCTCGGTCCGATGCAGTTCATGCCCGCCACCTGGGCCTTCGCCGGTGTCGACGGCGACGGTGACGGCAAGGTCGACATCATGAGTGCGTACGACGCAGTGCCGGCCGCAGCGTTGTACCTGTGCCGCAACGGGGCGGGCCGCGGTGGCCAGGGCCTCTACAACGCCGTCTTCTCCTACAACCACGCCGGCTGGTACGTCCGCAAGGTGCTCGCCCTCGCGGAGCAGTACGCCTAGCCGCTGATCCGTCTGCTCCGGCTTTATGTCAGTTATTTTTGTCGTAAAAACTGTTACAGTCGCTTCTGTCGAACATAAGGAGGCGGCATGGCGACGTCGAAGCCACCTGTGGTGGTGACCGCGGCGATGCGACGTCTGGGCGAGGACGCGGCCACCTGGCGCAAGCTCAGAGGGTTGACCGCAGCGGAGGTGGCCGACCGGGCCGGCGTGACCCGTCAGACCGTGACCCGGCTTGAGTCCGGACAGGACGTGGGGACCGGGACGCTATTGAGAGTGGCCCGCGCGCTCGGGGTGATGGATTCGCTAGCCGCCGCCTTGGACCCGTACGCGACCGACGTCGGACGGCT
>JANOTZ010000227.1:0-42105 GCA_031416735.1 Frankiales bacterium
GCACGGTCCAGACCGCGGGCTGGGCGAGCAGCGCCGCGGACCAGCCGTCGGCCCCGACGCCGACGAGCGTCGCGAGGATCGCCGCCGCGGCCAGTCCGCCGCCGACCACCAGGCCGGCGGCCGCACCGGTCGCAGTCAGTCCGCGCCACCAGATCCCCAGCACGAGCAGGGGGCAGAACGTCGAGGCGGCGAACGCGAACGCCAAGCCGACGGCCACGCCGAGGGGAAGTTGGGCGGCCGGCAGCGCCAGCAGCAACGACACCGCGCCGGCGACTACGGCGGACCGGCGGAAGTCCCCGACGGTGCCGTGCAGGACGTCCTGCGACAGCACGCCGGCGGTGCTGACCAGCAGCCCTGAGGCGGTGGACAGGAAGGCAGCGAATGCCCCCGCGACGAGCAGGGCCTCGAGCAGATTGCCGAGCAGCCCGCCGATCGCGGCGCGCGGCAGGGCGAGCACCACGGCGTCTGTGCTCCCGGTGGTCAGCAGCTCCGGCACGTAGAGCCTGCCGAGAGCGCCGTACAAGGTGGGGAGCAGATAGAAGGCGCCGAGCAGGACGAGGACGATCAGCGTCGTCCGTCGCGCGGTCGTGCCGTCGGGGTTGGTGTAGAAGCGGACCAGCACGTGGGGGAGCCCCATCGTGCCCAGGAACGTCGCGATAACCAGGGCGTAGGTGGTGTAGAGCGGGTGCTCGCTCCCGCCGGCCCCCGAGAGCGGCTCCTGCCAGCGATCCCCTTCCACAGCAGGCGTTCCCGCGCGATGCGGCACGAGGGCGCCGGCCGGGAAGACGACGGTGCTTCCGCGGCGCAGCTCCTGCGGTCCCGGCTCCCAGGTGGTCGTCCGGCCGTCGACCTCGACGGTCGTCGGTGTCGTGACGTCGACCCGCAGTGGGCTGCTGACCTGCACCGTGGTCTGCTCGCGGAACACCGGGGCCTTCGCGCCGGCGATCTCGGGAGCCCCGTCGCCACGCCACACCAGGAACAGCACCAGTGCGGGCACGGCGAGCGCCGTCAGCTTCAGCCAGAACTGGAAGGCCTGGACGAAGGTCGCACTGCGCATGCCACCGCTTGCGACGCTGGCGGTGACGACGACCGCGACCACCGTCGCGCCCACCCAGCTCGGTGCACCGGTCACGGTCTTGAGGGTGAGGCCGGCGCCGTGCAGCTGGGGCACGAGGTAGAGCCAACCGATGGCGACGACGAGCACCGACGTGAGGCGGCGCACGGCCTTGGACTGCAACCGCAGCTCGGCGAAGTCAGGGACCGTGTAGGCCCCCGACCGTCGCAGCGGGGCGGCGACGAACAGCAGCAGCACGACATAGCCGGCGACGAAACCGACGGGATACCAGAGCATGTCGGCGCCGAACGCCATGACCAGGCCGGCGATGCCGAGGAACGACGCCGCCGAGAGGTACTCGCCACCGATGGCGCTCGCGTTCCACAGCGGAGAGATGCTCCGGCTCGCGACGAGGAAGTCGCTGGTCGTTCGGGCCAGCCGCACGCCGTACAAGCCGAAGCCGACCGTCCCGAGAACAACAAGAGCAACAGCAACGACGTCGTACGACGAACTGCTCACCCTTCGCCGACCAGCTCGACGAAGTCGCGTTCGTTCCGCTCCGCCGCCCTGACGTAGACCCATCCGGCGAGCACGAGTCCTGGGTAGACGAGGACCCCGAGAAGCAGCCAGGGGAGCGGCAGGCCGAGCACCTGCGTGGTCTTCGTCGCGGGCACCAGGGCGAACAGCAGGGGCAGCATTCCGAGACTGCCGAGGAGGAGGGCGCCGGTGCGTAGGGCCAGTCGGAGCTGGGCGCGCATGAGGGTGCGGACGAGCTGCTCACCGACGAGGTCCTGCTCGTCGAGTGCGCGTCGCCGCAGCTGTCCGCTCTGCCGCTTCGCCGCGGTGGTGCGGGGTCCGGTGACGGCGACCCGGTGCGGCCTCGGCTCGGTCACGTGCGGTCCGGCCCGCCGGCTCGACGTACCAGCCGGTCTTTCAGCTCGCGAGTGTGCCTGCGGCTGACCGACAGGCTCACGCCCGCCACGGTGATGACGTGCCCACCGCCGGGATCGACGCGCAGCTCGGTGATGTGGGCGGTGGAGACCAGGTAGGAGCGGTGCACCCGGACGAAGCCCTGGGCTGCCCAGCGCTCCTCCAGCACCGCGACCGGAACCCGGACCAGGTGGTTGTCGGTCGCGGTGTGGAGCCGGGCGTAGTCGCCGTGGGCCTCGACGTAGCGGATGTCGGCGACGGCCACGAAGCGGGTCACGCCCGCGAGCTCGACCGCGATGGTGTCGTCGGGCTCGGCGGGCCGGAGGCTGTCGAGGACCCGGCGGACGGCCTCGGCGAGACGGTCCGGGCGCAGCGGTTTGAGCAGGTAGTCGACGGCCTGCAGGGCGAAGGCGTCGACGGCCGAGTCGTCGTGGGCGGTGACGAAGACGACGGCGGGTGGAGTGGCGTAGCGGCCGAGGATCCGGGCCAGGTCGAGCCCGTCGAGCCCGGGCATCCGGATGTCGAGGAACACCGCTTGGATGGCCGGGTCGTCGAGCATCTTCATTGCCGTTGCGGAGGCGTTCGCGGTGCGCACCTCGTCGATGCGCGGGTCCGCCCGCAGCAGGTAGGCGAGCTCGTCGAGGGCGGGCTTCTCGTCGTCGACCGCAAGCACCGTCAGGCCGGTCATGACGGGCGCACCCCGGCGCGGAACTTGGGGATGCGCAGACTCACCTTGGTGCCGGCCCCCGGGCCGGTTTCGACCAGCAGGCCATGATCGTCGCCGTACGTGGCCCGCAGTCGGGCGTCGACGTTAGACAGCGCCATGGAACCCGTCTCGCCCTGCCCGGCCAGGGCTTTGCGGACTTTGTCGGGGTCGCTGCCACTGCCGTCGTCCTCGACGGTCAGCAGGCACTCGGCGCCGGCATCCTCCGCGACGATGCTGACGACGACCCGGCCGGTGGTGCCGTCCAGGCCGTGCTTGACAGCGTTCTCCACCAGCGGCTGCAGGCACAGGTACGGCACCGCGACGGGCAGCACCTCCGGGGAGATCCGCAGGAGCACCTCGAGGCGGTCACCGAACCGGGCCCGCTCCAGCAGCAGGTAGCGGTCGATGGACCGCAGCTCCTCCGCGAGTGTCGTGAACTCCCCGTGGGTGCTGCTCGAGTAACGGGTGAACTCGGCGAAGTCGAGCAGCAGCTCACGGGCGCGGTCGGGGTCGGTGCGCACGAACGAGGCGATCGTGGTGAGGGCGTTGTAGACGAAGTGGGGACTGATCTGCGCCCGGAGCGCGGTCACCTGCGCCTCGGCGAGCCGGGCCCGCGACTCGTCGAGCTCCGCGAGTTCCAGTTGCCCCGAGACCCAGCGCGCGACCTCCTCGACGGTGCGCACCAGCCCCGCGGAAGAGGCTGTGGCGTAGGCGGTCAGCGTGCCCACCACGTGGTCCTCGACCACGAGGGCGCTGACCACCGCGGCTCTGATGGGGCAGAGCGGGTCAGCACAGGACACGTCGCGCTGCAGCCCGGTGCGACCGGTGGCGAGCGTCTCGGTCACCAGCTTTCGGGCGCCCCGCGCGTGGTCGGCGCCCTCGCCCTCCCAAGCCAACACGTCTTCGGTGTCGGTGAGGCACACCGCGGAACTGCCCAGCAACCGCAGCAGGTGCCCGGCGCTGCGGCCTGCGGCCTCGCTGGTCAGCCCCGCGCGCAGGAAAGGCGCAGCCAGGGAGGCCTCATGCAAGGCGTCGTACGTCGCTCGCTCGGCGCTCGTGACGAGCGCCCGCCGTCCGGGCCGCTGAAGCATGCCCACCTCCAACGGGCACTGTAGGTCCGGCCGGCTGCGCCTACGCTCAACTCTCGTGACCAATGCCCGTACCGACCCCTTCGCCTCTCTGCTCGACCTGCCCGGGGTGGCAGACGCCGTCACCGAGGCGCGGGCCGCCGTCGACAGCCTGCTCGGGCACCGGGTGCTGCGGCGTCGGTCCGCCGAGGTGACCGCCGAGTCGGCCCTGCGCGGGGCGCGGGCCAGTGCCGAGCTCGAGGGCGCCGGCATGGAGTTGGAGCGGCTGCGCGGGCAGCTCATGCACGGCCAGCAGGTGACGGTCGCGTCGAAGGACCCGCGGTTGGGGCAGTTGGCGGCGAACGCCGTACGCGTCCATGCCGACCTCGGGTCGCTGCTGCCGTCGTGGAAGGGCTCGCCGAGGCAGGCCCTGGCCCGGCTGCACGTGCTGGCCGCGGCCGATCTCGGGCTGCCCGACGATGCGCTGGGCCGGCCGCGGACCGCCGTGACCGACCCGGTGGAGGACCCGTTGGAGCTCGGGCCGGCCCCCCAGCCGATCGAGGTCGGGGCCCGCCTGGACGGGCTGGCGCGACTGCTCCTGGCACCGACCGTCGCCCCGGCCGTCGTGGTGTCCGCGGTGGTGCACGGGGAGCTGCTGGCGCTGCGGGCCTTCGGTTCGGCAGACGGTCTGGTGGCTCGCGCCGCCGGTCGGCTGGTGCTGATCGACCGGGGTCTGGACCCCAAGGCGGTCAGCGCCCCCGAAGTCGGACATGTCGAGCTGGACGCTGCCGGGTTGCGGGCGTCGCACACGCACGCCTATGCGGAGGCGGCCCGGGCCTACGTGGGCGGTGGCCAGGACGGAGTGGCGGCGTGGCTCGTGCACTGCGCGCAGGCCGTGGCGCTCGGCGCCCGTGAGGGTCTGGCCGTCTGCGAGGCGCTCCGCCGCGAGTCCTGACATGCGGAACGGGGTCCCATCCCTGAGGGTGGGACCCCGTCGCCATGCACTACGGCCGAGTGACCAAAGCGTGCATCGTTGTCATCGCCCTGGGTCCGGTGATCCTTTCTTGAACCGGTGGACCCGCTCGATGTGCCTCTCGCGGCTGATCGCACGTGGGTGCTCGGACGCGTAGTGCACGGACCGTCGTCGGGGGGATCGAGTCCGCCCGCTGGCGGCGTTCCGCACCTCTTACATTCCGCCTGCATCCCTTGTCTGTCAAGGGTTTTGCAAGATCTTTGTGACGGCGAATAGTTGGCCGGTCACTCTCCGGAGCGGCGGCGACCGACGAGCCACGCGAGCACCACGAGGGCGGCTACCGCGAGTAGTCCTGCGTAGGCGGCGGGCGGTCCCGGCGGGGTCGGGAGGCGTCGCGACGCCCGCACCGGCTTGGCGAAGATGCGCACCGGCCAGTCGTTGTCCGCGGCGATCTTGCGCAACGGCTTGTCTGGGTTGACCGCGACGGGGTGGCCCACCGCGGCCAGCATCGGGACGTCGGTGGCCGAGTCGCTGTAGGCGAAGCACGCGGCGAGGTCCCAGCCGCGCTGCGCGGCCAGCTCCTTGATGGCGACCTGCTTGCCCTCTCCGTAGGCGTAGAAGGCGATGTCGCCCGTGTAGTGACCGTCCTCCACGACCATCCGGGTCGCGATGACCCGATCGACCCCGAGCATCTCGCCGATGGGGCCGACGATCTCCTCCCCGGAGCTCGAGACGAGGACGACCTCGCGCCCAGCGGCCCGGTGCTCGTCGAACAGCTCCAGGGCCTCGGCGTAGACCAGCGGGTCGATGAGCTCGTGCAGGGTCTCGGCCACGATGTCGTGCACCTGCTGCACCGACCAGCCGGCGCACAGGGCTTTGAGGTAGTCGCGCATCTTGTCCATCGAGTCCTCGTCCGCGCCCTGCAGCAGGTAGACGAACTGCGCGAAGGAGGACTTCAGGACAGCGCGCCTGTTGACCAGACCGCCCTTGTAGAAGGGCTTCCCGAACGCCAAGGTGCTGCTCTTGGCGATCACGGTCTTGTCCAGGTCGAAGAACGCGGCGGCAGTCACCCGGTCAATCTAGGACGTGCTCCTGCCTGCGGTTTCCAC
Source organism: Frankiales bacterium (assembly GCA_031416735.1). GTDB lineage: Bacteria > Actinomycetota > Actinomycetes > Mycobacteriales > SCTD01 > RYN-111. The sequence continues at coordinate 5,840 of JANOTZ010000227.1, forward strand.
AACCGTCCTGCCCGATCCACAGATCCGCGTTGCGCCCTGGCGACCCGGTGCCCCGGCGCGGAGCCTGGGGGTCCGGCCGACCCCCAGGAGCCCTCGTGACCCGACCCCTGCTCGTCACCGCTGATCCGGGTGCCCTCGACGATCTTCTACGCCTCGCGGCCAGCGCCGGGGTGGAGGTCGACGTCGCCCACGACATCCCGGGCGCCCATCGCACCTGGCGGTCCGCGCCGCTCGTCGTCGTCGGACCCGACCTGGTGGACCGGGTCGCCCGCAGCCGGCTGGGTCGGCGCGCGAAGGTCGTCGTGCTCGGAGGCGACCTCGACGACGGCAGCATCTGGCAGCGGGCCGTGCAGGTCGGCGCCGAGCACGTGGTCTTCCTCCCCGACGCCGAGCCCTGGCTGGTCGAGGCCTTCGGGGACGCGGTCGAGGGAGCCGGTCAGGAGGGCGTGCTCGTCGCCGTGTTGGGAGGTCGTGGTGGCGCCGGCGCGACCACCCTGTCCGTCGCTCTCGCCCTCTCCTCTGTACGACGGAAGCTGGCCACCCTCCTCATCGACGGCGATCCGCTGGGTGGCGGCATCGACCTGGTCTTCGGCGGCGAACGGGTGACGGGCCTGCGCTGGCCGGACCTGGGCGCGACCCGCGGTCGGGTGCCTGCGCAGGCGCTCGTCGAGGCGCTGCCCACCCTGGAGGGGTTGTCGGTGCTGTCCTGGGACCGCGGTGATGTCGCCCAGCTGCCGGTCGAGGCGGTTCAGGCTGTGCTTGCCGCGGCCCGTCGCCGCTGGGACCTGGTGGTGGTCGACCTGCCGCGCACCCTCGATGAGGCATCGCGGGAGGTGCTCATCGCGGCCAGCACCACTTTGCTGGTGGTTCCGGCGGAGGTGCGCGCCACTGCCGCCGCGGCACGGGTGGCCAGCCGTGCCGGACTGCTCTGCCGCGACCTGCGGCTGGTCGTCCGCGGCCCGGCGCCGACCGGTCTGCCCACGGCCGAGGTGGTCCGGGCGCTGGCCCTGCCGCTGGTCGGTGAGCTGCGCGCCGAGCCGGGGCTCGAGGTGGCGCTCGAACGCGGTGAGGCGCCGGGGCAGCGGTCCCGGTCCCCGCTCCGGATGCTGTGCGACGGGCTGCTGGAGGAGCTGCTGCCCACCGACCAGCGCCGCGCCGCATGATCCTCGAGCCGGGGCTCATCGGGCGGGTCCGCGACCGACTGGCGACCGACGGCGGCACGCCGACGCCCGCTCGGGTGGCGGCCGCCCTCCGCGACGAGGGCGGCGGGTTGCGCGGCGACGTCGAGGTACTGGCGGTGCTCCGCACCCTGCAGAGCGAGATCGCCGGAGCCGGACCCCTCGAGCCGCTGCTGTCGGATCCGGCGGTGACCGACGTCCTCGTCAACGGCCCCGACGAGGTGTGGGTGGACCGCGGTCAGGGACTCGAGCGGGTCGCGGTCCGGTTCGCCGACGAGACCGCCGTACGCCGGTTGGCTGTCCGCCTTTCGGCACCGACCGGGCGGCGGCTGGACGATGCGCAGCCGTGGGTCGACGCGCGGCTACTTGGCGGGGTGCGCCTGCATGCGGTGCTGCCACCGGTGGCGACGGGCGGCACCTGCCTGTCGTTGCGCGTCCCCCGGCGTCGGGTCTTCAGCCTGGCTGAGCTGGTTGCCGCCCGGACCGTGCCGGAGGACGGGGCCGCACTGCTGGCCCGGTTGGTGGCGTCGCGCACCGCCTTCCTGGTGAGCGGGGGGACGGGCACCGGCAAGACGACGCTGCTGTCCGCGCTGCTGTCGCTCGTCGACCACGGTGACCGGCTGCTGCTGGTGGAGGACGCCGGCGAGTTGGCACCCGACCACCCGCACGTCGTCCGGCTGGAGGCCCGGCCGGCGAACGTCGAGGGTGCCGGGGAGGTCACGCTGCGGGACCTGGTGCGGCTGTCGCTCCGGATGCGGCCCGACCGGGTCGTCGTCGGTGAGGTGCGGGGGGCCGAGGTCGTCGATCTGCTGGCTGCCCTCAACACCGGGCACGAGGGTGGTTGCGGCACCCTGCACGCCAACTCCGCGGCCGACGTACCCGCTCGATTGGAAGCCCTCGCAGCGGTCGCCGGGCTCTCCCGGGACGCCCTGCACAGCCAGCTCGCTTCCGGTTTGCGGGTCGCGGTCCACCTGGTCCGGGCCCCGGGCGGCGGCGCCCGCCGGGTCGGTCAGGTCAGCGTGCTGGCCCGAGGCTCCGACGGGCTCGTGATCGCCACGCCGGCGTGGTCCTGGGACGGCGTCACCTCCTCCGGTACGTCGGGTCCGGCGGCGGCGTTACTCGTCGGCTTGATCGGATGACCCCGCTGGACCCGGGCGTGCTGGTGGCTCTCGCTCCGGCGGCAGCCGGTGTCCTGGCGGGTGCGGTGCCCGTTGTTCCGGCGGATGCCGTGCCCGGTGTCGTGGTTCCAGCGGTCCTTGCGGCCTTGGCCGTGGCGGTCGCTGTCGGGCTGCCGCTGCCGGACCGACTCTCCGGTTTCCCTCCGGACCGCACGCTCAGCGAGCGATCCGCCCGGGTGCATCAGGCGGATCGGGGGGCTCGGGAGGGTCCAGTGGTGGAGCTTTCTGAAGCCTCGCCCGGGACCTCGCCCGGGACCTCGCCCGGGACCTCGCCCGTGGCCTCGCCGGGGACCTCGCTTGCACCGCTCGCGGCCCACGCCGCCGTCCCGCTCGCGCTGGCTGCGGTGCTGCTCGTCTGGTCGGGTCCAGCTGCTGCCGCGTTGGGCCTGCTGCTGGCGGCGCTGGGCCGGCGGTGGTGGGACCGCCGCCTCGACCGGCTGGCGAGGGAGTCCGAGCGGGCGGGGGCCTCGGAGGCGTTGGCCGTGCTCGCGGGGGAGCTCACCGCAGGCAGGACGCCGGCGACCGCCCTCGAGGCGGCTGCATCGGTCGCCGTCGGTCCCTTCGGGCGGGCACTCGCGGCGGCCGCCCGGAGTGGCCGGTTCGGCGCCGATGCGGGCGAGTGCCTGCTGCGAGGCGCCGAGCAGAGCGCCGTACCGGAAGTGCTTCGAGGGCTCGCGGCGTGCTGGCAGGTCTGCAGCTCCACCGGGAGTTCCCTGGCAGCAGCTGTCGAGCGGCTCTCCGAAGGTCTCCGCGCCGAGCACGCCCAGCGGCTCACGGTGGAGGCCGAGCTCGCGGGGCCGCGGGCAACCGCGGGACTGCTCGCGGTGCTCCCTCTCGCCGGGATCCTGCTCGCCTCCGGGCTGGGGGCCAGGCCGCTCCACGTCCTGTTCGAGACGCCGATCGGGGTGGGCTGCCTCGTCGCCGGGGTCGGGCTGGACCTGCTGGGGGTGTGGTGGACCGGGCGGCTGGTGGCCGCCGCGGGAGGCAGCCGGTGACCCTCGTGCTGCTGACTGCATGCCTCGCCGGGCTGGCCGCCGCCGTCGCGCTGCTCGGGCCTTGCACACCGCGTCGGTTGGAGGGTGTCCTGCCGCGCCGAACGTCCGGTCCGCCTGCCGAGGGTCTGTCGACCGGGTGGGTACGCGTCGCCTGCGCGGTCGGGGGGCTCGGAGCCTGGTGGGGGCTGGGCGGGCTCCTCGGGATGCTGGCCGGCGCGGCCCTGGTGCTCGTGGCGCCGCGCGCGCTCGCCCGGCTCGACGGTCCCAAGGACGACAGCGCACTGGTGGCCGGGCAGCTGCCCCTGGTCCTGGACCTGCTGGCGGCGTGCCTGTCCGGCGGCGCGTCGACCGTCACCGCGGTCCGGGCGGTTGCGGCGGCGTTGCCGGGGGCCTGTTCCGACCGGCTGTTGCGGGTCGCGGCAACCCTCGCGGTCGGCTCGACGCCGGCCGAGGCCTGGCGTGCGCTGGGGGAGGACCGGGGCCCGGCCGGCACCGCAGCGCGAGCCCTGGCGCGAGCCGCCGAGGGCGGTGCGCCGGTGGCGGCTGCGGTGCAGCGGGTCGCGCAGGACGCTCGGCGGGAGGCAGGGGCGCGTGCTGAGCGGGCAGCGCGGAGGGCCGGGGTACTGGCCGTGGGGCCGCTGGGCCTGTGTTTCCTTCCGGCGTTCCTGCTGCTGGGCGTCGTACCCGCCATCGTCGGGCTCGCGGGCCCGTTGTTCGCCTCGCTGTAGCCCGGCTACTGCGCGCTCGCTTCGAGCGCTTGGGCTGTGCGCTGTCTCCGCCCTCGCTCGCTCACCGGGCAGTCGCTCGTCCACAGGGGGCCGACTCATCCACACCTTCGCCGCGACCCCTACCAGCGCCCGGCCCTGGGTTGCAGCGTCCAACGCGACGGACGACTGCCCGTCACCCGCCACGACCGGCCTTCCGCCGGCGTTGACCTGGAGGTCCCTCGATGGCCGCTCTCTCCACCTTCCACCGCACCGCCACCCTCCACCGCACAGCCGCCCCGGGCACCAGCCTTCCGAGCGGCCCGCTGACCGCCCGGCTCGCTGCCGCCGTGCAGTCCCGTCAGCTGCGCGCCGGCGACGAGCACGGCGAGGCGGGCATGACCACCGCGGAGTACGCAGTGGGGACTGTCGCCGCGTGTGGGTTCAGCGGCGTGCTCTACAAGATCATCACGAGCGAGAGCATCCTCGAGCTGGTCAAGGGGGTGATCGGAAAGGCGTTCAAGCTGTCGTTCTGAGCGCCCTCCCGTCCCGGGGTCGACCTCTGTCGGCCCCGGGACCCGGCCGGGGGAGGACCTCGTGCACCTGACTCGCACTGACCTGACCAGCCCTGACCAGGCACGCCTTCACCGAAGCCCCACTGACCGAAGCCCCACTGACCGAAGCCGCGTCAACCGGAGGCGAACCGACGGGGGCTACGCGACCGCCGAGGCAGCCATGGCGCTGCCCGCGCTTCTCGTCGTACTCGCCGTTGCTGTTGCCGTGCTGATCAGCGTGGGAGCGCAGTTGCGCTGCGTCGACGCGTCCCGCGCGGGTGCCCGGGTGGTGGCGCGCGGAGACACCGACGCCGTCGCGACGCAGGCGGCCGTGGCGCTCGCCCCGAAGGGAGCCGAAGTGCGGATCGCCCGCCGTGGCGCCGAGGTGGAGGTGCGGGTCGAGGCCGACGTGCGGGTCACGCGCTGGTTGCCAGCCGTGCACGTCAGCGCCCGTGCCGTGGCCGAGGCGGAGGACCCGTGAGGCGCCAGGACGGGTTCGTCACGGTGGCCGTGGCCGGTCTGGTCCTCGTGCTGGTCAGCCTGTCCGCGCTGGTCGCGACGCTGGCTGCCGTCGCGGTGACCCGGCACCGGGCGGCCGCGGCGGCCGACCTCGCGGCGCTGGCCGCGGCCCGGCACGCGCTCGAGGGGGAGCAGGTCGCCTGCGCCGCCGCCCGACGGGTCGCCGTCGCGCAAGCGGCGGTGCTCGAGGTCTGCCGGATCGAGGGGTTGGACGTCCTCGTCCAGGTGGCCGTGTCCCCGCCCGGGCGGCTGGGTCAACTCGGCGTGGCGCGCGCGATAGCCAGGGCTGGCCCGCTCGCGGATTGGGCCGTCCTGCCGACGGGAACCGCAAAGGCCTTCGGTTCGTCGTACAGCCTGCCGAGGACATGTCATGACAAGGCAGGAAGTGAAAGCCAGGTCTGCTCGCCCGGCGTAACCTCAAGCGCCCCCCCTCGTTGGCTCGGGCAGGGCATCGCGCGCACGCAACAAGCAAGGAGCACCACCTGATGGAGCCGTCGTTCGTCACTCCGGCCGTCCCGGCGCAACCGCGTGGCCTGGGATCGCTGATGGGTGACGCCCTGCGCCGCCCGGGCGGGCGCAAGGCGCTGTCGGTGCTCTCCATCGTGCTGTTCGTCGCCGGCATCTCGATGTTCGCCTACCCGGTCGGCACCGACCTCTACGGCCGCTACACCCAGGACCGGCTCAGCAGCGCCTTCGGTGACCCGCAGCTCCAGGAGAAATACCGCACCCGCACGATCGGGGTCGGTGACGTGTTGACCCGGCTGGAGATCCCGAAGAAGGGCATCAACGTCGACGTCCACGTCGTGGAGGGCACGACGCCCGCCGCGCTGCGCGCCGGTGCCGGGCACTACCCGGGGACCCCGCTGCCCGGCGAGCTGGGCAACGTGAGCATCGCCGGCCACCGGACCACCTTCGGGCGGCCCTTCAACCACCTCGACCTGATGAAGCCGGGCGACGAGGTCATCCTCAGCACCCCGTTCAAGCGCTACCACTACATCGCGGTCAACGCCTTCGACAACCACCCCAACCCGTGGATCACCAACCCCAAGGACTTCTCGGTGGTCCAGAACGTCCCCGGCAAGCGCTACCTGACCCTCACCACCTGCCACCCCAAGGGCAGCGCCAAGCAGCGCCTCATCCTGCGCCTTGAGTTGGACGAGAAGCTGACCGAAGACGTGAAGCAGAAGGGGGCCTGATGACCGTCCGTCGCGTTGCCGCACGTTCCCTGAGCCTGCTTGCCCTGACCGGCCCGCTGGCCGCGTCCCTGCTCCTCGCCGCCGCGCCCGCCGCCTACGCCGGCGGCTCGATCACGGCACCGGGCGCGAGCGCGGTCATCAGCAGCGGCTCGAGCTTCGCAGCTCGGGCCACGGTGACGGCCAACAGCGAAGCCACGACCCTCACCCTGGCGGGCCCCGGCTACTCCAGCTCGAAGTCGGTCGCCAAGGACATCCTCAACGGCCAGAACATCGAGATCGCGGTCAGCACCGGCAACGGCGCCTCGATCCGCAACGGTCAGTGGACCGTCACGCTGTCCGGCGGCGCCTCCGACACCAGCACGTTCTTCACCAACTTCGCCCCCGCCACCCCGGGCGGCTTCTCGGCCCAGGGCAGCGGTGCCCGCGACGTGTCGTTCACCTGGACCAAGGGCAGCGAGCCCGACCTGTCCGGATATGCCTTGTACGACGACAACGGCACCGTCATCGACGGGGACATCAACCTCTCGGTCTGCAGCCGCAACTACTGCTCCTACGGCCTCTACTACCCGTCGGACAATGCGGGCTCGCACACCTACCGGCTCGCCGCCAAGCGTCCAGGAGGCGGCTGCGGCAGCTGCGCCAGCGTCCTCGAGTCGACCAATCGCGCCTCCGCCAGCGCCACGTTGGTCAACCCGCCTCCGCCTCCCCCGCCTTCACCGTCCCCGTCGCCCAGCCCCACCGAGCAGCCCGGCGGCACCACCGGCGGGTCCAGCACGGGCGGCTCCAGCACCGGTGGGTCCACCGGTGGCTCCAGCACGGGCGGCTCGGCGGGCGGCTCCACGGGCGGCTCCAGCACGGGCGGCCCGACGGGTGGCTCCAGCACCGGTGGGTCCAGCACGTCCGGGTCCACGACCGGTGGCACCGCGGTCAAGCCGGGCGCGAAGCCGACGCTGCCCACCTTCGCGGACCCGATCCTCGCCTCGCGTCGGGCCTTCGCCCTCCAGTTCAGTGCCTTCTCGCCGAGTCTCGGCATCCCGAAGCTCCCGCCGCTGCCGGCCATCACCATGCCGTCGTTCAACGGGGAGGCGCCGCTGCCGGAGGGCAGCTACAACCCGCAGCTGCCCTACCAGCCGCAGACCGAGGTCGATGTCGAGCGGACCACCAGCTTCGCCGGCCGCCCGATCGCGCAGTTCCGCGACGCGATCGACTCTGCGCAGCTGGCCAAGAGCCTGGCTGCCGCGTTCATCCTGCTCCTGGTCGGTGCCCACCTGCGCCGCTACCTGGGCACCCACGCGGAGGAGTAACTCCTCCGCGTCATGAGCCCCCTCTCGGTGAAGGGACGCGGAAGGGCCGTCTCGAGGCCGGGGCGGACCCCTGCCGGTTCCGTCCACGTGCCTGGGAACTGAAGCCGCCCGCGGCGGGAGTGCTCAGTCGCGCTTGAAGAGGCCGGTTCTGGTGTGGCGGCCCTCGCGGTCACCCGAGGGGTTGACCGAGGCGCCACCCGAGTTGTCAGCAGGGCCGCCGCCGGATGCACCTACCAGTGACGGGTCGCTGAGGCGCTCCCGCAGCTCGGCGTTCTCCGTCGCGAGCTGCTCCTTCTCGACGCGCACCTCCTTCACCGCCTGGCGGCGCTGGTCGCGACGGGCCCGCCGGCGTGAAGCACCGGCCGCCATCATCGTCAGCGCCAGCATGAAGATCACACCGGTGGCGGCCCCGAGCAGGAAGAGGCTACCGACGGTGATGTCGGAGAGCGCCACCCCGAAGGCGGACGCGGACACCGGGTCGGTGTTGGACAGCGCGACGCCGATGGCGAGGGCGCCGGAAAGCACGAGAAGTACCAGGCCGAGAGCGACCATCGCGAACCTCCAGGGGTTGGGCCTTAGGTCATACCCAATCCGCTGCGCAGGACACTCTCGAGCAGCCGCACCGCTCCTGCCTTGTCCAGCGGGTCGTTGCCGTTGCCGCACTTCGGGGACTGCACGCAGGACGGGCAGCCGTCGGCGCACTCGCAGGAGCTGATGGCATCGAGCGTGGCCTGGAGCCAGGTCGCGGCCCGCACGAACCCGCGCTCGGCGAAGCCGGCCCCGCCCGGGTGGCCGTCGTAGACGAAGACGGTGGCCAGGCCGGTGTCCTCGTGCAGCGCGGTCGAGACGCCCCCGATGTCCCAGCGGTCGCAGGTCGCGAACAGCGGCAGCAGCCCGATGGCCGCGTGCTCCGCGGCGTGCGCCGCACCCGGGAGATCGGTCAGGGCTGCTTTCTCGAGCAGCTCGGGGGACAGGGTGTACCAGACCGCGCGGGTGGTGAGCTGCCGCGGCGGCAGGTCGAGCAGCTCCTCCCCGAGCACCTCGCCGGCGCGCAGGCGCTTCTTCAGGTACGACACCACCTGGTGGGTGACGTCCACCGTGCCGAACGACAGCACCACCCCGTCGTACGAGGTGGAACGCAGGGTCTCGACGATGCGCAGGTCGGTGACGTCCCGGGCCGAGGTGCTGTAGTCGGGCTCGTCGGCGCGCACCAGCGCGACGGCCTCGTCGAGGTCGAGCAGCTCCACGACGTAGGACTCGCCCTGGTGCAGGTAGACCGCCCCGGTGTGCGCCTGGCTGTGCGCGGAGCTGCTGTCGACGGTGCCGAGCAGCCGCCCGGTGGAGCTCTCGACCAGCCGCACCGGCGGCCCCCCGGCGCCGCGCAGGTCGGCGTCGGGACGGTCGCGGGAGGTCCAGAACCAGCCGCGCGGGCGGTGCCGGAGCAGCCCGCGTCGCACCAGGTCGGCGAGCAGCTCCTCGGTGCCCGGACCGAACAGCTCGAGGTCGTCCTCGGTGAGCGGCAGCTCGGCCGCGGCGCAGCACAGGTGCGGCCCCAGGACGTAGGGGTTGGACGGGTCCAGGACGGTGCTCTCCACCGGCCGTCCGAACATCGCCGCCGGGTGGTGCACGAGGTAGGTGTCGAGCGGGTCGTCGCGGGCGACGAAGACGGCCAGCGCCCCCTGCCCGGCCCGACCGGCCCGCCCGGCCTGCTGCCAGACCGACGCGATCGTCCCGGGCCAGCCACTGAGGACGACCGCGTCCAGACCGGCGACATCGACCCCCAGCTCCAGCGCATTGGTGGCCGCAACCCCGAGCAGATCGCCTGACTGCAAGCGCTTCTCGAGCTCGTGACGTTCCTCGGGCAGATACCCACCCCGGTACGCCGCAACGCGGGCGCCCAGCTCTGGCGCGGCCTCCTCCACGGCCCGTCGGGCAGTGACGGCGACTGCCTCGGCGCCCCGGCGGGAGCGGACGAACGCGATGGTCCGGGCCCCCTCGACGACCAGATCCGCGAGCAGGTCCCCGGTCTCAGCGGTCGCCGATCGCCGTACAGGAGCGCCGTTCTCACCAGCGAAGGAGTCCAGCAGCGGCGGTTCCCAGAGGGCGAACTCGGTGGTGCCGCGGGGCGACGCGTCGACGTCGACGGGGACAACCCGAAGCCCGACGAGCCGCCCGGCCGAGACCTCCGGGTCGCTGACCGTGGCGGAAGCGAGCAGGAAGACGGGGGAGGCGCCGTACCGGGCGCAGATCCGACGGAGCCGGCGCAGCACCTGCGCGACGTGCGAGCCGAAGACGCCGCGATAGGTGTGGCACTCGTCGATGACGACGTACTGCAGGCCGCGCAGGAACCGGGAGAAGTCGGCGTGCCGGGGCAGCACCGAGCGGTGCAGCATGTCCGGGTTGGTGAGGACGAGGGAACCGAACCGGCGCACCCAGTCGCGCTCATCGAAGGCGGTGTCGCCGTCGTAGGTGGCCGCCCGGACCGCGACCAGGTTCAGGGCGCGGATGGCTCGCAACTGATCGGTGGCGAGGGCCTTGGTGGGGGACAGGTAGAGCGCGGTGGCCTTCTCGTCCTCGAGGAGCCCGGCCAGCACCGGCAGGAGATAGCCAAGGGACTTTCCCGACGCCGTGCCCGTCGAGATGACCACCGACTGGCCGCCCCTCGCCAGGTCCGCGGCCTGGGCCTGGTGCTCCCAGGGGGCTGCCACGCCCTGCAACGCCAGCCGATCCACGAGCAGCTGCGGCACCCACGCCGGCCACGGAGAGGTGCGCCCGACCCTGGCGGGGACGTGCTCGACGTGGGTGACCCGGTCGGCGCGTGAGGGGTCCAGCAGCAGGCGCTGCAGGAGCGTCTCGGGCCGGGTATTCATCCTGCCCATCCTCTCAGTACGGGCGACAGGGTTAGATGAGGCCATACAGGGGTAACAGCCTGTCGGTCCTGGAGGGGCCGGGCGGCTGCATGCCGACCGTTGACTACGTGGAGGAGAAGTCGTGGACCTGTCCCTGGACGACCGCACCGAGGGTGACCGCACGATCGTGGTCGTGGGCGGAGAGATCGACGTCTACACGGCCCCGAAGCTCCGCGAGAAGCTCATCGATCTGGTGAGCGCCGGCCAGTACCACCTGGTGGTGGACATGGAGGGTGTCGAGTTCCTCGACTCCACCGGGCTCGGCGTGCTCGTCGGCGGGCTCAAGCGGGTCCGGGCGCATGAGGGCACGCTCCGGCTGGTCTGCACCCAGGAGCGCATCCTGAAGATCTTCCGCATCACCGGGCTGACCAAGGTCTTCCCGATTCACGCCAGCGTGGCAGAGGCCGTCGCGGCCACCGACTAGGTATGGCGACCGTCGAGCTGCTCCTGGCTGCGTTGCCTGTGCACGTCCGCACTGCCCGGCTCATCGGGGTGGCGGCGGCGCGTCGCGCTGGGCTGTCCGACGAGCTCGTGGACGAGCTGCGGCTGGCGGTGGGGGAGGCCTGTTCCCGGGCGGTGGCGCTGCATGCGCTGCACGCGCCCGAGACCCCCGTGAAGATCGTGCTGCGTGATGACCCAGACGGGCTCACCGTCGAGGTGACCGACGTCGGCCCCGCGGCCCAGCCCTTGGACGTCGCCGTGGACGAGCTGTTCGATGACCTCGTGGTCGACCCTGCGGTGGCACTGGTCGTGCTTTCCGGCCTGGTCGACGACCTGGAGATCACGGCCGGCGAGGCCGGCACCACGGTCACCATGAGATGGCCGCTCGCGCCCGCGCTCTGATGCTGCCCCGGAATGGGCGTGCCGTTGTGAGCCACATCACGGCTTCTGTGTAGCCTTCGCCACGCTCGTCCTCGTCGCATCGCGCTCCGAACAGCACCGCGTTCGGAGCGCACCGCGTTCGAGAGCGGAGCCGTCCACGCCCCTGTGAGACGACCCCCGCGGGCCTGCGCCCGCACCGCGAAGCAAGGGGCCGCCTGAGCCCCTCGACCTGGAGGACACGTGTTCGCGTTGCCCCTGGCAGCTGAGGAGGGGACCGACCTCGCGTCGGTCCTGTCCGGTGACAAGCCGCTGCTCTACCTCATTCTCGTTGTCGCCCTGGTGGCCCTGGCGTTCGCGGGGCTGTTAGCCCGCGAGGTGCTGTCCGCCGAGCAGGGTCCGCAGAAGATGCGCGACATCAGCCGGGCCGTGCAGGAAGGCGCAGCCGCCTACCTGAACCGGCAGTTCCGCACCCTGTCGGTGTTCGCCGTGCTCGTCTTCGGGCTGCTGTTCCTGCTCCCGGGCACCGCCGAGGTCCGGATCGGCCGGTCGCTGTTCTTCCTGATCGGCGCCTCCTTCTCCGCCCTCGTCGGCTTCGTCGGCATGACCCTGGCCACTCGCGCCAACGTCCGCGTGGCCCACGCCGCGAACACGGTCGGCACCAAGCCCGCGATGCGGATCGCCTTCCGTTCCGGTGGGGTCGTCGGCATGTTCACCATCGGCCTGGGCCTGTTCGGGGCCACCACCGTGCTCCTCGTCTATGGCAGCGACGCGCCTGAGGTGCTCGAGGGCTTCGGCTTCGGTGGCGCCCTGCTCGCGATGTTCATGCGTGTCGGCGGTGGCATCTTCACCAAGGCCGCCGACGTCGGCGCCGACCTGGTCGGCAAGGTCGAGAAGGGCATCCCCGAGGACGACCCGCGCAACGCCGCCACCATCGCCGACAACGTCGGTGACAACGTCGGTGACTGCGCCGGCATGGCCGCGGACCTCTTCGAGTCCTACGCCGTGACGCTGGTCGCCGCCCTCATCCTCGGCCAGGCGGCCTTCGGCTCGCAGGGCCTGGTGTTCCCGCTGATCGTCCCGGCCATCGGGGTCCTGACCGCCCTGGTCGGCATCTACGGCACGAAGCCGCGTGACAGCGACCGCTCCGGCATGAGCGCCATCAACCGCGGCTTCTTCCTGTCCGCCGTGGTCTCCGCGGTGCTCGTCGGGATCGCCTCCTACGCCTACCTCCCGGCCACCATCGCCGGGCTCGACGGCGAGGGCATCCTGGAAGGCGCCAAGGGCTTCGACAAGGATCCGCGACTCGTTGCGCTCGTCGCCGTGATCATCGGCATCGTGCTCGCCAGCGTCATCCAGGTGCTCACCGGTTACTTCACCGAGACCAGCCGCAAGCCGGTCCGCGAGATCGGCAAGAGCTCGCTGACCGGTGCCGCCACGGTGATCCTCGCCGGCGTCTCGGTGGGCCTCGAGTCCGCTGTCTACTCCGCGATCCTCATCGGTGGCGCCGTCTACGCGGCGTTCCTGCTCGGCGGCGGCTCGGTCATCCTGTCGCTGTTCGCGGTGGCCCTCGCCGGCACCGGCCTGCTCACCACGGTCGGCGTCATCGTCGCGATGGACACGTTCGGCCCGATCTCCGACAACGCCCAGGGCGTCGCCGAGATGTCCGGTGAGGTCGGTCCGGAGGGCGCGAAGGTGCTCACCAGCCTCGACGCGGTCGGCAACACCACCAAGGCCATCACCAAGGGCATCGCCATCGCCACGGCGGTGCTGGCCGCGACCGCGCTGTTCGGCTCGTTCCAGACCGCCGTCGAGCGAGCCCTCGTCACCGCCAGCGACGGGGGCCGGCTCAAGCTCGAGGAGTTCTCGCTGTCCATCGAGCAGCCCAACCTGCTGTTCGGCCTGATCATCGGCGCGTCGGTGGTCTTCCTGTTCTCCGGCCTGGCCATCAGCGCGGTGTCCCGCGCCGCGGGCCGGGTGGTGTTCGAGGTGCGCGAGCAGTTCCGCACCAAGCCCGGGATCATGGACTACACCGAGACGCCCGACTACGCGCGGGTCGTCGACATCTGCACCAAGGACTCGCTGCGCGAGCTGGCCACCCCCGGCCTGCTGGCGGTCCTCGCGCCGATCTCGGTCGGCTTCGCCCTCGGCTACGGCCCGCTCGGCGCGTTCCTCGCCGGCGCCATCGCCTGCGGCGTGCTCATGGCGGTGTTCCTGGCCAACTCCGGTGGTGCCTGGGACAACGCCAAAAAGCTCGTCGAGGACGGCTCGTACGGCGGCAAGGGCTCCGACGCCCACGCGGCCACCGTCATCGGCGACACCGTCGGGGACCCGTTCAAGGACACCGCCGGTCCGGCGCTCAACCCGCTGCTGAAGGTGATGAACCTGGTCGCGCTGCTCATCGCGCCCAGTGTCGTGAAGTACAGCGTCGGCGTGGACGCCAACGACGGGGTGCGGGCGATCATCGCGGTGCTGTCCATCGGCGGGATCGTGACCGCCGTGACCATCAGCAACCGACGTGGCGTGGCCGGCGCGACCGATGTGGTCGAGACAGTCAAGGTCTCCTAAGGCACCAGCTCGACGTTCCACGACAGGGCCCGTTCTCCGAAAAGGGGGAGCGGGCCCTGTCCCTTTGTCGGCCTAGGTGTCCGCTTTCAGCCCTTTACGGCGACACGACAAGACGTTTATCACACCCCAATTAGCGGCACAATATGGACAGATCACGTCATTCTGCAGCGAAGACCCCACGACGTCCTTGGGTCTCGGTCGTTGGTCAAGACGGCTGCTCATGCGGCCGATAGTTCGGTTATGTCCGAGATGTGCAAAAGGAGTACCACCGTGAGTTTCCGCAACAAGACGCGCGTCCTAGGGTCCATGGTGGCCCTGTCGCTGCCTTTCGTGCTGGGCGGGGTGACGAGCAGCGCCATCGCTGCCACGCCCGTGCCCTCCGGCGGTTTCGCGGAGGCCTACGGCCTGTCGATCGACTCGACCATCCTGCAGGGCAACGTGCCGGTGAAGGTCGGCCCGCTCGCTCCGGTCGCCTCATCCTGCCCGCCGCCGGTCGGCGCCAAGACCGCGCAGGCCGCGGGCGGCGGTGACGCCCAGGTGGCGAAGGGTGGCCTGTTCAACACCGGTGCCGCCACCGACTGCGTGGCGAACGCCTCCTTGGCCTCGGCCCAGACGCTCAACGTCGACGCCCTCGGTGCCGCTGCGCCGATCAAGATCCACGCCGACGTGATCACCAGCACCGCCGGGGTCAGCTGCGCCAAGGCGCCGACCGGCTCGACCGTGATCACCAACCTCACCGTCGGTGGCACGCCCGTCCCGCTCCCGACCACTGTGGCGCCCAACACCGAGGTGGCGGCTGCGATCTTCAACCCGCTCGGCCTCAAGGTGATCATCAACGAGCAGCACCCGGCCGCCTCGGGCCGCGGCATCGTCGTCAACGGCCTGCACATCATCGCCGCCGGCTTCGGCGCCGCGCCGGTCGGCGGTGGCGTCATCCGTGGTGACGTCGTCATCAGCCACGCGATGGCGGGCGTGGTCTGCCCCGGCGGCCCCGGCACCGACAACGGCGGTCTGCCCAAGCCCGACATCAGCTTCGCCAAGTCGGCCTCGCCGACCACGGCCGGCCCGGGCCAGACCGTGACCTACACCGCGACGGCCACCAACACCTCGGCCACCGCGTGTGAGGTCCTGCGCTTCATCGACCACATCGCCCCGGTCTTCGAGCTGGTCTCGAGCGCCGGCCCGCTGGGCACCAAGCTCGACAGCCCCGCGCCGCTGCGTGCGGACGGCGGCGTCGACGCCGTGCTCCGCCCGACCGGTGTGAAGATCGCTCCTGGTGCGTCGGTCGTGCAGACGTTCGTCGTGAAGGTCAAGGACGGCGCCGCTCCCGGCACCTACTACGACTCCCTCGAGATCTACTGCGGCCCCAACGGCAACTTCGTCAGCGGTCCGCTCGCCCCGGTCACGATTCCCGCCGAGGGCCCGCTGCCCGAGACCGATGGCGAGCAGGGCGCGCCCGTGATTGACGTGACCCCGAGCCTGCCCCGCACGGGTGGCGCGCCGCTGGCCGCCGCCGGTGCGCTGGTCCTGCTGGCTGCCGGCTTCGGTCTGCGCCGGATGCGACTCACGCAGGGCTGACCCGTACGACACCCGGCAGGCTCGGACCCTTCGCGGGTCCGGGCCTGCTGTGGTGTCCGGCCCGGTGGCTAGCGTGGCGGGGTGCTCGTGAACCCTGACGCCCTGCTGCCCGACGCGCCACGTGTCCGGGACGCCCTCGCCGCCGCCGGCTGGTCCTGGGCAGCGCTGGTCGAGCTGCTGGGTCCGGGCTACCCCGAGCATCTCGCGCGCGGCGAGCTCCGGCCCCTGCTCCGGCGTACGGCGGGCTCCGCACCGCTCCGGAGCCTGGCCCGCGCACTGGTCCTTGGCGCCGAGGTGGAGCCCGGGACGCTGCCGGCGAGCTGGGTCGGCGAGGACGGCCGGGCCAGGGTGCGCCTGCAGGCCGTGGGGCACGGAGGCGCCGATGTCGTCGTACCGCATGACCCTGGGTCGGCGGCTGCTTCCGTGGAGGTGGAGCAGGTCCTGGGGGTCGGCGCGGCGAGTCTGACGCTGGCCGCCGCCACGCCGCGGGCCCACGTCGACCGGGTGCTGGACCTCGGCGCCGGGTCCGGCGTACAGGCCCTGCTCGCCGCTCCGCACGCCGGTGCGGTGGTGGCCACCGACCGCAACTCGCGGGCGGTCGCGTTCACCCGGCTGGCCGGTGCCCTCAACGGAGTTTCCTTGGAGGCCAGGGCAGGTGACCTGCTCGAGCCGGTGGCCGGGGAGGCGTTCGACCTGGTGGTCAGCAACCCGCCGTTCGTCATCAGCCCTGGTCGCCGCTACACCTACCGCGACGCCGGCTTCGACGGCGACGAGGTGTGCCGGCGCCTGGTGCAGGAGATCCCGTCGGTGCTGGCTCCCGGTGGGCACGCCGTGTTGCTCGTGAACTGGCTAGTGCCCGGCGGGACGCTGGGCGATGGAGGCGGTGACGACCGGGTCCGCTCCTGGTTCGACGGCACCGGCTGCGACGGCTGGGTCGTGCAGCGCGAGCTCGCCGCCCCCGAGGACTACGTCACGGCCTGGCTGCGCGACACCGACTCCTCGGCCTTCGACTTCCTGTACGACGATTGGGTGGACGCCCTCACCGGGGTGGACGCGGTGGCCTTCGGGATCGTCGCGCTGCACCGGCGCACCGACGGGCTGACTCCGCAGGTGGTCCTGGACGAGGTGGACCAGCCGACCGCGGCGACGTGGGGGGAGGAGGTGCTGGCGCACTTCGCTCGCAGATCGCTGCTCGAGGGCGACCTGCTCCCGGCCCGGCTGCGGCTCCGGGAGGACGTGCGTCTGCATCAGGTCGCGAGCCGCACGGAGGAGGGCTGGATGGCCACCTCGCAGGTGCTGCAACAGGAACGCGGCCTGCGCTGGAGAGGCGGGGTGGACGCCTATGGTGCGACACTGCTCGCCGCCTGCGACGGCACCCGACCCCTGGGGGACCTGGTGGAGGTGCTGGCGATGTCGGCCGGACTGTCGACGCAGGAGGCGTCCGAGCAGGTGCTGCCCGTCGTGCGGCAGCTCGTCGAGCAGGGCTTCCTGCACGCGGACCAGCCCGGGGTCGTCGGTGGCCGGAACCGCGTCTGGCAGGCTGGAGAGCGCACCCAGGCTTGACAACATCAGGCACCCTGGTGCGCAGACCACTGATCCTTTGAGCTTGGAGAGACGTGCCCACCGGCCAACGCCTTGTCATTGTCGAGTCCCCTGCGAAGGCCAAGACCATCGCCGGCTACCTCGGCGCGGGCTATGTCGTCGAGTCCTCCATCGGCCACATCCGCGACCTGCCGCGCAGCGCGGCCGACGTGCCGGCTGAATACAAGGGCCTGCCCTGGGCCAAGGACGGCGTCGACGTCGACAACGGCTTCACGGCGCTCTACGTCGTCTCCCAGGACAAGAAGCAGCAGGTCGCGAAGCTCAAGAAGCTCCTCAAGGAGTCGGACGAGCTTTACCTCGCCACTGATGAGGACCGCGAGGGCGAGGCCATCGCCTGGCACCTGCTCGAGACCCTCAAGCCCACCGTGCCGGTCCGCCGGATGGTGTTCCACGAGATCACCAAGTCGGCCATCGAGGCCGCCGTCGCCAACCCGCGCGACCTCGACCGGGCCCTGGTCGATGCGCAGGAGACCCGTCGCATCCTGGACCGGCTCTACGGCTACCGGGTGTCGGAGGTGCTGTGGAAGAAGGTCATGCCCCGGCTGTCCGCCGGCCGGGTGCAGTCCGTCGCCACCCGCGTCGTGGTGGAGCGGGAGCGGGCCCGGATGCGGTTCCGCAACGCGTCCTACTGGGACGTCGAGGGCACCTTCGGCGTGACAGGTCAGGACGAGAAGCTCGTCGCCACGCTGCTGCAGGTCGACGGCAAGCGGCTCGCGACCGGCCGCGACTTCGACCCCGAGACCGGCACCCTCACCAAGGACGTGCTGCAGCTCGACGAGGGCACTGCCCGTGACCTGGCCGGCCGGTTGGAGAACGCCTCCTTCGAGGTGCGCTCGGTCGAGGACAAGCCCTATACCCGCAAGCCCTACGCGCCGTTCATGACGAGCACCCTGCAGCAGGAGGCCGGCCGCAAACTGCGGATGACCGCGCAGCACGCGATGCGCACCGCGCAGCGGCTGTATGAGAACGGCCACATCACCTACATGCGCACCGACAGCACCAACCTGTCGGAGACCGCGATCGCCGCTGCCCGCCAGCAGGCCCGCGACCTCTACGGCCCTGAGTACGTCCCGGACCAGCCCCGCACCTATGCCAAGAAGGTCAAGAACGCGCAGGAGGCCCACGAGGCGATCCGCCCCTCCGGCGACACGTTCCGCACCCCGGGCCAGCTGGCCCGCGAGCTCAGCGGCGACGAGCTGCGCCTCTACGAGCTGATCTGGCAGCGGACCGTCGCGTCGCAGATGATGGACGCCCGCGGCATGACCGCCAGCGTCCGGCTCGGTGCGCGCACCGCCGACGGCACCGACGCCGAGTTCTCCGCCTCCGGCAAGACCATCACCTTCCCCGGTTTCCTCCGCGCCTACGTCGAGGGCAGCGACGACCCGGACGCCGAGCTCGAGTCGACCGAGCGCCGACTCCCGCAGGTCACGGTGGGCCAGCCTCTCGCCGTACACCAGCTGGAGCCGCAGGGGCACACCACCTCGCCCCCGGCCCGGTTCACCGAGGCGTCGCTGGTCAAGCAGCTCGAGGAGCTCGGCATCGGCCGGCCCTCGACCTACGCGTCCATCATCTCCACGATCCAGGACCGCGGCTACGTGTGGAAGAAGGGCTCAGCCCTCGTCCCGACCTGGCTCGCCTTCGCCGTCATCGGCCTGCTGGAGCAGCACTTCGGGCGGCTCGTCGACTACGGCTTCACCGCCTCGATGGAGGACGACCTCGACGCCATCGCGGACGGCAACGGCGACAGCGTCGCCTGGCTGACCCGCTTCTACTTCGGCTCCGACGAGGGCAAGGAAGGCGGCCTGGCCCGGCAGGGCGGCTTGAAGAAGCTGGTCTCCGAAGGCCTCGGCGACATCGACGCCCGCGCCATCAACTCCCTCGAGATCGGTACGACGGAAGACGGCATCCCGGTCGTGGTCCGGGTCGGTCGTTACGGCCCGTACGTCGAGATCGGGGAGAAGCGCGCGTCGCTTCCTGAGGACCTCGCCCCGGACGAGCTGACCGTCGCGCTGGCCCTCGAGCTGGCGGACGCCCCGAGCGACGACCGGGTGCTCGGGCAGCACCCGGAAACCGGGCTGGATGTGGTGGCCAAGAAGGGCCGCTTCGGTCCCTACATCACGGTCACGCTGGCGGAGGGCTCGACCGAGAAGCCCGCGACGGCCTCGCTGTTCAAGACGATGGACCTCACGACGGTGACGCTCGAGGACGCCCTGAAGCTCCTCACGCTGCCCCGGGTGCTCGGCGAGCTCGAGGGCGAGCCGGTGACGGCACAGAACGGCCGTTACGGCCCCTACATCAGCAAGGGCAAGGACTCCCGGTCCCTGGAGACCGAGGAGGGGCTGTTCACGATCACTCTCGAGGAGGCCGCGGCGATCCTGGCGCAGCCGAAGCTGAGGGGCCGGGCAGCGGCTGCCCCGCCGCTCAAGGAACTCGGGAACGACCCGGTCAGCGGCAACCCCATGGTGGTCAAGGAAGGCCGCTTCGGGCCGTACGTCACCGACGGCGAGACCAACGCCTCGCTGCGCAAGGACGACTCGATCGAAGAGCTCACCGACGAGCGGGCCTCCGAGCTGCTGTCGGACCGGCGAGCCCGTGGGCCGGTCGTGAAGAAGAAGGCCGCCCCGCGCAAGGCCGCGAAGAAGGCCCCCGCCAAGAAGGCTGCGGCGAAGAAAGCCCCCGCGAAGAAGGCTCCGGCCAAGAAGACTGCCGCGAAGAAGGCCTGAGCCGACCGTAGGCTGAGCAGATGAGCGCGAGCAGGTGGCCCGGGGCGTTGGTGCACCGCGGCTTCCGGCGGCTCGCGCTGGCGCTGGCGCTGTCCAGCTTCGGTGACTGGCTGGGCTTCCTGGCCACCACCGCGCTGGCCACCCAGCTCGTCGAGGGCTTCAACGCCCAGAGCTTCGCCGTCGGTGGCGTGCTGGCCTTCCGGCTGCTGCCCAGCCTCCTGCTCGCACCGCTCGTCGGGGTCATCGCCGACCGCTTCGACCGGCGGCTCACCATGACCGTCAGCGACGTGCTGCGGTGCGCCCTGTTCCTGTCGATGCCGCTGGTCGGGACGTTGACCTGGCTGCTGGTGGCGACCGCCCTGGTCGAGATCGTCAGCCTGGTCTGGATCCCGGCGAAGGAGGCCTCGGTCCCCCACCTGGCCAAGGAGCGGCTGGAGTCGGCCAACCAGATCTCGCTGTTCGTCACCTACGGCACGGCGCCGATCGCGGCCGTGGTCTTCGGGGTGCTCGCCGCCCTCGCCCCCGTGACGGGGGAGTCGGCGGCCTCGATCGCGCTCTACGTGAACGCCGGGACGTTCCTGTTCGCGGCGGGCCAGATCTTCCGGCTGCGGGAGATCCCGACCCGAGCCGAGGTGCAGGGCCACCTCGACGCCCCGAGCATCGTGTCGAGTGTCCGTGAAGGGTTGCAGTTCGCCCGCAGCAGTGACCTGGTCCGTGGGCTGCTCGTCGGACTCATCGGTGCGATGGCGGCCACCGGGGTGGTCGTCGGCAACGGCAAGCTCTTCGCGGAGACGATCCTGCGCGGCGACGAGGCGACCTTCGCGCTGCTGTTCGGTTCGGTCTTCGTCGGCATCGCGCTCGGGGTTGCGATCGGGCCCCGGCTGACCCGGGGGATGTCCCGACGCCGCGTCTTCGGCCCCGCGATCGTGGGAGCCGGCTTCAGCCTGCTGTTCATGTCGGTCGTCCCAGTCCTTGCCCTGGTGGTGCTGGCCACCACGGTCCTCGGCGCGTTCGCCGGGCTGGCCTACGTCACCGGCCTCACCCTGCTCGGTGCCGAGGTCGACGACGCCGTCCGGGGCCGCACCTTCGGTCTGGTCTCCTCGCTGATGCGGATCAGCCTGCTCGCAGCGGTCACCGTCTCGCCCGCCCTGGCCGGCGTCATCGGCCGGCACCGCGTCGGCCGGATGGAGCTCAACGGGGTCGCGATCGCCCTGGCCCTCGGCGGTCTGCTCGCCGTCGTCGTCGGGATCATGTCCTTCCGCACCCTGAACGACCGCGTCGGAGTGCCCTTCCGGTCCGACCTCATCGCGCTGGTACGCCGGGGCCTCGCCGCCGGACCGTCGTACCCGGGGCTGTTTGTGGTCTTCGAGGGCGGCGAAGGTGCGGGCAAGTCGACGCAGGTGCAGCGGCTGGCGCGACTGATCGAGGCCCAGGGGCGCGCGGTCGTCATCACCCGCGAACCCGGTGCCACCCCGGTGGGGAAGCAGATCCGCGCGCTGCTGCTCGACCCCGGCACCCGGCTGTCGCCCCGCGCCGAGGCGCTGCTCTATGCCGCGGACCGCGCGCAGCACGTCGCGACCGTGGTGCAGCCCGCCCTCGACCGTGGGGCCGTCGTCCTCAGCGACCGCTACGTCGACAGCTCCCTGGCCTACCAGGGCGCCGGGCGCGAGCTAGAACTGGACGAGGTCGCCGGCCTGTCGCGCTGGGCGACCCAGGGCCTGCGGCCCGACCTCACGATCCTGCTCGACATCGACCCGGCCATCGGCCTGGCCCGCGCCACCGGGTCCCCCGACCGGATCGAGGCGGAGTCGCTGGACTTCCACAAGGCCGTACGGCGGGGCTTTCTCGCGCTGGCCGCCGCCGACCCCGACCGCTATCTGGTGGTCAACGCCCTGCAGTCGCCCGACGAGGTGTATGCCGCACTCACTCCCCGAGTCGTGGCGCTGCTCCCGGCCGCACGTCGGGAGCGGGTGTGAGCGTCTTCGACCAGCTCGTCGGGCAGGAAGCCGTCGTCGAGCAGCTGCAGTCAGCGGCTGAGGCCGCGGCCCGGGTGGTGGCCGGTGGGGACGGGGCCGGGATGACGCATGCCTGGCTGTTCACCGGCCCGCCCGGTTCCGGACGCTCGGTCGCGGCACGGGCGTTCGCGGCCGCGCTGCAGTGCCGCGACGGCGGCTGCGGCCACTGCGACGACTGCCACCAGGCTCGGGGTGGCACCCATCCCGACGTGGCCGTCATCGTGCCCGAAGGCCTGCACCTGCTCATCGACGACGCCCGCGAGGTCATCGAGCGCTCGTCGCGGGCACCGACCCGCGGTCGGTGGCAGGTGACCTTGATCGAGGACGCCGACCGGATGGAGGAGCGCACCTCCAACACGCTGCTCAAGGCGGTCGAGGAGCCCCCGCCGCACAGCGTCCTGCTGTTGTGCGCCCCCTCGGTGGACGACCTGCTGCCCACCATCCGGTCGCGTTGCCGGCTGGTGCCGCTCCGCACCCCGGCAGCGGCCGCGGTCGCGCAGGTGCTCATCCGGGACGGCATCGACCCGGCCATGGCGGCCTTCGCGGCCCGCGCCTCCCAAGGTCACATCGGCCGGGCCCGGCGGCTGGCCACCGACGAGCAGGCCCGTGCGGAGCGGGCCCACGTCCTGGCCCTGCCCCGATCCCTGGGCACCATCGCCCAGGCGCTGACGGCTGCCAAGGAACTCGTCGACGCGGCCAAGGAGGAGTCCGACAAACTTGCCTCCGTCCGGGACGGCGCCGAGCGGGAGTCGCTCGCGACGGCCCTCGGTGGCGGGGCGACCGGCAAGGGCTACTCGGGCAGCGCCCCTAAGGGTGGCGCCGGAGCTTTGAAGGAGCTGGAGAAGCGTCAGAAGTCCCGAGGCACCCGCAACCAGCGCGATGCGCTCGACCGGGCATTGGGCGACCTGGCCGCGTTCTACCGCGACGTCCTCGCGATCCAGCTGCGCACGGGGGCGGTCCCCGTCCACGCCGACCTCGTCGACCAGGCCGCCACGATCGCCAGGACGTCCACGCCCGAGTCGACGCTGCGCCGCCTCGACGCCATCTTGGCCTGCCGTACCGCCATCGACGGCAACGTCGCCCGGCAGCTCGCGGTCGAGGCGATGGCCCTCGCCCTGCGCACCGGCTGAGCCCTTGCTTCGCGTCGGGCGGAACCCCCATCCGGTTGCCCTAGACTCAAGCCCGCACAGCGCCGCCTTAGCTCAGTTGGCAGAGCGATTCACTCGTAATGAATAGGTCGTCGGTTCGATTCCGACAGGCGGCTCCACCGAGACCCCGGGTTCTCATCCGGGTGAGTACGACGGGGTTCGCACGTTGACCAGCGTCATGTGGTTCCGGCGCGACCTGCGGCTGGCCGACAACCCAGCGTTGCTGTCGGCGGTCGCGGAGGCCGCCGACACCGCGGTCGTTCCCCTGTTCGTCCTCGATCCCACCCTGTGGCGCCCCGCCGGGCCAAGTCGACGGGCGTACCTCGCGGCGAGCCTGGCCGACCTCGGTAGCCGGGTGGGCGGGCTGCAGCTTCGGCTGGGCGATCCTGTCCGCGAGGTCGTCGCCGTCGCCCGCGCCGCCCAGGCGGGGACCGTGCACATCGCGCGGGACCACGGCCCCCGCGGTCGGGCGCGCGACCTCGAGGTCGAGGAAGCGCTCGCCGCGCACGGCATCGACCTGGTGCGCACCGGGTCGCCCTATGCCGTGCCGCCGGGCCAGGTGCTCAACAAGGCCCACGACGCCTACCAGGTGTTCACGCCGTACTCGCGCACCTGGCACGAACGAGGCTGGCCCGCGCCCATGCTGCCGCCCGGCGCCGTTTCGTGGCTGCGACCGCTGGACAGCCACCACCTGGAGCCCGGGCCCGTTCCGGAGGGCCTCGTCGTCCCACCGGCCGGGGAGTCGGCCGCGCACCGGCGCTGGCGGGACTTTCTGCAGCGACAGCTCGGTGACTACGCGACCCTGCGCGACCGCGCCGATCTCGACTGCACCTCCCGGATGTCGGTGCACCTGAAGTGGGGCGAGATCCACCCGCGCACCATGCTGGCCGACCTCTCCAGGCACGGGGGTCCGGGCGCCGCTGCCTACCGCACCCAACTGGCCTGGCGGGAGTTCTACGCGGACGTTCTGTGGAGGACCCCGGGCTCCGCCCGCGACTATCTGAGGCCCGCGCTGTCGCGGATGCAGCACGACGAGCCGGGTATCCGGTTCGCGGCCTGGTGCGACGGGGTCACGGGCTACCCGATCGTGGACGCCGGGATGCGCCAACTACGGGCCGAGGGCTGGATGCACAACCGGGTCCGGATGATCACGGCCAGCTTCCTGGTCAAGGACCTGCACATTGAGTGGCGCCATGGTGCACGGCACTTCATGCGGTGGCTGGTCGACGGCGACCTGGCCTCGAACCAGCATGGCTGGCAGTGGACAGCCGGTAGCGGGACCGATGCGGCGCCCTACTTCAGGATTTTCAACCCGACCGTCCAGGGCAGGCGGTTCGACCCCGAGGGGGACTACGTCCGCCGGTATGTGCCGGAGCTTCGGCACGTCGACGCACGGTCCATCCACGAGCCCTGGACCCTGGACGGCGGACCACCGTCGGGCTACCCCGCCCCCATCGTGGACCACGACAGCGAACGCCGGGAGGCGTTGAGACGTCTCAAGATGTTGCGGACCTGATCCACTGACCGACCCTCGCCGCGACCCCAGGTCCCGTTGTTCCTGGCGGTCAGGTCGAGGAGGGGCGGGCTCTCCGGCGCCTACTCTTGAGGGCACCCGCACCGACCAAGGAGTTCCGTGTCCGACAGTCCCGCCGTCACGGAAGCTGCCAGGCGGCGGACCTTCGCGGTCATCAGCCACCCCGATGCCGGCAAGTCGACGCTGACCGAGGCGCTGGCCCTGCACGCCCGGGTCATCGTCGAGGCCGGGCACATCCACGGCAAGGCCGGTCGCAAGAGCACCGTCTCGGACTGGATGGACATCGAGAAGGCACGTGGCATCTCGATCTCCTCGGCCGCGCTGCAGTTCGGCTACCGCGACGCCGTCATCAACCTGGTCGACACCCCTGGCCACGCCGACTTCTCCGAGGACACCTACCGGGTGCTCGCCGCGGTCGACAGCGCCGTGATGCTCGTCGACGCGGCCAAGGGCATGGAGCCGCAGACCCTGAAGCTCTTCGAGGTCTGCCGCCACCGCCGCATCCCCGTGCTGACCGTGATCAACAAGTGGGACCGCCCCGGGCACGACCCGCTGGCGCTGATGGACGAGGTGTTCGCCAAGACCGGCCTCAAGCCCACGCCCCTGACGTGGCCGGTCGGGATCGCCGGCGACTTCCGGGGCGTGCTCGATCGCCGTACCGGGAAGTTCATCCAGTTCACCCGCACGGCCGGAGGCGCGACCCTGGCCGCGCAGAAGGTCATGACGCCCGAGGAGGCGCTCGCCGCCCACGGCGACGCGTGGGTGACGGCGCTGGAGGAGTCCGAGCTGCTGTCCCACGACAGCGCGGACCTCGACGTCGAGGGCTATCTCGCGCACCGGACGACCCCCGTGCTGTTCGGTTCTGCCGTCCTGAACTTCGGGGTCTCGCAACTGCTCGACACCCTCCTGGAGCTGGCCCCCGCACCGGGTGCCCGCGAGGATGCGGAGGGCGAGCCGCGCCCGGTGGGGGCGCCGTTCAGCGGCTTCGTCTTCAAGATCCAGGCGGGCATGGACAGCGCCCACCGCGACCGGCTGGCCTACATCCGGGTCTGCTCCGGGGTTTTCGAGCGCGGGTCGGTCGTGACCCACGCGGCGTCCAAGAAGCCCTTCGCCACGAAATACGCGCAGCAGGTGTTCGGGCAGAACCGCGAGACGGTCGACCTCGCCTACCCCGGTGACGTGGTGGGCCTGGTCAACGCCTCGATGCTGCGCGTCGGCGACTCCCTCTACGTCGACTCCGCCGTGACGTTCCCGCCGATCCCGTCCTTCGCGCCGGAGCACTTCGCGGTCGCCCGCTCCACCGACTCCGGGCGTTACAAGCAGTTCCGCCGTGGCATCGAGCAGCTCGAGCAGGAGGGAGTGGTGCAGGTGCTCCGCTCCGACCTGCGCGGTGACCAGGCTCCGGTGCTGGCCGCCGTGGGTCCGATGCAGTTCGAGGTCGCCACCCACCGGATGAAGGGCGAGATGGGGGCCGAGATCACCCTCGACCGGCTGCCCTACTCCCTCGCCCGCCGCACCAACCGGGACTGGGCCGCCGAGCTCGACCGGCAGAGCGGGGTCGAGGTGCTGCTGCGCGGCGACGGGGAGTGGCTCGCGCTCTTCGCCGACCAGTGGCGGCTGGGGCGCACCCAACGCGACCTCCCCGACGCCGTCCTCGAGCCGTTGGTCGCGACCGCGTCCCTTTAACCCTGGGGCCGAGGGCTTGGCAGCAGGTCGGTCCGCGCGCCCACGTCCTCGGCGACCACAGTCATGCTGTGCTGATGGACCACCACCGTCCCCTTGCCGGCCTGCTTTGCTGCGTACATCGCCAGGTCGGCCCGCTTCAGCAACTCGGCGGGGTCCACCGTCCTGTCCTGGGGGCTCAGGACGGCGACCCCGATCGAGGCGCGAACCGATAGCTGCCGCCCCTCCAGCAGGACGGGCTGCTCGAGGGCTTCCAGGACCCGTTCCGCGAGGTTGAGTGGGTCGCTGTCGTCCTCACTCAGCACTGCGAACTCGTCGCCACCGAGTCTGGCGACCGTGTCGCCGGCCCGGGTCACTGCGCGCAGACGTTCGGCGACCCGCACCAGCAGGGCGTCGCCCGCCGCGTGACCCAGGCTGTCGTTGACGCTCTTGAAATCGTCGAGGTCAAGGAGCAGTACCGCGGCTGGGCGCAGGTTCCGATGGTGCAGCGCGCAGGCGTGGGTGAGGCGGTCCTGGAACAGGGCCCGGTTGGCCAGTGAGGTCAGGGAGTCGTGGAAGGCCTGATGCTCAAGCTGTTCCTGTCCCTCCATCACGCGGAGCAGCAGGCGACGGTTGTCGATGAGGATCAAGAACTGTCGCAGGAACAAGGCGGACATGAGGAAGGCCCCGGCGACGACCGAAGGTCCCAGTGACCCTTGGCGGACCTGGTGGACGGCGATCGCCACACCCACCACCAGCGGGAGATAGGGAAGCAGCAGGGCTGCCCACGAAACGCCCCGTTCCGCATGCCGATCCTCGTGCGGGCGGTCTCGCAGGGCCGCTTCCAACATCAACAGGTAGGCGATGACATAGCCGGCGTCGAGCAGGCTTCCGGTCTGGTAGCCCCCCGTCGCGGCGAGGTAGGTATAGGCACTGTCGGCGATCGCCATGACGGCCAGCCCAGCGGCGAGCAGGCCAAGGCCGAGCCGTGCCTCGGTCTGCGAGAAAACGATGAGGACAGCCGCAAGGAGCACCAGGTCGGTGAGGGGGTAGGCCATCGCCAGCCAGGAGCCAAGGTCGGAAAGCTCAGCGTCGGCGTAGGTGGGGCCGAGTGCGGTCACCCAGCTGATGCTGAACAACGACCCGGTCACCAGCAAACCGTCGAGAACCGCGCGGAGCCTGCCCTGGCCGGCGAACACCGCAGATGGCCTGAGCAGCAGCCCGGTCAGCGCCAACAGCGGGAAGCTGAGGTAGGCGACGTCGGCCAGGGACGGAAACGGGGTGTCGCGATCGAGCACGAGCTCGTACCAGCCCCAGATCGCCTCGCCCAATCCTGCTGCCCCGAAGCCTGCCGCGAGCAGCAGCCAGGAGAGTCGCCCCCGACCTTGCAGGGTGGTGGCGCGCCAGGTCGCCGCGGCGGTGGCCGCGAAGGCCACCAGGACGGTCAGGACATCGACGACGACGAGCACGAGCTGTTCGCCGGGCGACATGATCAGGAAGAGCGTGAACGCAGCGGCCAACAGGACAAGTGCCGCCACCCGCACCCTGTCAGCCATGCGGCCACCTTCCTCACCGGATGGTCACACCCTCGACAGCGGGTGGCCTCGACGTAAGCGCTCTGTAGACAACCATCCGAAGGGAGGGCCTGGATGGTCCGAAATGACCAGCTTTCAGCGGCGCAGCCTTCGGCGCAGATGCCGGGCCGACAGCCACGAGGCGTAGCCCGCTCCTGCGGCCGAGGCGGCCCCCGCGATCAGCAGCGCCACCGACAGGGCCGGCCGGGCGCCGCTGACCGCGCCCCTCAGGGGCGCGGCGCCTCGCGGTGACCCGGACTGCGCCAGCAACTGGTCCAGCAGGCCCTCCGGCGGCTCCTCGCCCCGGGAGGCGAGGGAGGCGAGACCCGCCTTGAGATCACGTTGTGCCGAGAACTCGGCCTGGCACGTGGCGCACCGCCGAAGGTGCAGCGCCACCAGGTTGCGGCGCAGGCGCGGCAGCGTCCGATCTACGTAGTCCGGCAACTGCGCCTGGACCTCCAGGCAAACCCGCTCTTTCATCCCACCAGTTTCCTCAAGTTCGCGTGCGCCCGGTGTAGCCGGACCTTCACCGCACCTTCGCTGACACCGAGCAGCTCAGCGGTCTCCTTCGTCGACAGACCTTGCACGTCCCGCAGGACCACCACCTCACGGGCATCCTCCGGGAGCTCAGCCAACGCCTTCGCGGTGCGACGTGCAAGGTCGGACTCGGTCGCGCGATCTTCGGGGGACGCTTCCGAGGACTCGATCTCGTCGAAAACGGCATCACGTGCCCCGGCGCTCTGGCCGCGGGCGCGGACGTCGCCGCGTCGGCGCAGGGCCGTCATGCAGACGTTCACAGCGACCCGGTGCAGCCAGGTGCCGAAGGCCGCCTCACCGCGGAAGCCGAGCACCGACTTCACGACCCGCAGGTAGACCTCCTGCGTCGCGTCGGCAGCATCCGAGGGATCTCCGAGCAACCGCCCGCACAGCGCGTAGACCTGCGCGTAAGTGCCTCGGATGAGGTCATCCATCGCACCCTTCTCGTCGCGCTGCACCGCGCGGACCAGAGCCGGGTCGACGTCCACGCCACAAACATTTCCACGAAACCCGGTAACCACGGGGGATCTGCGTGGTCCAACCAGATGAGCGGGGCAAATTGCACCGCCGACTACGCCACAGGAGTGGTGAGCATGTCTGCTTTCGTCGTCTTTCTCGGCCTTGCGCTCGGCCTGACGGTCATCATGCAGGTCATCGACGAGCTGTTGCCCCTCAAGGCCCCCGCGGCCCTGACCCGCACCATCGCCGTCGCCCTTGCCTGCGGCTTCGCCTGGGCCCTCGACTACTCAGTATTCACTGCCTTCGGCCAGGACTTCCGGGAGAGCTGGATGCACCCGGTGGCAACTGGTCTGGCCCTCGTGGGTGGCGGTGAGTTCGTCCGCTCGCTGGTCCTCGCCATCAGCCACCGCAGCGGTGACGCGCCGGTCGAGGTGGCCCCGACCCACCAGATGCGCGCCGCCTGACGCCGTACCCCCTGATCGAAGGCCCGTCCCTGTCCTGCAGGGGCGGGTCTTCGTATGTTGTCGGGGTGAACCTCGAAGAGCTCGCCCAGCGTCGCCAGGACATCGCCGCCGAACATCTGCACCCCGACCACCCGCCGAGCACCGCCCGCGGTTTGCACCACACCGCGTTGGTGTCCAGCGATGTCGAGCGGACCGTCCGCTTCTATCAGGACGTGCTCGGCTTTCCGCTGACCGAAGTGATGGAGAACCGCGACTACCCGGGCTCCACGCACTTCTTCTTCGACATCGGTAACGGCAACGCCCTGGCGTTCTTCGACTTCCCGGGGCTCGACGTCGGCCCCTACGCCGAAGTGTTCGGCGGGCTGCACCACCTGGCGATCTCCATCACCCACGAGAACTGGGTGGCGGCGCACGCGCGGCTGGTCAGGGCCGGTGTCGAGGTGCACGAGGAGAGCGCCAGCAGCCTCTATTTCCGCGACCCTGACGGGGCGCGGCTCGAGCTGATCGCCGAACCCCTCGGCACCATGTACGGCGTGAAGGTGGTCTGACCGCCTACTTGTGGTCGGGGTCGCCCACGTGGTCCACGGCGTGCGGGTTGTCGGCGTACCGCTGGCGGGAGTTGACGACCTCGGCCTCCGCCTCGACCCGCCCGACCCAGGCAGCGCCCTCGACGGACTTGCCGGGCTCGAGGTCCTTGTAGACCTCGAAGAAGTGCTGGATCTCGAGCCGGTCGAACTCCGGCACGTGGAAGATGTCCTGCAGGTGGGACTGGCGCGGGTCGCCGACCGGGACGCACAGCAACTTCTCGTCGGGGCCGGCCTCGTCGGTCATCCGGAACATGCCGATCGTGCGGCAGCGGATCAGGCAGCCGGGGAAGGTCGGCTCGTCGAGCAGCACCAGCGCATCGAGCGGATCGCCGTCGCCGCCGAGGGTGTTCTCGACGAACCCGTAGTCGCTCGGGTAGCGGGTGCTCGTGAAAAGCATGCGGTCAAGACGGATGCGACCGGACGTGTGGTCGACCTCGTACTTGTTGCGCTGCCCCTTAGGGATCTCGATGGTGACGTCGAACTCCACGGTGCAGCTCCTCCAGAACACTTGGAATGAACACCTATTGTCCCGTACGACGGTCGCGATCAGGCAGCCGGGCGAGTGTGGCCCCCGCCACGTCGCCAGATGTGCAGCGACAGGAGGCCGGCCGGTGCGTAAGTGGCAGGCCGTCGTGGCCTTGTTGGTGCTGCTCGGCGGCATCGGCGGGGCGGTGGTGCTCCGCGACCAGGGCGGCACCGGACTGCCGTTCCTCACCCCGACGGCCAGCCCGGAGCCGGTGCGCACCCCGCTGTTCCCGGCAACAGCCGGTACGGCGAGACCTACCCGTGCCGGTCTGGCGCGGGCCCTCGCCGCCACCCTTGAGGACCCGGGGCTCGGCCGGCGGGTAGGGCTGTCGGTCCTCGACGCCGAGACCGGTGAGCCGCTGCTCGAGGTCGACGCGCGACGGGCGGTGACCCCGGCCTCGACGGCGAAGATCGTCACTGCCCTCGCCGTCCTGAAGGTGCTGGAGCCGGAGGCGCGTCTGTCGACCCGGGTGGTGCAGGGGGCCAACGGCGACGTCGTGCTCGTGGGTGGTGGCGACCCCACCCTGGCCGGCCGCCATGCCGTCCGCGGCTTCCCGCGGACCGCCCGGCTCGTCGATCTCGCGAGCCAGGTCAAGGGTGTGGCCGTCACGCGGGTGGTGGTCGACGACACCCTGTTCACGGGTCCCCTGATGGGGCCGGGGTGGAAACGTGGCTATGTCACGAACGGTGACGTGGCTCCGGTCAGTGCGCTCATGGTCGACGGTGGCCGCACCTCGAGCGAGAAGAACCAACCCCGGTCCGCGGACCCGGCGTTGGAGGCCGGACGTCAGCTCGCCGCGCTGTTGAAGGTGAAGGTGGTCGTCCGAGGGGCGGCCGCGGCAGGGGCCGTCGAGCTCGCGCGGGTCGAGTCCCCGACGATGAGCGAGCTGGTCGAGGTGATGCTGACGCGCAGCGACAACGACCTCGCGGAAGCGCTGGGCAGGCACGTCGCCCTGGCCGCCGGGCTGCCCGCCACCTTCGACGGTGAGGTGGCCGCAACCGTCGCCGCCCTCGGACCGCTCCTCGACGCGGCCAAGGTCGGCCGGGGTGGACTCGGGCTCCGTGACGCCAGCGGCCTGTCGCCCCGCAACCGCCTGCAACCCGCCGCGCTCACCCGCCTGCTCGCCCTGGTCGGACAGGACGGCCGCTACGCGCCACTCCTGTCGGGCCTGCCGGTCGCGGGGTTCGACGGCACCTTGCAGAAGCGCTTCCGGGAAGCCCCGTCCGACACTGCCGCCGGCCTGGTGCGCGCCAAGACCGGCACCCTCAACGGCGTCAGTGCCCTCGCCGGCCTGGTCCGGACGCGCAGCGGCCACCTGCTGGCCTTCGACCTCACCGCGGACGGGGTCTCGCTCAGCGGCACGCTGGAAGCCCAGGCCGCCCTCGACCGGCTCGCCGCCGTGCTCGCCTCCTGCGGCTGCACCTGACCGGGACCTGTGACGGAGGAGACCGGCACCTGGCCGGGGACGTAGCCTTCGAGGATGGGAGTCGTCGACACCGCCCTGGCTGCTTCGGTAGCTGCCCGCCTCGCTCCCTCCGGGCCTGAGCTCAGCTTGAGCGACGCCGCGGACGTGGTCGTGATGTTGCGCGACCTCACCGATCAGGCCGAGCAGCACGTCCGGGACGTCACCGGCCTGCGCGGCCGGGTAGGTCCGGCCACCGTCGTCGACCGACCTGGTTGGGCGCGCGCCAACGCCGAGGGCTTCAACGTCATCCTCGCCCCGCTGCAGGAAACCCTGCTGGCCAAGCAGAACAGGGTGAGTGCCGCCGTCACGGCCAAGGTGACCGCCGTACAGATGGGCTCGATCCTGGGGTGGCTGTCGGGGAAGGTGCTCGGTCAGTACGAGGCGTTCCAGCCCGAGGGGCAGGAGGGCCGGCTGCTGCTCGTCGCCCCCAACATCGTGGAGACCGAACGTCGGCTCGGGGTCGACCCGCGCGACTTCCGGCTGTGGGTGGCCGTGCACGAGGTGACGCACCGGACGCAGTTCACGGCGGTGCCGTGGATGCACGACCACGTCCGCTCGGAGATCTCCGAGCTGCTCCGGGCGTCGCGGCTCGATGACCCCGAGGCGGTCCTGCAGCGCCTCAAGCAGGTGGCGTCCGGTCCGCGTTCCGGGTCGCTGATCGAGCTGCTGCAGACCCCCGAGCAACGCGTCGTGATGGATCGAGTCACCGCGTTCATGTCGCTGCTCGAAGGCCACGCCGAGCACGTCATGGACGGCGTCGGCCCCGCCGTCGTGCCGTCCGTCGCGCACATCCGCGAACGCTTCGAGGAGCGGCGCCGCGACAAGGGCAACCCCTTCGAGCGGCTGCTGCGGCGACTTCTGGGCTTCGATCTCAAGGTCCTGCAGTACGCCGAAGGGTCGGCGTTCGTCCGTGCGGTGGTCGACTCCGTCGGGATGGAACGGTTCAACAAGGTGTGGGAGTCGCCTGCCACCCTGCCGACCCGCGCCGAGATCAAGGCACCGCTCGACTGGGTCGCGCGGATCCATGGGACTGCTGCGATCGCATGACCGGCCCTCCCGCCGCGACGGCGGCGGTCCGACTCGCCGTACGCCGTTGTCTTGCGGGCCTCAACGACCTGGCCGGCCTTGACGACCTGGCCGGCCTTGACGGCTGTGGCGACCATGACGGGCCGGTGACCGCGGCCGTCAGTGGGGGAGCCGACTCGCTGGCCCTCGCGGCGGCCCTCGCCTTCGAGCGGCCCGGGTCTGCGGCCGTGATCGTCGACCACCGGCTGCAGCCCGGTTCGGACGAGGTCGCCGCCAAGGCCGCCGCCCAGTGCGTCGGGCTCGGCCTCGTCGCCCGCGTCCTCACTCCCACCCCCACGCCCACCCCCGGCACCTCCACCACGGGCACCTCCACCACCGGCACCCGCGTCGACGGCGGGGGCGGGCCGGAGGGCGCGGCGCGGTCGCTGCGGTACGCCCTGCTCGACACCATCGAGGGCGCCGTCCTGCTCGGGCACACCAGGGACGACCAGGCCGAGACCGTGCTGCTGGGGTTGATGCGGGGCTCCGGGGCGCGGGCCCTGTCCGGGATGGCCCCGGTCCGCGGGAGATACCACCGGCCGCTGCTCGACCTCACCCGCGCCACGACCCGCAAGGCCTGCCTCGAGGCCGGCCTCGATCCCTGGGACGACCCGCACAACGCCGACCCCACGTTCGCCCGGGTGAAGGCTCGGCAGTTGCTCGCCGGACTCGATCTGACCGAAGGGCTGGCCCGCAGTGCGCGGTTGCTTCGCGAGGACGCCGACGCCCTCGACGCGCTGGCGGTCCCCGACGATGACGTGCACCGGCTCGCGGCGATGCCGGCGGCCCTGCGGTCCCGGAGCCTCAAGCTCTGGGCCGAGTTGCAGTGCGGGCGGACCGTCACCAGCACCCACGTCGACGCGCTCCGCGCCCTCGTCGAGGACTGGCACGGTCAGGGGCCGGTGGCCCTCCCGGGGGGAGGCCGAGTCGGCCGGGTCGACGGACGACTAACCTTGACGTTGTGACGATCCCGCACGAGATCGAAGAGGTCCTCATCTCCGAGCAGGAGATCCAGGACAAGATCGCCACGTTGGCGAAGGCCATCGACGAGGACTACCGCGGCCGTGAGTTGTTGCTGGTCGGCGTCCTCAAGGGGGCCGTCATGGTGATGGCCGACCTGGCCCGGGCGCTCGAGACGCCGGTGTCGATGGAGTTCATGGCGGTGTCGTCCTACGGCAGCAGCACGAGCAGCAGCGGTGTGGTCCGGATCCTGAAGGACCTCGACCGGGAGATCGCCGACAAGCACGTCTTGGTCGTCGAGGACATCATCGACTCCGGGCTGACGCTCAACTGGCTGCTGCGCAACATGCGCTCGCGCGGCCCGGCGAGCGTCGAGGTCTGCGCCCTGCTGCGCAAGCCCGAAGCGGCCAAGGTGGACGTGCCCGTGAAGTACGTCGGGTTCGACATCCCGAGCGAGTTCGTGGTCGGTTACGGGCTCGACTACGCCGAGCGCTACCGCGACCTGCCCTTCGTGGGACGGCTGCGGCCCGAGGTCTACGCGGGCTGAGTCCAGAACGACCGGCGCCCCGGGCTCGTTGACACAGGTGACGGCCCCCTGCCCGGTGTACCGTCAGAACTCACACTGACCTTAGCTTTTCCGCCGGCAGGAGGGACGGGGCGAACGGCCCCGCGTTCATGAACCTCAAGCGTCTTACCCGAGGGCCCGCGCTCTACATCATCCTGGGCCTCATCCTGGTGCTCTCCGTGAGCCAAGGCCTGCGTGGCAACGGCGGCTTCACCAAGACCAACACCGCCACGGTGCTCACCCACATCCAGGACGGGGACGTCGTCGACGACCCCAAGGTCAACAAGCTGCTCGACAAGGAGCAACTCGTCCGGATCCAGCTCAAGAGCGTCGACGGCAAACCGGGCAAGAAGTACGAAGCGTCGTTCCTCATCGACCAGGGTCGCGACTTCGCGCTCGCCTTCAAGGCCGCGGACACCCGGTACGACGTCACGGTGACCCACCAGAACCTGTTCGTCACCTTGCTGCTGTCGTTCCTGCCGTTCATCATCATCTTGGGTCTGCTGTTCTTCTTCATGAACCAGATGCAGGGCGGCGGCTCGCGCGTCATGCAGTTCGGCAAGTCCAAGGCCAAGCTGGTCAGCAAGGACACCCCGAAGACCACGTTCGCCGACGTCGCCGGGGCCGACGAGGCGATCGAGGAGCTCCTGGAGATCAAGGAGTTCCTGGAGAGCCCGGGCAAGTTCCAGGCGATCGGCGCCAAGATCCCCAAGGGCGTGCTGCTCTATGGCCCGCCCGGCACCGGCAAGACCCTGCTGGCGCGCGCTGTCGCGGGTGAGGCCGGCGTGCCGTTCTACTCGATCTCCGGCTCGGACTTCGTCGAGATGTTCGTCGGCGTCGGTGCGTCCCGCGTCCGGGACCTGTTCGAGCAGGCCAAGAACAACGCCCCCGCGATCATCTTCGTCGACGAGATCGACGCCGTCGGTCGGCACCGCGGTGCCGGTCTCGGTGGCGGTCATGACGAGCGCGAGCAGACCCTCAACCAGATGCTGGTCGAGATGGACGGCTTCGACGTCAAGGGCGGCGTCATCATGATCGCCGCGACCAACCGTCCCGACATTCTGGACCCGGCGCTGCTGCGGCCTGGCCGCTTCGACCGCCAGATCGCCGTCGACCGCCCCGACATGCAGGGCCGTCGCCAGATCCTCGAGGTGCACGCCAAGGGCAAGCCGATGGCGGATGGCGTCGACCTGCAGATCATCGCCCGTCGCACCCCCGGCTTCACCGGTGCCGACCTGGCCAACGTGGTCAACGAGGCCGCGCTGCTGACCGCCCGCACCGGCCAGAAGCAGATCACCCTGGTCACCCTCGAAGAGTCCATCGACCGGGTCATGGCGGGCCCCCAGCGCCGTACCCGGCTGATGAACGACAGGGAGAAGAAGGTGACGGCCTACCACGAGGCCGGCCACGCACGTGTCGCGCACGCCCTGCCCAACACCGACCCGGTGCACAAGATCACGATCCTGCCGCGCGGTCGGGCCCTGGGTTACACGATGGTCCTGCCCACCGAGGACAAGTACTCCCAGAGCCGGGCCGAGCTGCTCGACATGCTCGCCTACGCGATGGGCGGCCGCGCCGCGGAGGAGCTGGTCTTCCACGACCCGACGACGGGTGCGAGCAACGACATCGAGAAGGCCACGGCGACCGCCCGCGCGATGGTCACGCAGTACGGCATGAGCGAGCGGCTCGGAGCCGTGAAGTTCGGCCAGGAGTCCGGTGAGGTCTTCCTCGGCCGCGACATGGGCCACCAGCGCGACTACTCCGAGGAGGTCGCCGCCCAGGTCGACGCTGAGGTGCGCGCCCTCATCGAGAACGCCCACCACGAAGCGTGGGAGATCCTCGTGGAATACCGCGATGTCCTCGACGACATGGTGCTCA
>JANOTZ010000228.1:0-3858 GCA_031416735.1 Frankiales bacterium
TTCGCGCCCCCGAGCTTGCCCGGGTCACCCCGGGTCAGGAGGGCCAGGTCGGCGACCCGGCGGCCGGCTGCCAGGGCGCCGGTGAGCACGCCCGCCTCTCCGACGTAGGCGTTGCCGTTGGTGGGCAGGTCGGTGCGCTCCCACAGGGTCCGGCCGTCGGCGGCCCGGCGGACGGTGATCTTGTGGGGCGACCCGGCATCGATGCTCACCAGGTCCAGCAGGCCGTCACCGTCCTGGTCGCTGACCATCGCCCCGGAGGCCCCTCCGTCCTTGCTGTCCACCGCTCCGGGCAGGGCCCGTGGGGCGCCATCGGCGCCCGAGACAGCCGTGAACCGCAGGCTCCCGTGCTGGGACGTGACCCCGTTGTTGTTCTCCTGGGAGTACTGCTCAACCTGCTGGAGGACGTCGGGCGCGCCCCTGCGGAGCTGGGCATCGAACCGGTACATCACCATGAGCATGGAGAAGCGGAAGCTGGAACCGACACCGACGCTCCCCTCGGACGACTCCCCCTTCCAGGTGGTCGCCAGGGTGCGGGTCCAGAGAGCCTTTCCGCGCCCGTCGAGGGCCGTGAGCCGGGACTGGACGGTGTCGTCCTGAAACACCTGGCGGAGCAGCACGACCCCCTGTCGCGAGCCGGCACCGACGCGCATCGGCACGGCGACCTGGTAGCCCTGGTCGCTGACCGTTTCCTTACGGCTCCACAACAGCCGACCGGTGGACCCGTCGCGGGCGAGGATCTGCAGGACGGTCGAGGACCCGGACGGCAGGAAGCGCTGCTCGAGGACGTCCCGGCCGCCACGGCCGTCGAGATCCTCGACCGGGCTGAGGAACACACCCGGCTCACGGAGGGAGTCCTTGCTGGACTCCTCGGTCGCGGGGGCGAACGCGAGGGCGGCCCTGGTGAGCATCGCCGGGTCGAGCCCGTCGGCGGCGAGCTGGTCGAGTTGGGCGAGCACGGTGGCCTGCACCGCTGTCAGCCCCTGCGCGCGGTAGTCGGTCCAGGGACGGACGTGACCGGTGACCTGGAACCTGGCCGGCGCCGTCGCCGTCGCCGCCGTCAGGTCAGGCTGCTGCGCCCCCGCCGGCAGTGCGGGAGTGCCGGCGGCCAACAGCGCACCGGCGACGAGCAGTCGGACCTGGAACCTGCGCACGGACATCTCCCCCTGGAGCGGCGTGATGCCGGCTCACCCGACCTGCTTCGCCGCCCTCACCCGAACTCCTGCCCGTCGCAACCAGGTGCAACCCTAGGCACGGGTAAAGCGGTGGCGGTCAGCGCGACCCGGTCGCCCCCATGGCCGTCGACGCCGGCGAACAGCGGCCGCTGCTAGCAGAGGTTCCGGGCCCCACGGCCGACAACGACCCGACCCAGGGGGTCGGCCGTCGACGCGGTGAGCGTCCACCAGGGGCGGCCGCTGCCCGAGAGCAGCGACAGGGTCGTGGCCTGGTCCGTGAGGCTCGTGGCAAGGACGTCCTGGCACGTGGTGCCGACCGCGGGCAGAGCCGCCAGCCCGACCCCCAGCAGTTGTCCGACGGCGGGCAGCGTGGTCTGGAACAGCCGCTTGGAAAGTGCATCACCGCGGAGCACGTTGAAGGTCAGGACGCTCTTGTCCAGGGCGACAGTCGCCCGGTCGACGCCCCGTCCGTCGACTGCCCCACCCAGACTGAAGGCGGCACTGCGATCGAGCTCGCGGCCGTCGCCGCCGTTGACCGTGATCCACCTGCTGACGACCTCATTGGCACCGTGGACCAAGAACAGGACCTGTGCCTCGGGAGCTGCATCCGCGGTGAAGTCGTCGCTGTTGGCAACGATGACGAGCGCCGACCGGCACACCGCTGGGTCCTGTGTCACCGCGTAGGTGTTGACCGCCCGAACCAAGCCGAGGGCGTCGACGACATCCACCTCGGTGATGAGCTTCGACGACAGGTCGGGCTCCACGGACGTCGAGCTGGACGTGACCCCGATCGCTGGGGTTCCGGCGTAGCGGTGCATGGTGAACACGCCGGTCCCGGGCAAGGCCCACAGGAGCGTCCCCTGCCCGCCTTGGAGCAGCAACACCATCCCTTCGGTGCGGTCACCGACGCCCGGTCTCGGTACGACCAGCCCGATGCCGATGGGGCCGTTGGTGACCAACGCGAGGTCGTGGACCTTCGTCTCCGGCTGGGTCATCACGCCGGCGTCGAAGACCGACAGGCGCACGCCAAGAGGCAGGAGGCTGTTGCTCCACACCAGAACCCCGGTGTCTCCCCGATACACCGTGACGGTCGGGGTGCCCGACACCCGGGCGAGCAGCACATCGGTGCGGCGGTCGCCGTTCTGGTCCGGGACGAGCCTCATGGAGGGGAGCGAGTCGTCCCCGAAGACGAGGTCCTTGACCTGCCCGAGCGGGTCGGCACCCGCGGAGGAGGACACCGCCGGGTAGGGGTGCGACAGAGCGCCGGACTCGACGGCGACGCGGTCGACGGTCGACGTGACGGTCTGGCCCAGGCTCTTGTAGCGGTGGATCAGCACGTCGTGGGCGCCGAGGCGCAGTTGCGCAAGGTAGACCGAGGACGGGTAGTCGTCCCATCGGTAGCCGAAGCTGGACACCGAGAAACGGTTCGAACCCGAGGTGCTGCGGCTCCACGTCGTGCGCCCGCGACCGTCGAGGCCCTCGAAGCGCAGGTTCAGCTGTGTGGACCACACCGCCGGTGTCGCGTCCACCAGGAACTCGTAGCGCAGCAGCAGCGCCCCCGGCTTGCGATCTGCACCCACCCGCGCGGACAGCAGGACCACGCCCTCGCGCTCGTTCAGGACCAGCGAGCGCTGCCAGATCGTCTTGCCCGTCCGCGCGTCACGGGCCGACCCCACCCACCGGCCTGTGGTCTTCGTCAGCTGCGAGCCGTGTGATTCCAGCACGTCCGGACGGCGGTCCCCGTTGAGGTCCCCGGCGGGCCCGACGTCGGCGATGGGTGTCCCACGGCCCAGGCTGAACGAGTAGGTCCCGCACGGCACGCTCGGTGCCTGGGCGCGGACGTGCAACCCGAAGGCGCGCGCAGGCACACCGCTGGCCACGAGGGTGCTGACCAGATGGAGCTCAGCGGCATCGCCCGGGGCGAAACCGGCCCGCACGTAGTCGACCAACGGGGTGACCTGGCTGACGAACCGGTCCAACGGCAGCGAGACCGGCGTCGGCGTCGCAGCAGGACCCCGCGGCGTGGCGGCGCGTGCGGCCGGCGTGAGGCAGGCAAGCAGAACCGCGACGACCACGAGCCAGGCTCGGCGCATGCCCACCTGCTTTCGAAGAGGGACGGGGTAGGCGCTTGTTCGCCTTCCGTAACCGAACTCCTGCCTCCCGCGACCGCCCGAGCCAGCTCAGGTGCGGCGGGCCACGCCGGCGCAGGGCGCGCCGTCCTCGATGCACGCATCCGCCGGCAACAGCACACCGGTCGGCAGGTCGTCGCCGGCGAACAGGGCGAGCGTCGGTCCACCTGCCAGTGCGTCCGCTGCCAGCACCATCGCGGCCGCCGTCCAGGAGCTGCGCTCCGCCGGCCAACGCACGCTTTCGTCGTACACGAGTCCGGTCCAGTAGGAGCCGTCGTCGTGCCGCAGGTGCTGCACGTCGGCGAGCAGCTGCCGGGCGCGATCGGGGTCGCCGGACACCAGCAACGCCAGCGCCAGCTCGGCAGTCTCGGCACCGGTCACCCACGGGCGATCCGACACACACCGGCAACCCAGATCGGGTACGACGAAGGCGTCCCACTGGGCGTCGAAGATCTCGGCGGCCATCCGGCCGCGGACCGCGCCGCCGTGGAGCGGGTAGTACGAGTCCCTGGAGTAGCGGCTCGGGGCGAGGACCACGTGGGGGGGGTGCGCGAGGG
>JANOTZ010000229.1:0-6870 GCA_031416735.1 Frankiales bacterium
GTCCCGGCGGCCGCGGGTCTGGCGTAACCTTTCCCCCCCCCCGCGGGGGCCGACACCCGCGGGGGCGTTGGCCCCCCCGCCCCCGACAACCCGCCGGAGGTGGCCGACACCTTCGACGCCACCATGGTCTGGATGGGCGAGGAGCCGCTGCAGGCCGGCCGCCCCTACCTGCTGAAGATCGGCGCCCGGACGGTCAACGCGACCGTCACCGAGCCCGACCACAAGGTCGACATCAACACGCTCGAGGAACTGTCCGCCCACACCCTTGCCCTCAACGAGATCGGTGTGGTGCAGGTCAGCCTCGACCGTGAGGTGCCGTTCGACCCGTACACGACCAACCGCGACATGGGCGGCTTCATCCTCATCGACCGGCTGACCAACGGCACGGTCGGCGCCGGGATGCTCACCCGCGCGAGCCGCAAGGCCGACAACGTCCATCGGCAGGCCATCGACGTCAACCGCGATGCGCACGCCTTGCTCAAGGGCCAGCGGCCCTGCGTCGTGTGGTTCACCGGTGTCCCGAGCTCGGGGAAGTCGACCATCGCCAACCTCGTGCAGCGGGAGCTGCACGCCCGCGGGCGGCACACCTACCTGCTCGACGGCGACAACGTCCGGCACGGCCTCAACGCCGACCTCGGCTTCACCCCGGAGGACCGGGTCGAAAACATCCGCCGGGTCGGGGCGGTCGCGAACTTGATGGCTGACGCCGGCCTCATCGTCCTGGTCACCCTCGTCTCGCCGTACAAGGCGGACCGGGACCAGGTCCGGGCGCACCTCCCCGAGGGCGAGTTCTTCGAGGTCTTCGTGGACGCGCCGCTGGCGGTCGTGCAAGAACGCGACCCCAAAGGGCTCTACCGGAAGGCAGCCGCCGGCGAGGCCACGAACGTGACGGGCCTCGATGCGCCGTACGAAGCACCGGAGACCCCGGAGCTACACCTGCCCACCGCCGAGTTGGCTCCCGACCAGGCTGCCCGAAACGTCCTCGCCATGCTCGCTTCTGCGGGCATGCTGGGTCTGTGACGAACAGGAATCACATGCGTATCTCCCGTAAGCACGCCGCCGTGGCAGTTGCTGTCCTGCTGACCCTGACCGCCTGCGGGTCGCGGGCGGACAGCACATTGCGCCAACAGGCCGCGCGTGCTGCGCTGGGCACCGGAAACGGTGGGGGCACGGGAAGTGGCACCACCACCGGGGTCGTCGGCGGCACCTCCGGCGCGGTGGGCACCTCAGGCACCACGGGCACCGGCGGGAGCACCACCGGCACGGGCGGCACCTCCGGAACAGCTACCGGCGGGAGCACTACCGGCACGGGAGGCACCACCGGCGGCACGGGTGGAGCGACGGGGGGCGCCCCTGCTCCCGTCGGCGGCAACGGCGGGGCGACCGATGTCGGCGTCACCGCTGACAGCATCACGCTCGGCAACGTCGCCGACATGGGCGGCCCCGTGCCCGGCCTCTTCGAGGGGGCCGTCATCGGGACCCAGGCCTACATCGCGAAGGTCAACAGCGAGGGCGGCGTCTACGGCCGCAAGCTCAAGCTCAAGGTGGGCGACGGACAGCTCGACTGCAGCCGCAACCGGGCCGAGACCGCTGACCTCGCGCCGAAGGTGTTCGCCTTCGTCGGCTCGTTCTCGCTCTTCGACGACTGCGGGGCCGACGTCCTCAAGGCCAACCCGGGGATCCCCGACCTCCACGGTGCGCTCGGCCCGAAGTCGCAGGCGTTGGCCAGCAACTTCAGCGTCGCCCCGCTGGGCAAGGGCTGGCGCACGGGTCCTCTCAACTACTACAAGACCAAGTACGGCGCGAAGTTCCAGAAGATCGGCGCGATCTACGCCAACGTCGGGACCGGGCCCTCGCTCTGGAGAAACACCGTGTCGGCGATCGAGTCGACCGGCGGCAAGGTCGTGTCCGAGCACCCCTACGGCGCGACCGATACCGACTTCACCTCCACCGTCGTCCGGATGCGCAACGACGGCGTGCAGATGATCTACATCAACACCACCGACGGTGCGACGACCGCCCGGTTCGTCAACGCCGCCCGTTCCCAGAACGTCGACTGGCCGATCATCTTCGGCGCCACCGCCTACGACCAGAACTTCCTGAAGCAGGCCGGAGCGAACGCCGAGGGCGTCTACAACGACCAGCAGTTCGCGCAGTTCTTCAACACCGACGATGCCGGCAAGATCAAGGCGGTCGCCGAGTTCCAGAAGTGGACGACCGCTGCGGCCGGCCCGAAGGCCACCAAGGACCTGTTCGCCGCCTACGGCTGGGCCTCGGCCCAGCTCTTCGTCCAGGCGCTGACGAAGGCGGGGCCGAAGGCGACCCGCGCCGACGTCATGAAGGTGCTGAAGACCGTCACGTCGTTCGACGCCGATGGGCTGCTGGCGCCCGCGAACCCGGCCGGCAAGAAACCCGGGACGTGCTGGATCCTCAACGTCGTGAAGAACGGCAAGTTCGTCCGCGTGGACACGCCGACGGACAAGTTCCGTTGCGACGGCAGTTACCACTACGCCTCATGAGCACCGGCCGCCGATGACGACTTTCCTTGCGCTGACGACCCTCGGGATCGTCGTGGGCTGTATCTACGGGCTCACCGCGACCGGACTCGTCGTGACCTACACGACGTCGGGCATCTTCAACTTTGCGCACGGTGCCATCGGGATGATGGGTGCCTTCACCTACTGGCAGCTGTCGGTCGCCTGGGGGTGGCCCGTCTGGCTCTCGCTGGTCGCCGTCCTGCTCGTCGGGGCGCCGGTGTTCGGCGCTGTGGTCGAACGCGTCCTGATCCGCCCGCTGCACGGGTCCTCGGTCGACCTGACGATCGTCATCACCCTCGGCCTCCTGCTGTTCCTGATCGGACTCGCCAACGTCCTCTGGAAGCCGACCGAGGCCCGCGTGCTTCCCGCGTTCTTCGCCGGTGCCACGCCACTCCAGATCGGCTCGCTGTCGGTGAGCATCAACCAGGTCCTCGTCGTGGTTGTGGCGATCGTCGTGGCGGTCGGGCTGCGGGTGATGTTCTCGCGGACCCGGGTCGGCATCGCGATGCGCGGCGTCGTCGACGACCCCGACCTCGCCGCGATGACCGGCGTCTCCCCCGCCCGTATCCAGCAGCTGTCGTGGGCCCTGGGCTCGTCCCTGGCCGCCCTGGCCGGGATCCTGCTCGCGCCGCTGGTCACCCTGAACATCCTCACCCTCACCCTGCTGGTCATCAACGGCTATGCCGCCGCACTCTTCGGCCGGCTCAAGAGCCTGCCCCGCACGGCGGTGGGCGCGATCATCCTGGGACTGCTCGTCAACTACGCCAAGGGCTACACCCCCGCGGGTGGACTGCTGGAGCAGCTGCAGCCGGCCATCCCGATGATCTTCCTGTTCTTCCTGCTCATCTGGATCCCCGCAGCCCGGCTGCGCACCAGCAGTGCAGCGGGTACGGCGGCACCCACCGTCCCCGGCCTCCGGCAGTCCGTCCTCGTCGGGGCCGCCCTGGTGCTGCTCGCGGTCGTGCTGTC
This sequence comes from Frankiales bacterium, assembly GCA_031416735.1. GTDB lineage: Bacteria > Actinomycetota > Actinomycetes > Mycobacteriales > SCTD01 > RYN-111. The sequence goes on from JANOTZ010000229.1 coordinate 3,507, forward strand.
GCAGACGCTGTCGGCCCCCAACCTGCTGATCGGCGGTCGGGCCTTCATCCTGGCCATCACCTTGCTGTCCCTGGTGCTGCTCACCGGCTACAGCGGCCAGGTGTCGCTGTGCCACCTCACCTTCGTCGGTCTGGGTTCCTATGCCATGGGGACCTGGGGCGGCGGCTCGCTGGTCGGCGTCGTCTTCGCGGTGCTGCTGTCGGTGCTGGCCGGCTGCCTGGTCGCGGCCTTCACGTCGCGGCTGCGTGGGCTCTACCTGGCGTTGGCGACCTTCGCCTTCGCGAAGGCGATGGACGAGGCCTTCTTCCTGCGCGAGCTCGGCGAGGGCGGCACCCTCACCGTTCAGCGGCTGCAGATCCCCGGGGTCGCGACCGAGTCGGACGCCGCCTACTTCCTGCTGTCCGCCGTCATCTTCACGGCCGCCGCCATCGGCGTGCTCGCGATCCGTCGGGGGCGCTTCGGACGGCAGCTCACCGCGCTCAGCGACTCCCCCGCGGCCTGCGCCACCCTCGGCGTCAACACCAACGTCACCAAGCTCGTCGTCTTCGCCTGCTCCGCCGGCCTGGCGGGACTGTCGGGCGCCCTGTTCGGTGGGTTGCAGGGAACCGTCAGCGCCTTGGACTTCAACGTCCTCGGGAGCCTGTCGTTGCTCCTGGCGCTGCGCATCGGGGGCGTCAACACGATCACGGGGGCGTTGTTCGGCGCGACCTGCTTCGCACTGTTCCCCACCCTGCAGTCCCATGTCCCGGCGAACCTGCAGCTGGCCTACCTCCTCACCGGCCTGGCGGCCGTGAGCATCGGCCGCGACCCGGACGGCTTCGGCGGGCAGGTCTCGAAGTTGGGAGCCCGGCTCCGGGCCGTGCGTGGCACCCCGCCTTCCGCCCCGTCGCCGTCCACCGCGTCGCGGCCCGAGCTCGAGGAGGCCCGACTTGTCCACTCCTAGCGCCGCGACGCTCCAGTCGCCGGTCTTCGACCCGCGCGACCCTGACGTCGTGCTGTCGGTCCAGAACGTCTCCGTCAAGTTCGGCGGCGTGCAGGCCGTCAACAACGCCAACATCACCGCCCTCAAGGGCCAGGTCACCGGGTTGATCGGGCCCAACGGTGCCGGGAAGACCACCACGTTCAACGTCATCACCGGGCTCGAGCAGCCGACCGAGGGTCAGGTGTGGATCGCGGGGACCGACGTGAGCCGGCTCGCGCCCTACCGCCGGGCCCGGCTCGGCATGGCCCGCACGTTCCAGCGCCTCGAGGTCTTCGGGACACTCACGGCCCACGACAACGTGCTGGCAGCAGCCGAGTTCCGCCGCGCCTGGTCCAAGGACGGCAGCGACCCACGGGCCGTTGCGCACGAGATCCTCGACAGGGTCGGCCTGCGGGGCGTCGCCCACGAACGCGTGGACGCCCTCCCGACCGGGCTCGCACGGCTGGTCGAGCTGGGGCGCGGACTCGCCACCCGCCCGCAGCTGTTGCTGCTCGACGAGCCGGGCTCGGGTCTCGACGAGACGGAGAGCGTGGCCCTCGGTGACCTGCTCATCGAGCTGGCCGCCGAAGGCATGGCGGTCCTGGTCGTCGAGCACGACGTCGACCTCGTCATGCGGGTGTGCGACCGCATCCACGTCCTCGACTTCGGGCAGGTCATCTGTGTCGGAGTGCCCCGCGAGGTCCAGGCCGACCCGGCCGTCCAGGCTGCCTATCTCGGAGCGGAGACATGACCGCACCTGCCCTCGAGTTGCGTGACATCACCGCCGGCTACGGCCGGATCGAGGTGCTGCACGGTGTCTCGCTCCGCGTCCCGCCCGGCACCGTCTATGCACTGCTCGGCCCCAACGGTGCGGGCAAGAGCACCACGATGCAGGTGGCCTCGGGCAAGATCCGGCCGACCTCCGGATGTGTCCACGTCGCAGGCACCCACGTGAACCGCGTGGCACCGGAAAGCCTTGCCAAGGCGGGGGTCTGCCGCATCCCCGAAGGCCGCGGCATCTTCCCCAACCTCACCGTCGCCGAGAACCTCCGGATGTTCACCTACGCCAGCGCGCTGTCGACCCGCGACGTGCAGGAGAAGGCCTACGCGCGCTTCCCGCGCCTCGGGGAGCGCCGCACCCAGCTGGCCGGGACCATGTCGGGCGGCGAGCAGCAGATGCTCGCCATGTCCCGGGCCCTGGTCACCGACCCCGGCGTCCTGCTGCTGGACGAGATCTCGATGGGTCTCGCCCCGAGGATCGTCGCCGAGCTCTACGAGCTGGTCGCCCAACTGGCACAGGAGGGGATCAGCATCCTGCTCGTCGAGCAGTTCGCCCGCACCGCCCTCGCCGTCGCGGACTACGCCGCGGTGATGACCGGCGGCCGGATCGCCATGGTGGGCCAACCGGCCGATGTCGCCGACTTCGTCAACGAGGCCTACCTCGGAGGTGCCGCATGATGTTCCGCCATAGCCCCCGCCACACCGGCCGCCACATCCCCCGCCACGTCGCCCAGCAGTCGGTGCCGCACTCGACTCGCCGTACCGCACGCCACGCCCAGCAACCGGTGCAGCACTCGACTCGCCGTACCGCCGTGGCACTGCTCGCGGCCGGAAGTGCCTGCCTGGTAGCAACTCTGGTGCCGGCCGTGATGGCGACGGCGGCAGAGGTGGAACCGGGCTCCGGGCTGGGCAGCTTCAGCCTGTCGGCCAGTGCACCGGCGCTGCAGTTCGTGCAGCAGGACGCGACCTACTGCTATGCCACCCCGGCCGCGACGAACGGCTGTGAGGGCGTCATGCCGGAGACCGTGGCGACGCTGCGCAACGGCCCCATCGGCCGGGCGCTGTCGTCAGTGGTGTGGCCTGGCGTCCTGGCCGGCAACCTGGGGTCGCTGCTCATCACCGCGGGCGGGGAGGACGTGCCGGACGAGGCCAGGATGCTCAACTACCCGATCCGTGCCGAGGCCTTCAACAGCACCGGCAAGTCCACCGTCACCAACGAGCCCGTGCCCGGCACGAAGATGACCGCGACGGCGCTCGACGACAAGTCCATCGCCGAGGCGTCGGTCTCCCAGAGCCAGGTGCTCCCGATCGGGACGTTCGGCCGGACCACGGGCAAGGCGACGACGGCCCTGACCGGCGTCGCTGCGGCCACCGCCACGGCACACAGCGAGGTCAACGACATCGACCTGGCTGCCGGAGTGATCCACATCGGGTCGGTCATCTCCGACGCCACGGCCACCACTGACGGCACCAAGGCCACGGCCAAGGGCAAGACCGTCGCCAGCGGCATCACCATCGCCGGGATCCCGGTGACGGTCGACGGACGCGGCGTCACGGCCAACGGCAACAACCTGCCGGCAGGGGCTGCCCAGACCACGGTGAACACCGCGATGAACAACGCGG
>JANOTZ010000230.1:0-7295 GCA_031416735.1 Frankiales bacterium
TTCTTGCGGCGGGTGAGGACAAGCATGTGAGTTTCCTTCCGTGGGCTCAGGAAGACCTTCGTCGCTGTCACACGCGGGGAACATGGCCCACTAAGGCCAGGGCCCGCACCACCCGGCAACCAGGCCTTCCCCGTCTGGGCAAGGTGCCTGGGGTGGCCTGACGTCGTTGCCCCCATCCACGACCGCCAAATGGCCCACGGCGCGTAGCCCGCAATGACCAGGACCTCTGGTCACGATGGTGCGCAGCGGCACCATCACCGATCGGCGTTCGCAGGTACGGCGATCGCCGACATCACGCGTTCGACCGTCGCGCTTCCCACCCGCGGGCACCCCACCACCAGCCGGTCACGGCCCCGAGCGTGTCCGCAAGCAGGTCCGGGACGTTGCCGTCCCGGTGGATGGGCAGGACGTTCTGGAGCAGCTCACTGAGGCCGGCGTAGGCCAGCACCAGCAGCAGCCCACGGCCGAAGCGCCAGCGGGTGGTGAGGGCCAGGGCGGCGAACAGTGCGGCATGGACGAGCTTGTCCATCCCGTACACCCCGCCCTCGTTCGGCGTGGACGGGGAGAACAGCACGACAAGGCTGACCAGCGCGACCGCCGGGAACGCCCAGCGGACCGACGCGGCCCCCCTGACGGCGTTCAGTCCCGGTTGAGCTTGCGGTAGGTGACCCGGTGCGGCCGGGCCGCGTCCTGGCCCATGCGCTCGACCTTGTTCTTCTCATAGGACTCGAAGTTGCCCTCGAACCAGTACCACTTCGCCGGGTTCTCCTCGTCGCCCTCCCACGCCAGGATGTGGGTGGCGACCCGGTCCAGGAACCAGCGGTCGTGGGAGATCACGACGGCGCAACCGGGGAACTCGAGCAGGGCGTTCTCGAGGCTGCCCAGCGTTTCCACGTCGAGGTCGTTGGTCGGCTCGTCGAGGAGCAGCACGTTGCCGCCCTCCTTGAGGGTGAGCGCCAGGTTGAGGCGGTTGCGCTCGCCACCGGAGAGCACCCCGGTCGGCTTCTGCTGGTCCGGGCCCTTGAAGCCGAAGGCGCCGATGTAGGCCCGCGACGGCATTTCCTGCTGCCCGACCTGGATGTAGTCGAGGCCGTCGGAGACCGCCTGCCACACGGTCTTGGTCGGGTCGAGCCCGGCCCGGTTCTGGTCGACGAAGGACAGCTTGACGGTCTCGCCGACGCGGACCTCGCCGGCATCGGCCTGCTCGAGGCCGACGATGGTCTTGAACAGGGTGGTCTTGCCGACGCCGTTCGGGCCGATGATCCCGATGATGCCGCCGCGCGGCATCGTGAAGGACAGGTTGTCGATGAGCACCCGGTCGCCGAAGCCCTTGGTGAGGCCGTTCGCCTCGATGACGATCGAACCCAGGCGCGGACCGGCCGGGATCTGGATCTCCTCGAAGTCGAGCTTCTTGGTCTTCTCGGCCTCCGCTGCCATCTCCTCATAGCGGGACAGGCGGCTCTTGCTCTTGGTCTGCCGGCCCTTCGCGTTCTGCCGGACCCACTCGAGCTCGTCCCGGAGGCGCTTCGCGAGCTTGGCGTCCTTCTTGCCCTGGACCTCGAGCCGCTGGCCCTTCTTCTCCAGGTACGTCGAGTAGTTGCCCTCATACGGATAGGCGCGGCCGCGGTCCAGCTCGAGGATCCACTCGGCGACGTTGTCGAGGACGTACCGGTCGTGCGTGACGGCCAGAACGGCGCCGGCGTAACGGGCCAGGTGGTTCTCCAGCCACTCCACGCTCTCGGCGTCGAGGTGGTTGGTGGGCTCGTCGAGCAGCAACAGGTCGGGCGCCTCGAGGAGCAGCTTGCAGAGCGCGACCCGGCGGCGCTCACCACCGGACAGGTGGTCGACGCGCTCGTCCGGCGGCGGACAGCGCAACGCGTCCATGGCCTGCTCGATGAGGGAGTCGATCTCCCAGCCGTTCTTTGCCTCGATGACGTCCATCAGTGGTGCCTGCTCCGCCATGATGGCGTCGAAGTCGGCGTCGGGCTCGCCCATCAGCTCGTTGAGCTCGTTGTATTTCGCGATGGTGTCCATGAGCTCGCGGACGCCGTCCTCGACGTTTTCCTTGACGGTCTTGGAGTCGTCGAGCTGCGGCTCCTGCATCAAGATGCCGACGCTGTAGCCCGGGCTGAGCTTGGCGTCGCCGTTGGACGGCGTGTCGAGCCCGGCCATCATCTTCAGGACGGTGGACTTGCCGGCGCCGTTGGGCCCGACCACACCGATCTTCGCGCCGGGGAAGAACGCAAGGGTGACGTCGTCGAGGATCACCTTGTCCCCGACCGCCTTGCGAACCTGATGCATCTGGTAAACGAACTCAGCCATGCGGGTCAGCCTAGTTGCGCCTCGCCCCGGACCTGCGGAACAGCTGAGGCAGGTGGCGGAGCATGAGCGCTGACCAGGTCAGATGAGTCACCAGGGGGGCCTGGATCCCCCCGGAAGCCCTCCGCTGAAGGCTGAACAAACTCCCCATCACCCCAGCGGCCAAGACGAGCGCCGGGTTACGGGTCGCGAGGGTGACCGCCGTATAGGCGGCGGTCGAGACCGCCACCTGATGCCGCTCCCCCACGGCCGCGTAGAGGGCGCCCCGGAAGAACACCTCCTCGGCCGCACCATTGGCGAGGGTCGTCGCCAGCACCAGCGGTGTTGATCCCGCGTCCGCGAAGCGCAGCACCGAGGCGATCGCCTCGTCGAGCACCGGCAGGCGCCGGGCGACCAGTGCGCCGGCGTAGAACAGCCCGAAGGCTGCGACCCCTGTAGCGACGGGCGCCACGACGGGACGCCGCAGCATCTCGTTGCGCGCCGGTAACCGGCCCAGATGCAGCGGCCCGGACGTGAGTCCTCCTATGAGCCAGGTGCTCGCGACCGAGAGGGTCCAGCCGTAGAAGGCGGCCGAGCCGGGAGGTCGGGTCAGGGAACGGCGCAGCAGCGCGGTGCCGACCAGCCCCCCCGCCAACACGACACGTCGCCGTCGACCGAGGTCCTCCGCTGACACCCCGGCGTGACGAGGGCCCCTCCCGACCAGCCCCGTGCTCAGCCGATCGAGTAGGACGTGGCGGGACGAACGCTTCTCCGCGGCTCGCTCCGCGAGGGCGTCCAGCACCATCTCGTCGTACGACCTGAGTGTGAACGGAAGGAGCTGGCGAAGGCTTTCGTCGCGCACGACGACCTCGTTGGTCATCGAGTCCACCAGCGACCGGCCGGTCTGCAGATCGACGTCGGTGACCAGTGCCAGCCACAGCGAGGACAGCCGTGGGCTCAGCAGGGGCACCGGCAGCACGAGCAGCCGGCGCCCCTCGAGGGCCGCGACGCGCTGCAGCATGGAGCGGTATTGAAGGATGTCGGGGCCGCCGACCTCGAACGTCCGCCCGCGAGCGGCCGGGACACGCAGCACCTCTACCAGGTAGCGCACGACATCGTCGACCGCGATCGGCTGGGTCCTGGTCTCCACCCAGCGGGGGGTGACCATGACGGGTAGGTGCTCCACCAGCTGACGGGTGAGCTCCCAGGAGATCCCCCCGTGCCCGACGACGATGCCCGCCCGCAGGACAGTGACCGGCACCCCATCCGCGGCGAGCAGCTCCTCGACCTGGTGCCTACTGCGCAGGTGCCGGGACAGCGCCTCGTCATCGTTGCCGAGACCGCCGAGGTAGACGATGTGGCCTACCCCAGCTGCGACGGCCGCGGCGGAGAACGTGCGAGCGCCCTCGGCATCTCGCTGCTCGAAGTCCGCCGAGTCGAGCGAGTGCACGAGGTAGTACGCCACGGCACATCCCTCGAGCGCAGCCCGCAGGCTTGCCTCGTCCGCCACCTCCCCGGCAACCGCCGTCCCGGAGCCGGTGTACTGCTCCGGCCGACGGGTCATCGCCCGCACCTCGTGACCGTCGAGCTCAAGGGCCCGGCACAACCGGGCGCCCACGAAACCAGAAGCGCCGGCCACCAGGATCCGCATCCCTGCATCCTCCGGGGCGGCGGGCGGCCCCGCAACCGGCGCGTCTCGGCCGCCGACAGCCGGTCACGGGGAGCCGGTCGGGTTGTTCAGGCGGCCTCTTCCGCCGCCTCGAGGTCCTCGTCGGTGAGCGGTGCCAGCGGCCCGGGGTCGCCGGTCTCGCTGTTGACCCATCGCTCCGGGAGCGCCTCGGCGATCGACCCGTCCCGGACCGGGCGGGTGACCTTGACCGGGAAGCGGTTGAGGTCGGCGCCCACCGCGCTGGCGTCGATGACGAGCTTGGTGGAGACGGTCCCGTCCTCGCGGGTCCAGCTCTTCTGCAGCAACCGGCCCGCGACGGTGACCTTGTCGCCCTTCTTGAGCGAGGCGCCCACGTTCTCGGCGAGCTGCTTCCAGCAGGCCACGTCGAACCACAGGGTCTCGCCGTCCTTCCACTCCTCCCCGATCTTGAAGCGACGGGTGGTGGCCACCCGCAGGTCGACGACGGCCACGCCGTTGGGCGTGTAACGCACCTCCGGGTCGAAAGCCAGGTTGCCGGTCAGGTGGATCTGGGGCTCGTGCATGGGGTCCTCCGCGGATCGGCCCCGACGGCCTCCCGCCGGGTGTTCCACGCACGCTGGACCGGATCGCCCGCCGCCGGCACCGCCGTACAAGAATCTGTGGATGACCAACGGGCCTGTGGATCTGGCACGATCTGGGGGTCAGCGCCTGTAGCTCAGCTGGACAGAGCAGCCGCCTTCTAAGCGGCAGGTCGCAGGTTCGAACCCTGCCAGGCGCGCTTTGTGATGTCAGACACCGCCAGGCGCGTCCCGTTTCGAGAAAGTCGTGCCAACCTTCGGACTCCCTGGGGGATGGTGTTGGTGTGACCGGGCTGACGATAGGGGTGCGCGTGGGTGTGGCCCGACCCGTCGCGATCTCCTTCGAGCAGTTCTACATGCAGACCTGGAGCGTCATCTTCGACTTCGCTGCGACCTTGGTCGACGGCGATCGGTCGGTCGCTGAAGAGGTGGCGCAGGAGACCATGGCCAGGGTCTTCGTGCGGTTCAGCCGCATCGACGACCCTCGGCCCTACGCCTTCCGCATCGCCGCCAACCTGGTCAAGCGACGTTGGCAGCTTCTGCAACGCGAGGCTCTGCTCGACGTCGCCACCATGCCCGAGAGGCCCACGACGTCTGGCCATGACCACACGGTCGATGCGGTCCGCCGGCTGCCGCCACGCCTCCGTGAGGCGGTGCTCCTCCACTACTACGCCGACCTACCCGTGGACGTCGTTGCCCACCTCGTCCACCGACCTCCGGGCACTGTCAAGGCCCGCCTTCACGAGGCACGCGCCGTGCTCGCAGCCGCCCTCGGAGAGGACCCTCGATGAGACTCACGTCCCGCAGGTACGGCGAGTACCCACCCGAAGGCGGCCTGAACCAGGCTCTGCATCGGGGGCGCAGGTTGCGCTTACGACGTCGGCTGGCGATGGGCGGGGTGAGCACGGCGGTGCTGGCCACCGCTCTCGCGGCAAGCATGCTCGCACCGAGCCGGCTCCCTTCCGGGCTGACTCAGGAGCCGGCGTCATCGGGCAGCACCACCGCACCTGGCCCTGTGCCGGCGTCTGGCCAGCTGGCTTCGAGGCCGGCTCCTGGGGCGACCGCGTCACGCTCGACTGCCGCCGGCGCATCGGGACCCAGTCAGCCTCCGGCGAGGAGCATGGGCAACGCCAACCCGACGGCAGCCCTCTCGCCGTGGCACCGCACGGTGTCACGGCTTCCGACCGGATCCTCGCTCGTCGGTGCCTGCCCTCCCGTCACGGATGAGTGGTGCGAGTCGCCCTACAGCAAGGGGCAGGTGCGGGCGCCTCGAGTCGGCTATCTGGGGCTGGATGTCTGCAGGGAGCACCCCGCGGTCGGCGACGGTGTGCTGCGCTTCTCCTCGACGCAGGAGCTCGAGGTGGTGATCTCGCAGGCGGGCCGGGAGCTGTGGAGGTGGTCGGACACGCAGGACCTCCCCCGTGCGCAGCACGCGGTTAGCCTCGAGCAGGGCGAGTGCCTGCGCTGGCGCACGACCTGGAACGGCACCACGAGCGAAGGTCGGCTGTTGCCCACCGGTGACTACGACGTCCAGGTCACCCTCCTGGCCGACCTGGCTCGTCCGCTCGGCGCACGGACCTCGATCCACGTGGCCTGACCCTGTCCGGTTTCGCCTCTGACGCCGCATTGTCGTCTTTCGTGACAACCTTTCGACCTCGCCGGTGATGGTGCTGTCATGACCCTTCGCCGCTCACTCGCACTGGCGTTGCTCGCCGCCAGCGTCATCCTGCCCGTGTCCGCCGAGGCGGCGGCCCCTTGCGACGTCGCTGCCGCTCGTGCCGCGGCCCCAGCCGGGGACCCGGCATGCCCTGGCGTGCGACCAGGCGCGCTCGCCTACAACCCGAAGACGCGGGAGTCCTGCACGTTCGGGTTTCTGTTCCGCGGCAGCGATGGTGCCCGGTACGCCTTGATGGGTCACATCTGCGCGCAGCCGAAGGCTGAGCAGTCAGGCGTCGGGGTGGGGGCGCTTTACACCGAGACTGTCTGGAAGCCCGGCAAGGGCCCGCGCATCTACGACTCGACCAACCGGCCCGTCGGGCACGCGGTCTACGACATCCTGGACCTCTTCAACGGGCACGACCTCGATGTGGCCCTCATGCGTCTCGACCCCCGCACTCCGTACAACCCTCGTGTCTGCATGTACGGCGGACCTCGCGGCATCGACTCGCGCATCACCACCTTCCCGGAGACCGTCGATGTCTACGGGCAGGGCAACCCGCTCATCGTCGGCTACGAACACGGCGAGGAGGACACCGCGCCATACGGCCTCAACCGGAGGGAGGCCGTCAAGCGCCTCGGGGTCAACGAGATGACGAACTCCGGCGCTCCCGTCGTGATGGCTACCGACGGCCACCCAGCGCTCGGTGTGATGGGCAAGTACGCGGGCGAGTACGGCGTCTCGGCCGAGGACCCGACGGGCCATGACCCGGCTGGCTCGAAGATCTTCCGCCTCGCATATGTGCTGTCTCGCATCCAGCCCAAGATCGGCGTCCGGCTGACGCTGATCAACTCAGGCGAGCGCTAGCCAGAGGTTCGTCTGCAAAGGATCGACCCCGCTCCGGCCGGGACCTTTGGCCCTGCCTGTCAGTCCACCTCCTCCGGCAGGCTGGCCGGAGAAGGTTTCGCGGTGACTCACACTCCGACTGACACTCCGACTGACGCACCGACTGACGCACCGGCCCGTTACCCCGTTGCTCTTCGTGGCCACCTTGACCCGGGGCTCGGCCGGTGGCGGTGGCTGGTCAAATGGTTCCTGGCCCTGGCCCTGCCCC
>JANOTZ010000231.1:0-2339 GCA_031416735.1 Frankiales bacterium
CGACGGGCTCGCCGATCTCGGCCGCCCCCGGGCCGTGCAGCTCGCGGTCCTCGTCGACCGCGGCCATCGCGAGCTGCCGATCCGCGCCGACTACGTCGGCAAGAACATCCCCACCTCGCTCCGGGAGACGATCCACGTGCAGCTCACCGAGCACGACGGCCATGACGCCGTCCTGCTGGGCCCGGCCAAGGCACTCGCCACCGAGCCGGCCGGGGAGGTGGCGCTGTGAAGCGCCACCTGCTGTCGGCCGCCGACCTCACCCTCGAGGACGCCCTCCTGGTGCTGGACACCGCCGAGGAGCTCGCCCAGGTCTCCGAGCGCACCGTCAAGAAGCTCCCCACCCTGCGCGGCCGCACGGTCGTCAACCTGTTCTTCGAGGACTCGACGCGCACCAAGACCAGCTTCGAGCTCGCCGCCAAGCGGCTGTCCGCGGACGTCATCAACTTCGCGGCCAAGGGCTCCAGTGTCAGCAAGGGCGAGACCCTCAAGGACACCGCCCTCACCCTCGAGGCGATGGGCAGCGACGCCGTTGTCATCCGGCACTCCTGGTCCGGGGCGCCGGTCAACCTGGCCCGCATCATCCGCGGCTCGGTCGTCAACGCCGGCGACGGCACCCACGAGCACCCGACGCAGGCCCTGCTCGACGCCTTCACGATGCGCCAGAAGCTCGGCCGCCTCGAGGGCCTGAAGGTCACCATCGTCGGCGACATCCTGCACAGCCGGGTCGCCCGCTCCAACGTGCTGCTGCTCAAGACGCTCGGCGCCGAGGTCACTCTCGTCGCCCCGCCGACGCTGCTCCCGACCGGTGTCGACGCCTGGCCGGCGGAGGTCTCCTACGACCTCGACGCGGTGCTCCCCAAGAGCGACGTCGTGATGATGCTCCGGGTGCAGCGCGAGCGCATGGGCGCCGCCTACTTCCCCAGCCTCCGCGAGTACTCCCGCCGCTACGGCCTCAGCGTCGAGCGCGCCGCCCAGCTGCAGGAACACACCATCGTGATGCACCCCGGCCCGATGGTCCGCGGCATGGAGATCGCCTCCGAGGTCGCCGACGGCCTGCGCTCCACCATCGTCGACCAGGTCAGCAACGGCGTGAGCGTCCGGATGTCCGTCCTCTATTTGCTGCTCGGCGGTTCCGAGCCGGCCATCGGGAGCCTCGAATGACCTTCATCATCAAAAACATCACGCTGTACGGCGAAGGGGACGCCGTTGACGTCCTGCTGGCAGACGGCGTGATCGCCGCGATCGGCACCGACCTGTCGGGCGACCAGGTCGTCGACGGGACGGGCTGCATCCTGCTGCCGGGCCTGGTCGACCTGCACACCCATCTGCGCGAGCCGGGCCGCGAGGACGCCGAGACGGTGGAGACGGGCACGCTCGCCGCCGCCCTGGGCGGTTTCACCGCCGTACACGCCATGGCCAACACCGACCCGGTCGCTGACACCGCCGGCGTGGTCGAGCAGGTCTGGCGGCTCGGCCAGCAGGCCGGGCACTGCGACGTCATCCCGGTCGGGGCCGTCACGGTCGGCCTCGAGGGCAAGGAGATGGCCGAGCTCGGCACCATGGCCGACTCCGCCGCCCGGGTCCGGGTGTTCTCCGACGACGGCAAGTGCGTCAGCGACGCCTCCCTCATGCGCCGGGCGCTGGAATACGTCAAGGCCTTCGACGGGGTGATCGCCCAGCACGCCCAGGAGCCGCGGCTCACCGACGGCGCCCAGATGAACGAAGGCGTCAACAGCAGCCTGCTCGGCCTCACCGGCTGGCCGGCCGTAGCCGAGGAGGCGGTCATCGCCCGCGACTGCCTGCTCGCCGGGCACGTCGGGGGCCGGCTGCACGTCTGCCACGTCTCCACCGCGGGCAGCGTCGTGCTGATCCGCTGGGCCAAGGGCAAGGGCTGGGACGTCACCGCCGAGGTCACCCCGCACCACCTGCTGCTGACCGATGACTGCGCGCACACCTACGACCCGACCTTCAAGGTCAACCCTCCGCTGCGTACCCAGGCCGACATCGACGCCCTGCGTGAGGGGCTGGCGGACGGGACCATCGACTGCGTCGCGACCGACCATGCGCCCCATGCCTTGGAGGACAAGGAGACCGAGTGGGGCGCCGCGGCCATGGGCATGACCGGACTCGAGACCGCGCTGTCCGTCGTCGCGCAGACCATGGTCGAGCCCGGCCGCCTCACCTGGCGCCAGGTCGCCGAGCGGATGAGCGAGACGCCGGCGCGGATCGGTCGGCTCGACGGGCACGGCCGGCCGCTGGCCGTGGGGGAGCCCGCCAACGTCGTCGTCATCGACCCCGGCTCGCGCTGGGTCGTCGACCCGGCCGCCATGACCTCCCGC
>JANOTZ010000232.1:0-4266 GCA_031416735.1 Frankiales bacterium
GCAGTCGGCGGTGGGTTCCCAGAGCTGGTCGATCTCGGCGCGGGTCCGCATCCGGCGGGCGAACAGCTGGGCTTGTTCGGCTTCCTGTCCGGCGACGGCGGTCAGCGCAGCGCGCTTCGCGTCGTCAAGGGCTGTGCTGCCAGTCATGCCATAAACATACCCGAACAGAAGCGAACATACAAACGTTTCCACAGGTCAGTTCGGGCCACTTTCGCCCGTGGGAGGTCCTGCCAGCCCGGTGGCGGGATCGCACCGGCCCTGGAGACCGCCCCTGCCCGAGCGAGCAAGCTCGGGGCTCAGTCAGGCTGCGTGCGCACGGCAGGTATGAGCACGCACCCGTGTGCGTCCCCTGCGCGGCGTGGCGGCAAGCGGCTCGGCCCTGAGAGGAACGCGGTCCGAGGGTCGGGCACCACCCGACTAGCCTCGACGGCGTGCTGGTCCTCGTCCTCGACACCTCTACCCCTGCGGTGTCGGCAGGTCTGGTCCGGGTCGGTGAGACGGTCGAGGTCCTCGCCGAGGAGGTCCAGGTCGACGGCCGCCGGCACGGTGAGCTGCTTGCCGTGGGGGTGCGCGCGGTGCTGGCCGTCGGCACCCCGGAAGCCGTGGTCGTCGGCGTCGGACCGGGCCCGTTCACCGGGCTCCGGGTCGGCATCATGACCGCCGTGGCCTTCGCTGACGCCCGCGGGATCCCGGTCCTGGGCGTCTGTTCCTTGGACGGCCTCGCCGCGCCGGACACCGGGGTCGTGACCGATGCCCGCCGCAAGGAGGTCTATTGGGCCGCCTACGACAGTCAAGGTGAGCGGGTCGACGGCCCGCATGTGACCGCGCCGGCGATGGCACAGGAAGCGCTGGCCGGGCTGGCGGTCGTGGGCGATGGGGCCCAGCTCTACGGCTTCGCGACGGCGCAGGAACCGAGGTACCCCTCGGTGGCCCGGCTCGCGCAGGTCGCCGTCAGGCGGCACGAAGCCGGCCTCCCGCCGATGCCGTTGACGCCGCTGTACCTGAGAAGGCCTGATGCGCAGGAGATGCCGCCCCGACCGGTGACCCCGTGAGTGGCCAGGTGAGCAGCGGGGCAGGCGGTCAGGTCAACGACGAGGTGGGCGGCCAAGACGCCGGTCCGGTGACGCTCGAGCGGATGCGGTGGTGGCACCTCGAGCAGGTTCTCCCGATCGAGCGCACCTTGTTCCAGCCGGAGCCGTGGACCGAGCACCACTTCTGGTCCGAGCTCGGGCAGGTCACCACTCGGCACTACGTGGTGGCGGTCGCGGACGGCAGGGTCGTCGGATACGCGGGGCTGTGTGACTACCCGGACGAGGCGTTCGTCCAGACCATTGCGGTGGCTTCGACGTACCAGGGAAGGGGTCTGGGGGCGGTCCTTCTCAAAGACCTGCTCGAGGAGGCCGAACGGCGCGGGCAGTCGCGGATGCTGCTCGAGGTGCGGGCCGACAACGTCGCCGCGCAACGGCTCTACGGCAGGCACGGCTTCGTCAAGGAGGGCGTCCGCAGGGGCTACTACCCGGGCGGCGTGGACGCCTGGGTGATGGTGCGTCCGTAGGCTGGCCCTGTGCCGTTGGTGATGGGGATCGAGACGTCCTGCGACGAGACCGGGATCGGGATCGTGCGCGACGGCGTGCTGCTCGCCGACGCCGTTGCCAGCAGCGTCGAGGAGCACGTGCGCTTCGGTGGCGTCGTCCCGGAGATCGCGAGCCGGGCCCACCTCGAGGCGATGGTGCCGACGGTGCAACGGGCGCTCGTCACCGCAGGTGTGACGCTAAGAGACCTGGACGCCATCGCGGTGACCAGCGGCCCGGGACTGGCCGGGGCTCTGTTGGTCGGGGTCGCCGCCGCCAAGGCCTACGCCCTCGCCCTCGACGTTCCCCTGTACGGCGTCAACCACCTCGCCGCACATGTGGCCGTCGACGTCCTGGAACACGGGCCACTTCCTGAGCCCTGCATCGCGATGCTCGTCAGCGGCGGGCACTCCTCGATCCTGCTGGTGGAGGACGTCACCAAGACCATGCAGCCGCTCGGCCAGACCGTCGACGACGCGGCCGGCGAGGCCTTCGACAAGGTCGCCCGGCTGCTCGGGCTGGGTTTCCCGGGCGGTCCGGCCGTCGACCGGGAGGCCCGCGACGGCGACCCACGGGCCATCGCGTTCCCGAGGGGGATGCTCACCGATCCGTCGTACGACGTGTCCTTCTCCGGGCTGAAGACCGCAGTGGCCCGCTGGGTGGAGAAGCAGCAGGGACCGGTGCCGGTGGCGGACGTGTGCGCGTCCTTCCAGGAGGCAGTCGTGGATGTGCTGACGGCCAAGGCCGTCCGGGCCTGCACCGATCAGGGCGTCGGCCACCTGCTCATCGGTGGCGGCGTCGCGGCCAACGGCCGGCTGCGGGCCCTCGCGGAAGAGCGCTGCGCTAAGGCCGGCATCGTGCTGCGCGTCCCCAGGCCGGGGCTGTGCACCGACAACGGCGCGATGGTCGCGGCCCTCGGCGACCGGCTGGTGGCCGCGGGGATCCCCCCGTCCCCCCTGGATCTGCCGGCCGACAGCAGCATGCCCGTCGAGCTGGTGGTCCGATGACGCACGTCCGGATGTGGGAGGCGCGGTGCGTCGCAGGTCGCACCGACGATGCCGTGGCCTGGGTCCAGCAGCAGGTCGCGGCCGACGCCCTCGAGGCGGGCGCGCACACCGCGGAGGTGTTCCGCAGCGAGGACCGGGTGGTGCTCCTCACCCGCTGGCCCACCCTGACCGCCTGGGTCGAGCCGGCGCCCGACCCGGCCCTGGTGGAGCGCTGTCACGCCTGGCCGTTCGAGTCCGTCGGCGACCGCTGACCACCCCCTTGTCGAGTTGGCACTCAGGGGCGTAGAGTGCCAAACGAAAGCACGGCCTGACCCCCGCGACGGCAGGCCGCGTGATCACCCCATACGCCTTCATCGGAGGAATTGTGACCACAACGGCCAACAAGGTCGCCATCAAGCCGCTCGAGGACCGCATCGTGGTCCAGGCGGTAGAGGCCGAGACCACCACGGCCTCTGGCATCGTCATCCCTGACACCGCCAAGGAGAAGCCCCAGGAGGGCACTGTCCTGGCTGTCGGCCCCGGCCGGTTCGAGGACGGCGCCCGTGTGCCGCTCGACGTCAAGGTCGGTGACAAGGTGCTCTACAGCAAGTACGGCGGCACCGAGGTCAAGTACGGCGGCGAGGAGTACCTCGTGCTCTCCGCGCGCGACGTGCTGGCCGTCATCGAGGGCTAACCCCCTCACCTTCGTACGAAAGGCGACGCCCCGGGACCCCGCACGGGGACCCGGGGCGTCGCTCGTTCTTGGCCTGTACCACCCTGAGAGGACCCCTGCATGAGCAAGACCCTGATCTTTTCCGAGGACGCCCGTCGCGCGCTCGAGCGCGGCGTCGACACGCTCGCCAACGCCGTCAAGGTGACGCTCGGCCCGAAGGGCCGCAACGTCGTCATCGGCAAGAAGTACGGCGGCCCGACCATCACCAACGACGGCGTCACCATCGCCCGTGAGATCGAGCTCGAGGACCCCTACGAGAACATGGGCGCCCAGCTCGCCAAGGAGGTGGCCACCAAGACCAACGACGTCGCAGGTGACGGCACCACCACCGCGACCGTCCTCGGTCAGGCCATGGTCCGCGCCGGCCTGAAGGCTGTCGCGTCCGGCGCCAACCCGATCTCCCTGAAGGTCGGCATCGACAAGGCCGTGGAGGCCGTCGACGTCGCGCTGCTCGCCGCGGCCAGCCCCGTCGAGACCCACGCCGAGGTCGCGGCTGTCGCGGCGATCTCCGCCCAGGACGCCCGGGTCGGTGAGCTCGTCGCCGAGGCGATGGACAAGGTCGGCAAGGACGGCGTCATCACCGTCGAGGAGAGCAACACCACCGGCCTCGAGCTCGAGCTCACCGAGGGCATGCAGTTCGACAAGGGCTACATCAGCCCCTACTTCGTGACCGACCCCGAGCGGATGGAGACGGTCCTGGAGGACGCGTCCATCCTCATCGTCAACGGCAAGATCTCGGCCATCGCCGACCTGCTGCCGGTGCTCGAGAAGGTCGTGCAGTCCGGCAAGCCGCTGCTCATCGTGGCCGAGGACGTCGACGGGGAGGCGCTGTCGACCCTGGTGGTCAACAGCATCCGCAAGACCCTGAAGGTCGCGGCCGTCAAGGCTCCTGGCTTCGGTGACCGCCGCAAGGCGATGCTGCAGGACCTTGCCGTGCTCGCGAACGCGCAGGTCGTCAGCGCCGAGGTCGGTCTCA
>JANOTZ010000233.1:0-23387 GCA_031416735.1 Frankiales bacterium
GTAGGTCTCCCCCGCCGACAGCGTGGGCACGGCGAGCTCAGCGACCTTGCTCGACAACAGGGCCTGCTGGACCTCCGGGTCGGCCCGGAAGGCCTGCGCCCGCTCCTTGAGCAGCAGGTAGGTGCGCATGTTGTCGGCGGCCGAGGTCCAGACCCCGTGGACGTCCTCGGTCCGCAGCGGCTTGTAGTCGAAGTGCCTGGGGCCGTCGTACGGCGAAACCCCTTGTGGGCCCCCGTTCTCGAGCAGGTCGACGAGGAAGAAGGCGCTCAGCAGGTCGCCATGACCGAAGGTCAGGTCCTGGTCGAACTTCGGCCCGTGCTGACCGTTGAGGTCGATATGGAACAGCTTGCCCTGCCACAGCGCCTGGCTGACTCCGTGGACCATGTTGAGGTTCGCCATCTGCTCGTGACCCACCTCGGGGTTCACCCCGACCATGTCCGCGTGCTCGAGGGTGGAGATGAACGCCAGGGCGTGCCCGATGGTGGGCAGCAGGATGTCGCCGCGCGGCTCGTTCGGCTTGGGCTCGAGGGCGAACCGCAGGTCGTATCCGCGGTCGACCGAGTACTGCGCGAGCAGGTCGAGCCCCTCACGGTAGCGGTCCAGTGCGCTGCGGATGTCCTTGGCGGCATCGGTCTCCGCGCCCTCGCGACCACCCCAGAAGACGTACGTCGTCGCGCCCAGCTCGGCAGCGAGGTCGAGGTTGCGCAGCACCTTGCGCAGGGCGTAGCGGCGCACGGTCCGGTCGTTGCTGGTGAAGGCGCCGTCCTTGAAGACGGGGTGGGTGAACAGGTTGGTCGTCACCATCGGCACGACCATCCCGGTCTCGTCGAGAGCTGCCCGGAACCGCTTCAGGTGCTCTTGGCGGGCGTGCTCGTCGGCGCCGAACGGGGCCACGTCGTCGTCGTGGAAGGTGACGCCCCACGCCCCCAGCTCGGCCAGCCGGTGGACCGACTCCACCGGGTCCAGCGGCGGCCGGGTGGCGTCCCCGAAGGGGTCGCGAGCCTGCCAACCGACGGTCCACAGACCGAAGCTGAACTTGTCCTCGGGTCGGGGGGAGTACGGCACGGCTGCCTCCTGGGAGCGTGGTGACCCCCTGACCGTACGACCGGGGCTGGTCCCGTCAAGGGCTTACAACCGGTCCACACCTCGTGACCTGATCGTTATGCGGATACGCCTCAGCAAGTTCGGCGAAACCCTTGTGACCTGCGCCACACCTCTTTATGTTGTGCGGCACAACAAAAAATGGACGCTTGATTCCCCGTCCGTTCCGCAGCGGAGCACGCCGGCCGAAAGGCCCACCCTGGTCCGCGGCTTCCAGCCACGAAAGGACTGCGCATGCGCACCAACTCGCTCTGTGCCCTCGCCGGAGTCTCGGCGATCGCCTTGCTGCTCACCAGCTGTGGCAGCTCGGACGACAACAAGCCAGGCAGCACCCCCAAGGCCGGCAAGGTCGGCGTGATCCTTCCGGATGCCACCACCTCTCCCCGCTGGGAGGCGAACGACCGCCCACTGCTCGACGCGTCGTTCAAGGCGGCCACATCAGCGCTGACATCCAGAACGCCAACGGTGACAAGTCGAAGTTCGGCACCATCTGCGACGGCATGATCAACGCCGGCGTCAACGTGCTGCTCATCGTCAACCTCGACTCCGACTCCGGCTCGGCGTGCCTGAAGAAGGCCCAGAGCGCGGGCATCAAGACGATCGACTACGACCGCCTCACCCTGGGCGGCGGCGCGTCGTACTACGTGTCCTTCGACAACGTGGCCGTCGGCGGCCTGATGGCCACCGGGCTGGAGAAGTGCCTGACCGACGCCGGCAAGACCAAGGCGAACATCGTGCTCATCAACGGTGACCCGACCGACAACAACGCGGCGCTGTTCAAGCAGGGCTACGTCGACGGGCTCAAGGCGAAGGTCGACTCCGGTGACTACAAGGTCGTCGGCGACCAGACCGGTAAGTGGGACGCCAACGTCGCCGGCACCGCCTTCGAGCAGATCTATACGCAGCAGGGCGGCAAGGTCGACGGCGTCGTCTCCGCCAACGACACGATGGCCGGCGGCATCATCGCCCGCCTGAAGGCCAACAAGCTCAACGGCAAGGTGCCGGTCACCGGTCAGGACGCCAGCGTCGCCGGCCTGCAGGCCATCCTGGCGGGCGACCAGTGCATGACGGTCTACAAGGCCATCAAGGCCGAGGCGGACGCCGCGTCCGCCCTGGCCATCGCCCTGATCAAGGGCACCGACGCCTCCGGTATCGCCAAGGGCACCGTCACCGACACCGTCCTGAAGAAGGAGGTGCCGTCGGCCCTGCAGATCCCGGTCGCCATCTACAAGGACACCGTCAAGACCGTGATCGACGACGGGTTCCAGAAGGCCGCCGACGTCTGCACCGCCGAGTACAAGGCGGCCTGCACCGCAGCCGGCATCGCCTAGCCCGACCCGCTGGCGGCCCGACTTCGACGTCGGGCCGCCAGCGTCACACTTGCCCAGGAGCAGCCCCACTCGTACGGCGGAGGTCCCGATGACGAGCCCGAGCACAGTCCAGGACACGGCGGCCGGCGGCGGCTCGACCCCGCTGCTGTCCCTGCGCGCGGTCAACAAGAGCTTCGGTGCGGTGCACGTCCTGCAGGAGGTCGACTTCGACGTCTTCCCCGGCCAGGTCACCGCTCTCGTCGGCGACAACGGCGCGGGCAAGAGCACGCTGATCAAGGGGATCGCGGGGATCTACGGCTTCGACTCGGGGGGCTACACCTTCGCCGGTGAGAACGTGACGGTCACCAACCCCAAGCAGGCCAACGCGCTCGGCATCGAGGTCGTCTACCAGGATCTCGCGCTGTGCGACAACCTCGACATCGTCCACAACCTGTTCCTGGGCCGCGAGATCACCAAGGGCGGCCGGCTCGACGAGGCGACCATGGAGCGTCGCGCCAAGGAGACCCTCGCCGGCCTGTCGGTCCGCACGGTGAAGTCCATCCGCCAGCAGGTCGCCAGCCTGTCCGGTGGGCAGCGCCAGACCGTGGCGATCGCGCGGTCGGTCCTGTGGAACTCCAAGGTCGTCATCCTCGACGAACCCACCGCGGCCCTGGGCGTCGCGCAGACCGAGCAGGTGCTGAAGCTGGTGCGCCGGTTGGCGGACAAGGGCCTCGGCGTGGTGCTGATCAGTCACAACCTGAACGACGTCTTCGAGGTGGCGGACAACATCGCGGTGCTCTACCTCGGCCGGATGGCCGCGCAGGTACGTGCGACCGGGGTCACCCGCAACCAGGTGGTGGAGCTCATCACCTCGGGCCGCTCGGGGGCCCTCGGGCTCGCAGCGTCCGAGGCGCTGGCCACCCCACCGGGGGCCCGCCCGGACCCGACCGGCCCGCTGGGTGCGGAGGAGGCGTCATGACCTCAACGCTGCTTCCCGAGACGGTCGAGACCGGCAGCGACCCGACCATCAAGGACGCGATCGGCGACTACGTCTCCCGGGTCCGCGGCGGGGACGTCGGCGCGCTGCCCGCCGTACTCGGCCTGGTGTCGCTGACGATCGTGTTCGCCGCGTTGCGGCCGTCGACGTTCACGAGCGCGTTCAACTTCGCCAACCTGATCCACCAGAGCGCGGCGCTCATCGTCATCGCCATGGGCCTGGTGTTCGTGCTGCTGCTCGGCGAGATCGACCTGTCGGCCGGCTACTCCGCCGGCACCGGCGCCGCGGTGATGGGCATCGTGCTGACCCGGCAGGAGCAGCCCTGGTACCTCGCTGTCCTGGCCGGTCTCGCCACCGGGGCTCTCATCGGTCTGTGCATCGGGCTGCTGGTGTCCCGGCTCGGCATCCCGTCGTTCGTGGTGACGCTGGCCGCCTTCCTCGGGCTGCAGGGGGTGCTGCTC
This sequence comes from Frankiales bacterium, assembly GCA_031416735.1. Taxonomy (GTDB): domain Bacteria; phylum Actinomycetota; class Actinomycetes; order Mycobacteriales; family SCTD01; genus RYN-111. The sequence goes on from JANOTZ010000233.1 coordinate 3,870, forward strand.
AAGCTCATCGGGGAGGGCGGCACCATCTCCGTCCGCGACGAAACCCTGCTGGCCCTCAACAACGACGACCTCCCGGTCTGGGCCGGCTGGGCGCTGCTCGTCGTGGTGGTGGTGGGCTACGCGGCGGTGTCGGTCAGCAGGGCGGCCACCCGTCGCAAGGACGGGCTGCACGCCGACGCGCTCGAGGTGGTGCTGGCCAAGGTGATGGTGCTGGCCGTGCTGCTCGGCGCCGCGACCCTGTTCCTGAGCCGGGAACGCAGCCGCAACGCCCTGGTCTCCTCGATCAAGGGCGTCCCCCAGGTGGTGCTGCTGCTGGTCGTGCTGCTCGTCAGCCTGAACTTCCTGCTCGGCCGCACCGCCCTCGGCCGGCACATCTACGCCGTCGGGGGGAACGCCGAAGCGGCCCGGCGGGCCGGTATCAACGTGGCACGGGTCAGGCTGATCTGCTTCGTGCTCTGCTCGACGCTGTCGGCCGTCGGTGGCTTCCTGCTCGCCAGCTACGACAACTCCATCTCCCCCACCACCGGCGGTTCCTCGACCTTGCTGTACGCCGTCGGCGCCGCCGTGATCGGTGGCACCAGCCTGTTCGGCGGCAAGGGAAAGATCATGGACGCCGTGCTCGGGGGTCTGGTGATCGCCATCATCATCAACGGGATGGGCCTGCTCAACCAGAAGTCCGAAGTGGTCTACATGGTCACCGGGGTCGTGCTGCTCGTGGCGGCCAGCGTCGACGCGATCTCCCGTCGTCGCGCGGCCGCCACCGGCCGGGTCTAGGCATCGCGTCGCGCGGAACCGTGGACCGCCCACCCCCCGCTAGCCAGGACGAGGTACGCCGACACAACCTCGCCACGCTGCTACGCCTCGTGCACGTGCGCGGCGCGACCTCGCGGGCCGAGCTGACGGCGCTGACCGGCCTGAACCGCAGCACCGTGAAGACGCTGACCGCCGACCTCGTGCAGGTGGGGCTGGTCCGCGAGTCCGCCCCCGTCGGCCGGGGCGGCGCCGGCCGGCCGTCGATCACCGTCGAACCCGAGGCCGAGGGGGTCTACGTGCTGGCCCTGGACATCGGTGTGGAGCACCTGACCGCGGTGCGGGTCGGCCTCGGCGGGGTCGTGCTCGACCGCCGGGAGCTCACCCAGACCCCCAAGGACTACGACGTACGACGGACGCTGCGGCGTCTGGAGAAGCTGGCCGGAGCGTTGCTCGGCGCAGCCCCTCCGGGGGCCCGCTGCGTCGGGGTCGGCGTCGGGGTCTGCGGGGTCGTGAGCAGCGACGACGGGCTGGTGCGGTTCGCCCCCAACCTGGGTTGGGTGGACGTCCCGCTCCGCGACCTGCTCGCCGCGGCACTGAGGACGACGTTGCCCATCTCGGTCGGGAACGACGGGGACCTCGGCGCCCGGGCGGAGCACCTTCGAGGGGCAGCCCGGGGGCTCGACGACGTCGTCTACCTGGCGGGTGAGGTCGGCGTCGGCGGCGGCATCATCCTGGGGGGGCGCCCGCTGCGCGGCGTCGGCGGGTATGGCGGCGAGGTGGGCCACATGAGCGTCGACCCCCGTGGGGAGCTGTGCCGGTGCGGGCGTCGCGGCTGCTGGGAGACGACCGTGGGCGACCAGGCCGTGCTGCACGCCACCGGCGCCCCCGCGGGGATGGCCCTGCCTGAGGTCCTGTCGGCGTACGCCGCGGGCGAGCACTGGCCGCAGGCGGGGATGCGCCGCGTCGCCGCGGCCATGAGCCTCGGCGTGGTCAACCTGGTCAACATCTTCAACCCCCAGCTCATCGTGTTCGGCGGCGCGATCGGGCAGGTCTACGAGGCGGTCGAGCCGACGGTGAAGAACGCTCTCCGGGAGGCACTCGCGGCGCCGGGCGAGCAGGTGCGGCTGTGCCCGGCGGGGCTCGGCGACGACTCGATCGCGGTCGGCGCCGCCGAGCTGGCCTTCGCCGAGCTGCTTCGCGATCCGCTCGCAACCCTGGCGCGGTTGCCCGATCTGCGGCGGGACCCGGCATGACGCTGGTCGCCGGGATCGACTCCTCGACCCAGTCCACCAAGGTGGTGGTGTGCGATGCCACCTCCGGGCAGGTGGTCAGGCAGGCGCAGGCGGCCCACCCCGAGGGCACCGAGGTGGACCCGTCCGCGTGGTGGGACGCGCTCCAGATCGCCTGTTCCGGCGGGCTTCTCGAGGGTGTGAGCGGGTTGTCGGTTGCGGGGCAGCAGCACGGGATGGTGCTGCTCGACGAGGCCCGGCAGGTCGTCCGGCCGGCGCTGCTGTGGAACGACGTGCGGTCCGCCGCGGCCGGCGAGGACCTGATCGTCGAGCTCGGTGGCGCCGCCGCGTGGGTAGACGCGGTCGGTTCGGTCCCGGTGGCGAGCTTCACCGTGACCAAGCTGCGGTGGACCGCCGAGCACGAGCCGGAGCAGGCCGCGCGGGCGCACAGCGTCGTGTTGCCCCACGACTGGCTGGTGTCCCGGCTGCTGCCAGGCCGCGGGCTGGTCACCGACCGCGGCGACGCTTCGGGCACCGGCTACTGGTCGGCTGCGCACAACGCCTACCGACCCGATCTCCTCGAGCGCGCCTTCGGCCGCCCGTTGCAGACACCTCGCGTTCTCGGACCGCACGACTGCGCCGGCGAGACGGTCGAGGGTGTGCTGGTCGCGGCCGGCACCGGCGACAACATGGCGGCTGCCCTCGGTCTCGGGGCGCAGCCCGGGGACGTGGTCGTCTCGATCGGCACGAGCGGCACCGCGTTCGCCGTCCACGACCTGCCGGTGCAGGACCTGAGCGGTGCCGTCGCGGGGTTCGCCGACGCCACCGGTCGCTACCTTCCGCTGGTCGCGACCCTCAATGCTGCAAGGGTCCTGGTGGCCACCGCGCGGCTGCTCGGCACCGACGTCGCGGGGCTCGACGATCTCGCGCTGCGGTCGGCGCCGGGGTCCGGCGGGCTGGTGCTGCTGCCCTACCTCGACGGCGAGCGGACCCCCAACCTGCCGACGGCCACCGGCACGCTGTCCGGGATGACCCGGGCGTCGATGACTCCCGAGAACCTGGCCCGGGCGGCAGTGGAGGGGATGCTCTGCGGCCTCGCCGACGCGATCGACGCGCTGCGCCGGCAGGGGGTGGCACCCCAGCGGCTGCTGCTGATCGGTGGTGGCGCGCGGTCCCGGGCCGTCCAGGCCCTCGCCCCGTCGCTGCTCGGGATGCCCGTGGTCGTGCCCGAGCCGAGCGAGTATGTCGCCCGGGGTGCGGCCCGGCAGGCCGCGTGGGCGCTCGACCCGACGACGCTTCCTGACTGGTCGGTGCCGGCTCCGGCCCCGCTGTCGCCGACCGAGCCGGCCCTGGCCCGGCAGGTCCGCGAGGCCTACCGGGACGCACGCGACAGGACCCACCCGTCATGACGCTTTCCTGGGGGATCGCCGCCACCGGCCGCATCGCCCGCACCGTCGGTGCGGTGCTCGCCGCCCATCCCGACATGACCGTTGCGGCGGTCGGTTCGCGCGACCTCGGCCGGGCACAGGCCCTCGCCGCCGACCTCGGCGCTGCCCACGCGCACGGCTCCTACGAAGCCCTGGTGCACGACCCCGACGTCCAGGCGGTGTACGTCGCGACGCCGCACGCCCAGCACGCGGACGTGGTCGCGCTGGCCCTGAACGCCGGGCGTGCCGTGCTGTGCGAGAAGCCGCTGAGCCACACACTGGCCGAGACCGAGCGGCTCGCGGCCCTGTCGGCCACGACCGGGGTGTTCCTCATGGAGGGCATGTGGATGCGCTTCAACCCACTCGTGCAGCGCCTCCACTCGCTCGTCCGCGACGGCCTGCTCGGCGAGGTCCGGGCCGTGCACGCGTCCTTCGGCTTCGCGGCGCCCGCCGACCCGGGCGGGCGGCTGTGGAACCCCAACCTGGGCGGCGGTGCGCTGCTCGACCTCGGGGTCTACACCGTCGACTTCGCGCGGCTGCTGCTCGGCGACCCGGACCAGGTGCAGGTCACCGGGTCGCTGGCGGCGACCGGCGTCGATGCCGAGCAGAGCCTGCACCTGACCTGGGCGGGTGGAGCGCAGGCGCTGCTCGACACCTCGCTGTTGGCCCGGCTGCCCGGCACGGCGCTGGTCGTCGGGACCCTCGGCTTCGCCGAGCTCGGCCCGTCGTTCCACGCCCCGACCCGGCTGCGCCTCGAGGCGCCCGAGCCCCAGGAGCACCTGCTGGAGGACCGCATGGCGGGCTTCGTCGGCGAGGTCGAGGAGGTCGCCCGGTGCGTTGCGGCCGGCCTCGCGCAGAGCCCGGTGCTGCCGCTGACGGAGACTGTCGCGACGATGCGGGTCCTGCACCAGGCCCGAGAGTTGTTGGGGGCACGGTGATCCGGGTCGCGCTGCTCGGCTACGGCCTGGCCGGCCGGGTCCTCCACCGGCCGCTCGTGCAGGCCGTGCCCGAGCTGGCCCTCACCCACGTGGTGACCGCCGATCCGGTCCGGGTCGCGCAGGCGCGCGAGGACCTGCCGGGTGTCGCGGTGGTCCCCGACGCCGCCGCGCTGTGGGCCCGCAGCGAGGAGTACGACGTCGTGGTCGTCGCCACCGCCAACGACACGCACCTGCCGCTGGCGACCGCTGCCCTCGAGCTGGGCAAGACGACGGTGGTCGACAAGCCGCTGGCCGTGACGGCCTCGGACGCCGCCGCGCTGGTGGACCTGGCCCAGCGGCTGGCGGTGCCGCTGACGGTGTTCCAGAACCGCCGCTGGGACAGCGACACCCTCACCGCCGCGGCACTGCTCCGGGACGGCACGCTCGGACAGGTGACCCGGCTCGAGTCGCGGTTCACCCGCTTCCGGCCGGAGGTCGTGCGGCGCTGGCGGGAGGACGCCGCCGCCGGTGGGGGCGTGCTGCTGGACCTCGGCGCGCACCTGGTCGACCAGGCCGTGCAGCTGCTCGGCCCGGTGGCGCAGGTGTACGCCGAGGTCGCCACCCTGCGGGCCGGGGCACTGGCCGACGACGACTGCTTCCTGGCCCTCGCCCACACCGGTGGGGCCCGTTCGCACCTGTGGTGCTCGCTGGCCGCGCCCTACCCCGGCCCGCGGCTGGCCCTTCAGGGCACCCGGGCGGGCTGGGCCAAGGACGACCTAGACGGCCAGGAGGAGGGTTTGCGCGCCGGGGTCCCACCCGCGCCCGAGCCGGCCGGACGGCTGTGGACCAGCAACGGGGTGCGCGCCCTGCCCAGCCTGCCCGGCGACTGGGCGGCGTTCTACCGCACCCTGGCGGGCGGCTTCTCGCGCGGCACGGTGCCGGTCGACGCGCGCGACGCCGTACAGGTGCTGCAGGTCCTGGAGGCAGCCCGGCGCTCAGCCGCGAGCCGCGAGGTCGTGCAGCTCACTTGAGGAGCGCGCGAGCCATCACCATCCGCTGGATCTGGTTGGTGCCCTCGTAGATCTGGGTGATCTTGGCGTCGCGCATCATCCGCTCGACCGGGAAGTCGCGGGTGTAGCCATAGCCGCCGAACAGCTGCACCGCGTCGGTCGTCACCGACATGGCGGTGTCGGAGGCGAAGCACTTGGAGGCAGACGACAGGAAGGTCAGGTCGGCGTCGCCCCGCTCGGCGCTCGCGTTGGCGGCGTAGACCAGGTGCCGCGCAGCCTCGACCTTCATGGCCATGTCGGCGAGCATGAACTGCACGCCCTGGAACTCCGCGACCGCCTTGCCGAACTGCTTGCGTTCCTTCACGTAGGCGATCGACGCGTCCAGCGCCCCCTGCGCGATCCCGACGGCCTGCGCGCCGATCATCGAGCGGGTGTGGTCGAGGGTCTTCAACGCCGTGATGAAACCGGTGCCCTCCTCGCCGATCATCCGGTCGGCCGGGATGCGGCAGTCCTCGAAATAGATCTCGCAGGTCGGCGAGCCCTTGATCCCGAGCTTGCGCTCCTTGGTCCCGACGCTGAACCCCGGGTCATCAGCGTGTACGACGAAAGCCGAGATCCCCTTGGGGCCTTTCGCTGCGTCGGTGGACGCCATCACCGTGAAATGGGTGTTGACCGAGGCGCCGGTGATCCAGCACTTGGTGCCGTTGAGCACGTAGAAGTCACCGTCCCGGACCGCCCTGGTGCGCATGGCGGCGGCGTCCGAACCGGCCTCCCGCTCGGACAGCGCGTAGGAGAAGGTGCTCTCCCCCGCGGCCACCGCCGGTAGGTAGCGCTGCTTGAGGTCCTCCGACCCGCTCAGGATCAGGCCCATCGTGCCGAGCTTGTTGCCGGCCACGATCAGGCTGCTCGACGCGCAGACCCGGGCGACCTCCTCCACCACGATCGAGTGCGCGATCCGGTCGGCACCTGCGCCGCCGTACTCCTCGGGGATGTGCAGGGCCAGCAGGTCGGCCTTCTTCAGCGCCTCGTGCACGTCCCACGGGTACTCCGCGGTCTCGTCGATCTCCGCCGCACGGGGCGCGATCTTGTCCTCCGCGAGCTCGCGCACGGCCTGCCGGAGCAGCCGGTGCTCCTCGGAGATCGCGTAGAGGGAGTAACCGGAGTCAGAAGTGGCCATGGCGCGAATGTTAGTGAACCCCAGACCCCGCTAACCTTCCCGCCATGACTGAGCGCCCCCGCCTGACCGTCCTCGGCACCGGATACCTGGGTGCCACCCATGCCGTGTGCATGGCCGAGCTGGGCTTCGAGGTGCTCGGCATGGACGTGGACGAGTCCAAGATCGCGATGCTCGCATCCGGCGAGGTGCCGTTCTTCGAGCCCGGGCTGCCGGAGCTGCTGCGCAAGAACCTGGAGACCGGCCGGCTGCGGTTCACCACCTCTTATGAGGCGGTCGGCGCGTTCGGTGACGTGCACTTCACCTGCGTGGGAACCCCGCAGAAGAAGGGCGAGTACGCCGCCGACATGACCTACGTCGACACCGTGTTCCGCGGCTTGATCCCGCACCTTCGTGACGGTGCGCTCGTCGTCGGCAAGTCCACCGTCCCAGCGGGTACGGCGTCCCGACTGGCGTCCGAGCTGGCGCGGACCGCCACGGCCAAGGACGTGGAGCTGGCGTGGAACCCGGAGTTCCTGCGCGAGGGCTTCGCGATCGAGGACACCCTCACCCCCGACCGGCTCGTCTTCGGTGTCCAGTCGGCCCGCTCCGAGGCGCTGCTCCGCGAGGCGTTCGCGCCGGTCATCGCCGTACCCACCCCCGTGGTGGTGACGGACTTTGCGACCGCCGAGCTGGTGAAGGTCGCCGCGAACGCGTTCCTGGCCACCAAGATCTCGTTCATCAACGCGATGGCGGAGGTGTGCGAGGCCACCCACGGGGACGTGAAGAAGCTGTCGGAGGCGCTGTCCTACGACACCCGGATCGGTGGGCGCTTCCTGCACGCCGGCCTCGGGTTCGGCGGCGGCTGCCTGCCCAAGGACATCCGCGCGTTCATGGCCCGCGCCGGGGAGCTCGGGGTCGACCAGGCCCTGACCTTCCTCAAGGAGGTCGACGCCATCAACCTGCGCCGCCGGGCCCGGATGGTCGACCTGGCCCGCGAGTCCCTCGGCGGCTCGTTCGCCGGGGCGCGCGTGGCGGTCCTGGGGGCGGCGTTCAAGCCCAACAGCGACGACGTGCGTGACAGTCCCGCGCTCGACGTCGCCGCCTCGATCCAGGCCCACGGCGGGACGGTGTCGCTCTACGACCCGGCCGCGATGGCCAACGCCGCGCTCCGCCACCCCGAGCTGGGCTACTGCGAGTCGGCCGTCGAGGCGGCCCACGGCGCCGACATCGTGCTGCACCTCACCGAGTGGCAGGAGTTCCGCACGATGGACCCCTCCGCGCTGTCCGACGTGGTCGCCCACAAGCGCATCCTCGACGGGCGCAACGCCCTCGACCCGCAGCTGTGGCGCGACGCCGGCTGGACCTACCGGGCCCTCGGCCGCCCCTGATCCCAGCGCCCCCTTCCCCGCAGCGCGTCGAGAGACACGCGGTGAGTAGGGCTACTCACGACGTTCGGGGCTCCTTCGGGCCACTCTGCAGGAATGAGCACTCCAGTCATCTCCTGCCCCGACTGTGGGGCGGCCCTCACCAACTCGCCGGCCTGCACCTCCTGTGACCTGCCGCTCGTCGGCCCGGCCGCCGCTCGGCTGTGGCGGGTCGACCAGCGGATCGCCTCCCTGACAGGCGAACACGCGGCATTGTTGGAGGAACGCGTCCGGCTGCTCGCGTTGCTCCGGAGCGGCGAGCAGCTAGCCCCGAGCCTGGCCCAAGACACCTGGGGCTCGGTTCCGGCTCGCGTCCCCTCTGCTGGGCGCCCGCCTGCCGCCGTACCGGCTTCTCAGGTGGTGCGCAAGGAGACGACGCCGCGGCAGGTGCAGAACACCTTGCTGACCCTGGGGGCGCTGCTGCTGGCGCTGGCCGGCGTGGTGTTCGCCGCCGTCACCTACCGGCACCTCGGTGTCGTCGGGCGGGCTCTGGTGCTGCTCGCCCTGACCGCCGTCGCGGGGGCTGCGCCGATGGCTCTCGTCAAGCGGGGCCTCACCTCCAGCGCCGAGGCGGTGGGGGCGGTCGCCGTGGTGCTCGGGGTGCTCGATGCGTGGGCGCTGCGGCACGCCGGGTTCGCCGACGAGGTCGATGTGCGCAGCTACACCGCCGTCGCCACAGGGGTTCTCGCCCTGGTGGCGGGCCTGTGGACCCTCGCCGTCCCCCTGTACGTCGGGCGCCTCGCCACCGTGGTGCTCGGCCAACTTCCGGTCTGGTTCGTCCTGCTCCGGACCGAGCCCTCCCGTCCCGTGGCGGCCGTCGTCCTGACCGCCCTCGCCGCCGTCGACCTGCTCGTCGCGACCGAGCACCGGATGCCCCGGGAGGTGCGCCTCACCGCAGGGGCCCTCGGTGGGCTGACCGCCCTGTTCGTGCTGCCGCTGTCCGCTGTCGCCATCGCCGAGGACGACCGCGGCGCGGGCGCCGGGCTGCTGGCGCTCGCCGCACTGGCCGTCGCGGCGGCCGCTCTGCTCCGACCCGAGCGCAACCTGTTCGCCGGGATCGCCGTGCCCCTGTTCGCCGCCGCTGCCTGGGCCACCATCCGTCCGTCACTGACCGACCCGCAGGAGCCGCTGGTCGGCGTCGCCGTCGCGCTGCTGGCCGTGCAGGTCGCCGCCCTGCTCCCCCGCGCGCTGCGGCCCGGACCGGTCGGGGGCGCCCTCGCGGTGATCGGGGTCGCGCTGCTCACGGTCGCCGAGCCGGTGCTCCAGGCGATCGCGGGTCCGTTCACCTGGCTCGGCGACCCGTGGACGCTGACCGCCACCGCGTCCCGCGACGCGCTGCTCCCTGGGGAGCACTGGAACGGCACCGTCGTGACGCTGGCGGTGCTCGCCGCCGGAGCCGGCTGCGTGCTCGCTGCCGGGCTCGTCCTGGACCGGGTGCGGGATGCCCTCGTGCCCACGGCGGTGCTGCTGGCCCTCAGCGCTTTGGTGCTCCCGCTGGGTCTGGCCACCAGCTATGAGGTCGCGTTGCTGCTGCTGCTCGCGGCCGGGATTGCCTGCTGCGCAACGGGTTTCTACCTCCCTGACTTTCGGCTTCCCCTCGTGGCGGCCGGCTTCGCCACGGCGCTGCTGGCGGCCGTCTGGTCGGTCGCCGACCGTGAGGCCACCCTCACCGTGCTGCCCGTCGTCGCCCTGCTCGCCGCCGGCCTGAGCCTGCGGCTGCCGGTGCTGGCGGGAGCCGCCGCGCTACTCGGCGGGGCTGAGCTGGCGGCTGGCGGAGCGGCCCGCGACCTCGCCATGGACCAGGTCGGCGGGCTGCTGCTGATCGCCCCTGCGGTCTGCGTCGCGCTGACCTACCTCCTGCGCGGCACCTACCGGGTTTCGCTCGAGTCGGCGGCTGCCGTCCTGGGTGGCACGGCGGTCCTGCTCGCCGTCGAGGACCCGGGGTGGCTGTCGTGGACCCTCGCCACCACGGGCCTGCTCTGCCTCGCCGTCGCGATCCGACCCGACCGTCGCGAGGTCGGCCTGGTCGGCGCGCTGCTGCTGTCGGCGTCGTCCTGGGTACGGCTCGCCAACGCGGGCGTCGAAGCCCCCGAGCCCTATGTCGTCCCGCTGGCCCTCGCCGCCCTGGTCTTCGGGTTCCTCCGTCGCCGGTCGTCCCCCGAGGTCAGCTCCTTCACCGCGTACGGCCCGGGGCTGACGCTCGCCCTGCTGCCGAGCCTGTTCAAGGCCCTGTCCGACGAGACCCCTACCCGTGCGCTCCTGCTGCTGGCGGTCTGCGTCGGACTGGTGCTGCTGGCCGCGAAGGACCGGCTGCAGGCTCCCCTCGTCATCGGTGGCGCGGTGCTGGTCGTCGATGCGGTGCACCTGCTTTCGCCGTACGCCTCCGCCCTGCCCCGCTGGTCGCTGCTGGCCGTCGCGGGGACGCTGTTCGTGGTGGTGGGCGCCACCTACGAGCAGCGGCTGCGCGAGGTCAACCAGCTCCGCGCGCGCTACGACAGCTGGCAGTAGAGGATGTTCCGGGGCTGACAACCGAAGAGGGGTCCGATGCGTTCAGGGGGTGTGACCACGGACTTCGAGAGCTTCGCCGCAGCCGCCATGCCGGGGCTGTTGCGCTTCGGTCACATGCTGACCGGAGATCCGCTGCGAGCTGAGGAGCTCGTCCAGCAAGCCCTGGTGAACACCTGGGTGCGGTGGCGGCGGATCGAGCAGGACCAACCGCATGCCTACGTCCGGCGGGCCATGGTCCACATCCACACGTCCTGGTGGCGGCGGTCCCGTCGAGAGTCCGACCTGCCCACCGGCTTCGACCGGGCGGCTCCCGACGGTGCCGACCTCGGCGACCGCGACCGCACCCTGACAGCGCTGCGACTGCTGCCTCCGCGGCAACGAGCCGTGATCGTCCTGCGCTACTACGAGGACCTGTCAGAGGCCGACATCGCCCAGGTTCTCGGCTGTTCCACCGGCACCGTGAAGAGCCAGGCCTCGCGCGCCCTGCGCACCCTGCGCTCGCACCTGACCCCTGATCTGGAGACGACTTCCCCATGAACCTCGACGATCTGCTGCGCGACACCCTCGCCGACGACCGCTGGGCTGTCCCCGTCCGCCCCGACGCCCTGGACCGGGTGCGTCGGTCCCGAGCCGCGCGGCAGCGACGGATGACCGCCCTGGCCCTGACCGGAAGTGCCGCTGTCGTCGGTGTCGCCGTCCTGCTGACAGGCCAGCTCGGTGGCGCCGGGCAGCGGGTGGTACAGATCCCCGGAGCCAGCACCGCCCCCAGCGCTGCGTCGCCGACCCCGCTGCCGGGCAGCACCCCGGGCCTCTATCTGACGACCGGGCGGGACTGGTTCTTCGACGGGGAGGCAGCAGATCGCTTCTACGCGACGTGGATCCAGCCGTCGCCGGGACCTGGCGCGTTCGTGCCGTCACCGGCGCCGTTGGGCCCGCTGTCGGAGCATCTCGCTGACGATGTGCGTGCCGCGGGGGTCCCCTCCGACGCACAACTGCGGCGCGAGGACTCCAGCGGCGGCCAGGTCGGCGAAACCTACGTGTGGGTGACGCTGGCCGACGGGCAGACGATGTATGTGTACCGCTCCCAGTTGAAGGCCCCCGTCAACCTCGACGGCAACGGCGGTGAGGGCAACCCCCGGGGCATCGTGGAGGACGTGCCGGGAACCCGGAGCGCGCTGATGATCTGGCCCCAGCCGCTCGATCGCTTGCCCACCAGCAGCAATGTCGTCGTGGTGGACCACAACGGCGTCGCGACCGGTTGGAACTCCGCCACCATCCCCCTGGCGCAGCTCAAGGCGTGGGCGATCGCTGCCGCACAGCGCGCCGAGGGCTAGTCGCGCAGGCGGGCCTGCAACGCGGCGTCCTTGGCCCGCGCCTCGTCCCCGAGGGCGGTCTGGAACTCCTTCATCCGCGCCAGCAGAGCCGGGTCCGACGACCCCAGGATGCGTACGGCGAGCAGGCCGGCGTTGCGGGCTCCCGCGACCGACACGGTCGCGACCGGGACACCGGCGGGCATCTGCACGATCGACAGCAGCGAGTCCATCCCGTCCAGGTACTTCAAGGGCACCGGCACCCCGATGACGGGAAGCGGTGTGACGGAGGCGACCATGCCGGGCAGGTGCGCGGCCCCGCCGGCACCGGCGATGACGACCTTCAGGCCGCGGTCTGCAGCGGTCGCGGCGTAGTCGAGCATGTCGGTGGGGGTGCGGTGCGCGGAGACGACCCGCACCTCGTACGGCACCGAAAACTCCTGCAGCGCAAGGGAAGCAGCCTCCATGGTCGGCCAGTCGGAGTCGCTGCCCATGATGATGCCGACTACGGGGTCCATGTACCGGTCCTCAGATAGTGCGCCCCGACACGGGCGCGTTCACGGGTCTCGGCGAGGTCCTCGCCGAGGGCGGTGAGGTGACCGATCTTGCGACCGGGCCGGGCCTCCTTGCCGTACAGGTGCACCTTCAGCGCGGGGTCGTGGGCGAACAGCAGGTGCAGGCGACGGTCGAGCTCCGGCTCCCCCTCCCCGCCGAGCAGGTTGGCCATCACGACGACCGGCGCCGCCATCGTCGTCGCCCCCAGGGGGTAGTCCAGGACGGCCCGCAGGTGCTGCTCGAACTGCGAGGTGCGGGCCCCCTCGATGGTCCAGTGGCCGCTGTTGTGCGGTCGCATCGCGAGCTCGTTGACGAGCAGTCCGTCAGCGGTCTCGAAGAGCTCCACAGCCATCACGCCGACGACGCCGAGCTGCTCGGCGAGCCGCAGCGCCAGGGCCTGCGCCTCGACCGCCCGCTCCTCCGAAAGCCCCGGTGCCGGCGCGATCACCTCGACGCAGATGCCGTCCTTCTGCACGGTCTCGACCACCGGCCAGGCCGCGGCCTGTCCGTAGGGAGACCGCGCCACCAGCGCCGCGAGCTCGCGTTGCAGGGGGACGAACTGCTCGGCCAGCAGCCGGACGCCGCTGGCCAGGACGTCCACAGCCTCCTCCGTAGAGGAGACGACCCACACGCCCTTGCCGTCATATCCGCCGGTAGCGGCCTTGAGCACGACCGGCCAACCGTGGGCCGCACCGAAGGCGGCGAGGTCGGCGGCTGATCCCACCGGGGCGAAGGGCGGCACCGGGACACCGAGGGCGGCGAGCCGTTCCCGCATCACCTGCTTGTCCTGCGCGTGCAGCAGCGCCTTCGACCCGGGCTGGACGTTGAATCCCTTGGTCTCCAGGGCCTCGATGAGGTGCCCGGGCACGTGCTCGTGATCGAAGGTGAGGACCTCGCAGCCCTCGGCGAAGGCCACCAGGTCCGTGAGCGAGGTGTGCGAGCCGACCACCACGCCGTTGGCGACCAGCGCCGCGGAGTCGTGGGTCGCGTCGGCGAGGACCCGCAACGACAGGCCGAGCGCGATGGCCGCCTGATGGGTCATCCGGGAGAGCTGACCGCCCCCGACCATGCCGACTACCGGCAGTCCCATCGCCCCCCGGATCGTCACCTCAGCAGGCTAACGGAATCAGGCCAGCAGACGGCGGGACAGCCGGGCGACCGTCTCCTCGTCCACCCCGAGGGACATCGCCAACCCATGCACTCCGCCGTACTCGCGGTCGATCCGGTCGAGGAAGCGGTCCATGTTGTCGGCATGGGGGCGCATCGAGTCCAGGCTGCGCCTTGCGATGTCGGTCGAGTAGAGGTCGGTGTGGAGCAGCCGCTCGCGGATCGCGGCGATCCGCTCGTCGGTGCGGGCATAGTCGGCGACCACCGCGTCCCGGCGAACACCGACCAGGGAGAGGGCGACCGCCACGACGACTCCGGTGCGGTCCTTACCCGCAGCGCAGTGCACGAGGACCGCACCGCTGTGCGGGTCGGCGATGGTGCGGAGCGCGGTGGCCACCTCGGCCGGCGCGTGCTGGACGTAGTCGAGGTAGAAGTGGTCCATCGCGTGCTCGGCGGCATCCTCGTGCGGAATGGCGCGCTCGACCAGCTCGTCGCGGCCGTCGAAGCCGTGCGGGATGAGGTCCAGGAACAGGTGCTTCACCGGCGTGGTCCGCAGCGGACCCGGGCCGGTCATCTGCACCTCGGCGTCGGTGCGGAGGTCCAGGACGGTCCCCAGCCCGAGGCCGGACAGGACCTCGATGTCCTTGGGGGTCAGGTCCTGGAGGTTGTCGGAACGCAGCAGCACCCCCGGGCGCGTCTCGCGGCCGTCAACGGTCGGGAGGCCCCCGACGTCACGGACATTGCAGGCGCCTTCGAGCTCGATCCACGTCACGCCAAGACCCTCTCACGGGGACCACCGGTAGTCTTGAGGGGTGCTCAGTTCCCTGGTCGACAGGCTGAAGCCGGTCGCCTCGGAGCTGACGAAGTTCGTAGTGGTGGGCGGTTTCTGCTTCCTCCTCGACTTCATCTTGTTCAACGTTCTCCACTTCGTGGTCGGGCTCGGCCCCATCACCTCCAAGACGCTGTCGACGGTCACCGCGACCGGTGTGTCCTACCTCGGCAACCGGCTCTGGTCCTTCAGCCACCGGGTCGACGACAACCGCGGCCACGGGCAGGACCTGGCGGCCTACGCGGTCATCAACGTCATCGGGCTCATCGTCACCGTCATCCCGCTGGGCGTCGTCTTCTACTTCTTCACCCGCGACGCGATCGCGGTCAACCTCGCCCAGACCTTCGGGACGGCGATCGCCACCGGCTTCCGCTTCTGGTCCTACCGGAAGTACGTCTTCGTCAACGACCCCGATCTCGCCGAGAAGACCGCCCTCGTCTGACGCCCTACCGACTCTGCTGGGCCCGACGCACCAGGTACGGCGCAAGCGAGCGATACCCGCGCACGGACCGGCGCTGCAGGGTGCGCACCTCGAACTCCTCCGACAGCGCCACCGTCACCTGCTTGTCGACCAGCACCGTCCCTGGGCGGGCCTGGTCCGACAGCCGGGACGCGATGTTCACCGGCTCCCCGAAGACGTCCCCGAGCCGGACGAGCACCGGGCCGCAGGCCACCCCGCCGCGGACCGAGGGCAGGTCCGCGTCTGCCTCGTGCGCCTCGACGGTGTCCAGGGCGACCGTGACGGCGGCATCGGGAGAGTCGGTCGTGTAGAGGACGCCGTCGCCCAGGGTCTTCACCACCCGGCCCCCGACCGCACCGACCCGCAACGAGGTGTCGCGCTCGAACCGTTCCAGGGTCCGCTCGAGCTGCCCGGCATCCCAGGTGCGGGAGGAGTGCGTGAAGTTGACGAGGTCGAGGAACCCGATCGCGAGCACCGGCATGCCGTCCTCCCTGACGGTGGCCAGCGAGCGCTGCACGGCCGCGGCGAACTGCCGGCGCCAGACAAACAGCACCAGTTCGTCGAGCTTGGGAAGCACGACATCCGCGGTCTCGGCCAAGGCGGTGAGGGCCTCTTCGGCGGTCATCCCGCCCGAGAGCGCGCGGAAGACGTCGAGCTGCGCCTCGGCGAGCCTGGCCATCCCCTGGCCCATCGCCCTGGCCATGACGAGGAGGGTGTCCGCATCGATGATCCCGAGCTCGAGCAGCGACGCCGCGGTCTTCAGCGCCTCCACATCACGTTGCGTGAAGGCCGGTTCTCCGTACGGAACTTCCGCGAAACCCATGGCCGCCCACACGTCGTAGGTGAGCGCCGCCGACACACCGGAGAGCGCCTCGACGTCCACCCGGGTCAGGTTCGGAGACTCGCCGAGCATCAGGCTTTCCAGGTCGTCCACCCTCCGGAATCTAGGGGTGCGGCGATTTCGGGGTCGGCGTACCGTCAGTTCCATGACGCCCAGGCAGAAGGCGTACTTCGTCTTCCGTGGCAGTTCGGCCGGACTTTTCCTCCTGTCGGCCACCGTCCTGCCCCGAGGCGCACCCGCCGTTATCGGAGCCCTGGTCGCCGGAATGGGCGGGCTTCTGACGTGCTTCGCCGTCAACGCCGGCGGTCCGGGCGAGCGGGCGGGCGCCCGGGTGGAGCAGGTGCGCTACGACACGGTGCGGGCTCCGCAGGGAGACTGGCCGCCCTTCGACGAGAGCAAGGTCATCGACGGCGAGATCGTCCCCAAGAGTTGAGACGGATCCTCGGCGGTTCTCCTCCAGGTGCTACGCTGTCGCACATGGAGATCGGCGTGCGTGACCTCCGCAACCGGACGGGCCAGGTCCTTGATGCCGTCCGGGCTGGCGAGCGCGTCACCCTCACCGTGCACGGCGAGCCCGTCGCCGACATCGTCGCCCACGGTCGCCGCTCCCGATGGCTCACCGGCGCACAGCTTCGGGAACAACTTCACACCCGGGCCGCGGACCCTGCGCTCACGGGCGAGCTCGATGAGCTTGCGGGCCAGACGCTCGACGAGCTGTGAGCGCCCCAGCAGCAGGACTCCTCGACACGTCCGTCTTCATCGCCCGCGAGACGGGACGGGCGCTTGGGGAGCTTCCCGAGCGCGTTGCCGTCTCGGTAGTGACGATCGGCGAGCTCCAGCTTGGCGTCCTGCAGGCCACGGACGGCGCCACCCGCGCCCGCCGCGCAGAGACCCTCGCGCTCGCACGGACAGCCGATCCGATTCCCATCAGCGAAGCAGTGATGGTCACCTGGGCCCGCTTGGTCACAGACTGCCGGGCGGCAGGTGTGCACAAGACGATCAAGCTGACCGACGCCCTGATTGCGGCCACCGCGGTCGAGCACGGGCTGCCCGTCGTCACGCAGGACAACGACTACGACCAGATGGCCGTCGCCCACGCACCCCTGCAGGTCCTCAATGTCTGAGCGCCTGTTGTCCACACCCCCGTAGCGGCGTTCCGCCTGTCGGGACCGCCGAACCGGGCACCACGCTGACGTTGCGCGAGAACGGCACCATGTTCACCGCGATGACGGTGGGCTCGGACGGACGTGTAGGAGAGCCACTTCATCGCCGAGGCTGGAAACTCCTTCCTGCCGGGGCTTACTTCAGCTCGGGTCGTCGGCCTTGCCGACCAGGTCGTAGACCGTGCGCTGCACCTTCTCCACCTTCGGGATGTCGTTCAGGGTCACCTGGCCCCGCTCCCCCGCCGACTCCACGACCAGGGTGCCGCAGCCGAGGATGCGCTCGAGCAGCGTGTGTTGGAAGGACACGTCGTTGACCCGGGTCAGCGGCACGTCCCGTCCCTGGCGAGCCAGGATCCCGCTGCGCATCACGACCCGCTCGTTGGTGACCACGAAGTGCGTCGTGCGCCAGCGCAGCAGCGGCACCAGGAAGAACACCAGCAGCAGCAACGTCCCGACGCCGGCGACGGCGTACTGACCGACGGTGTCGTCGACGACCGCGAGCAGGAAGCCGGCCAGACCGAGGATCGCCAGCAGCTCGAGGAACGGGAGCGCCATGACCTTCCAGTGCTGGTGCAGGTCGAGCACGACCTGCTCACCCTCGGAGAGAAGCTTCTTGGGATATGCCATCTCGAGATCATCTCAGGTGAACGACGTCTCCTGCCGCATATGGCGTGCCGTCCACCACCAGTCGCCCCTCGTCGTCGACCTCCTGCGCCACCCCCTCCACCGACGCGCCCCCGGGCAGTTCCAGCCGCACGGAGCGTCCCAGCGTGCTGCACAGCTCCCTGTACGACGAGAAGTCACGGTCACCGAGGACGTCGGCCAGGGTCCGCAGGACCGCCTTGAGCAACGTTTCGCGGTCCGTCACGGTGGCGCCCACCAGCTGCAGCGAGGTGGCCTGGTCATGCGGGAGCTCATCACCCCGGGTCGTGACGTTGAGCCCGATCCCGACGACGACCGCTCCGGCCCCGCCCGCTGACACAGCAACCGCCTCGGCCAGCAAGCCGGCGACCTTGCGGCCGTCGATCAGCACATCGTTGGGCCACTTGAGCACCGCGTCGAGCTCAGTCTGTTCGCGCACCGCCCGGGCGACCGAAAGCCCTGCCAGCAAAGGGATCCAGCCCCAGCGGTCGGCCGGCAGGTCGGGTCGCACGAGCACCGAGAAGGTCAGGCCGGCCCGCGGCGGGGACAGCCAGGACCGGTCGAGCCGGCCCCGACCTTCGGTCTGCTCCTCGGCGACGAGGACCAGCCCGTGCGCCTCGCCGGCCCGGGCGCGGGCGGCGACGTCCGCGTTCGTGGAGCCGGTCTGCTCGACCACCTCGACCCTCCACCCGTCGGGCGCGAGGGCGTGCTGGAGGGCGTCGCCCCGGAGCGGCGGCCGGTCGAGGTCGCCGTACAGGGGGCCGGTGTTGTTGTGCCCGTCGCTCATGGCTGGAGTGTGCCTCGATACGCTGCCGAGTGTGACCGCTGAGCCGACGAACGCCAGTCAAGACATCCACACGACCGCGGGGAAGCTCGCCGAGTTGCGCACCCGCAACGAGGCGGCGCTGCACCCGGGCACCGAGGCTGCGCTGGAGAAGCGGCATGCCAAGGGTCAGCGCACCGCCCGCGAGCGCATCGAGGCGTTCCTCGACGAGGGCAGCTTCACCGAGACCGACGCGCTCGCCCGGCACCGGGCCCGCGACTTCGGACTGGAGAAGAACCGGCCTATCGGCGACGGCGTCATCACCGGCTTCGGCACGGTCGACGGACGCCCGGTGTGCATCTTCAGCCAGGACGCGATGGTGTTCGGCGGGGCGCTCGGCGAGGTCTACGGCGAGAAGATCGTCAAGGTGATGGACCTTGCGCTGAAGACCGGCTGCCCGGTCGTCGGCATCAACGAGGGCAGCGGCGCCCGGATCCAGGAAGGGATCATGGGCCTGGCGCTGTACGGCGACATCTTCTACCGCAACGTGATGGCGTCCGGCGTCGTGCCGCAGATCTCGCTGATCCTCGGGAACTGCGCCGGCGGACACGTCTACTCGCCGGCCCTGACCGACTTCACCCTGATGGTCGACGGCGCCTCCGCCATGATGATCACCGGTCCCGACGTCATCAAGACCGTCACCGGTGAGGACATCTCCATCGAGGATCTCGGTGGGGCGCGGGCGCACAACTCCAAGAGCGGCGTGGCGCACTTCATGAGCCACGACGAGGACGAGGCGCTCGAGCTGGCGAAGGCGCTGCTGTCCTACCTGCCCTCCAACAACCTGTCCGAGGCACCGGTCTACGACGGCCCGGACGTGCTCGACGAAGCCCCGCTCACCGAGCTCGACACCCTCATCCCGGACAGCAACAACTCGCCGTACGACATGCACACCGTCATCGAGGCGGTGCTCGACGACGGCGAGTTCCTCGAGGTGCAGGCGCTCTGGGCGATGGGCATGGTCGTCGGCTTCGGCCGGATCGAGGGCCGCAGCGTCGGCGTGGTCGGCAACAACCCGATGCACCTCGCCGGCACCCTCGACATCGACGCCGCCGAGAAGGCCGCACGTTTCGTCCGCACCTGCGACGCCTTCAACATCCCGATCCTCACCTTCTGCGACGTGCCCGGCTTCCTGCCGGGGGTCGGCCAGGAGCACGCCGGCATCATCCGGCGCGGCGCGAAGCTGCTCTACGCCTACTCCGAGGCCACCGTGCCGCTGGTCACGGTCATCACCCGCAAGGCGTACGGCGGTGCCTACGTCGTGATGGGCTCCAAGCACCTCGGGGCCGACGTCAACCTGGCCTGGCCGACCGCGCAGGTCGCGGTCGTCGGTGCCCAGGGCGCCGTCAACATCATCCGCCGCA
>JANOTZ010000234.1:0-3520 GCA_031416735.1 Frankiales bacterium
CGGGCAGCTTCTCGTTGAGCACCTCGGCGCCGAGATGCCGCACGTCGAGGTGGACGAAGTCCTTGCCGTCCACGCCCCGCCCCGCGGCGATCTCCTGGTAGATCGAGCGGCTCACCACGTCGCGGCCGGCCAGGTCCTTCATGGTCGGCGCGTAGCGCTCCATGAACCGCTCGCCCGCGTCATTGAGGAGGATGCCGCCCTCGCCGCGCATCGCCTCGGAGAGCAGGAAGCCGAGCTTGTACATGCCGGTCGGATGGAACTGGAAGAACTCCATGTCCTCCAGCGGGAGGCCCTTGCGGTAGATGATGCCCATGCCGTCGCCGGTGAGGGTGTGCGCGTTCGAGGTGACCTTGAAGACCTTGCCGAAGCCGCCGGTGGCGAACAGCACCGACTTGGCCTGGAAGACATGGATCTCACCGGTCGCGAGCTCATAGGCCACCACGCCCGCGGTCTTGCCCTCGTTGAGCAGCAGGTCGAGGACGTAGAACTCGTTGTAGAACTCGATGCCCTCCTTCACGCACTGCTGGAACAGGGTCTGCAGGATCATGTGACCGGTGCGGTCGGCGGCGAAGCACGACCGGCGTACAGCGGCCTCACCGTGGTTGCGGGTGTGCCCACCGAAGCGACGCTGGTCGATCCGGCCCTCAGGGGTGCGGTTGAACGGCAGGCCCATCTTCTCGAGGTCCAGGACCGCGTCGATGGCCTCCTTGCACATCACCTCGGCCGCGTCCTGGTCGACGAGGTAGTCGCCGCCCTTCACGGTGTCGAAGGTGTGCCACTCCCAGTTGTCCTCCTCGACGTTGGCGAGGGCGGCGCACATGCCGCCCTGCGCCGCGCCGGTGTGCGAACGCGTCGGGTAGAGCTTGGTGAGGACCGCGGTGCGCGAACGCTTGCCCGCCTCGAGGGCGGCCCGCATGCCGGCGCCACCGGCACCGACGATGACCGTGTCGTAGCGGTGGAACTGCACCATGCGTGACCTACTTGAGGTTGGGGTCGAAGGTGAAGATGACGAGCGTCCCCAGCACCAGCACCAGGAGGGCGGAGGCGTAGAGCAGCATCTTCAGCCAGAAGCGCGTGGAGTCGCGGACGGCGTAGTCGTTGATGACGGTGCGCAGGCCGTTGGTCCCGTGCAGCTCCGCGAGCCAGAGCTGCAGCAGGTCCCAGGTCTGCCAGAAGGGCGAGGCCCAGCGACCTGCGACGAAGCCGAAGTTGATGCGCTGAACGCCCCCGTCGAGGACGACCATGATGAGCAGGTGGCCGAGCACCAGCACGATGAGCAGCAGCCCGCTCATCCGCATGAAGATCCAGCTGTACATCTCGAAGTTGGTGCCCTTCGAGCCGGTACGGCGGCTGCGCGGCGCTTCGATCCCGAGGGCCGTCACGAGTCGCTGCCGAACATCGTGCGGACGGTGTGCTCGAGCATGAAGTAGCCGCCGGGGATCATGACGAGCAGGAACACCACGACGATCGCCCAGGTCATCTGCTTCTGGTAGCGCGGACCCTTCTCCCAGAAGTCGATCGTCATGATCCGCAGACCGTTGAGCGAGTGGTAGAGCACCGCGCCGACCAGGCCGAGCTCCATCAGGTTGACGATCGGGGTCTTGTAGGTGTCGATGACGCGGTCGTAGGCGTCGGGGGAGACCCGGACCAGCGCGGTGTCGAGGACGTGCGCGAACAGGAAGAAGAAAATGAGGACGCCCGTGATGCGGTGGGCCACCCACGACCACATGCCCTCACGGCCGCGGTACAGCGTGCCGGCGGGAGCCTTCGCCATGCGCGGCGTCCTCCAGCTCGTCGTTGGCGCGGACGGCTGTCCGACCGAACCATGCTAGCGACGCCGTACAGGCCGCTGGGAAGCGAGGCGTGTGAAGGTGGTCACCTGCTCGTCACGACGGCGCCATGTCTCCGTAGGCTCGGGGCAGGTCATAGGTGAGATCGCCGGGCGAGAAGGAGCACGAGCATGACGCGCGAGTCCGAGTCCGGGTTCCCCATCGAACCGCTCTACACAGCGGGGGATCTCGCGCCAGGGCTGGAGGAGCGCCTCGGCAAGCCGGGGGAGTTCCCCTACACCCGCGGCGTCTACCCGAGCATGTACACCGGGCGGCCGTGGACGATGCGGCAGTACGCCGGCTTCGGCACGGCGAAGGAGTCCAACGAGCGCTATCGGCACCTGGTCGCGCAGGGCACCGGTGGGTTGTCGGTCGCCTTCGACCTGCCGACCCAGATGGGTTATGACTCCGACGACGTGGTGTCGCACGGCGAGGTCGGCAAGGTCGGCGTGGCCATCGACTCCCTCGAGGACATGCGGATCCTGTTCGACCAGATCCCGCTGGACCAGGTCTCGACCTCGATGACGATCAACGCGCCCGCGTCGGTGCTGCTGCTGATGTACCAGCTCGTCGCCGAGGAGCACGGCATCCCCGGCTCGGCGATCACCGGCACGATCCAGAACGACGTGCTCAAGGAGTACATCGCCCGTGGCACCTACATCTACCCGCCTGGGCACTCGCTCCGACTGATCACCAACATCTTCGAGTACTGCCAGAGCGAGATCCCGAAGTGGAACACCATCTCGATCTCGGGCTACCACATGGCCGAGGCGGGGGCGACGCCCACGCAGGAGATCGCCTTCACCCTCGCCGACGGCATCGAGTATGTCCGCGCGGCCATCGCCAGTGGGCAGGACGTCGACGACTTCGGTCCCCGGCTTGCCTTCTTCTTCGTGTCCCGCACGACGCTGCTCGAGGAGGTCGCAAAGTTCCGGGCGGCCCGCCGGATCTGGGCCGACGTGATGAGCCGTGAGTTCGGCGCGAAGGACCCGAAGTCACTGATGCTGCGGTTCCACACCCAGACCGCCGGGGTGCAGCTCACCGCGCAGCAGCCCGAGGTCAACCTGGTCCGGGTCGCGATCCAGGGCCTGGCCGCCGTGCTCGGTGGCACCCAGTCGCTGCACACCAACTCCTTCGACGAGGCCATCGCGCTGCCGACCGTGAAGGCCGCCACGCTGGCGCTGCGCACCCAGCAGGTGCTCGCCTACGAGACAGATGTCACCGCCACCGTCGACCCGTTCGCCGGCTCCTATGTCGTGGAGGCGATGACCGACGAGGTGGAAAAGGGCGCCCGCGAGCTGATGGCCAAGATCGAGGAGCTCGGCGGGGCGGTCGCCGCGATCGAGGTCGGGTTCCAGAAGAGCGAGATCGAGAAGTCGGCGTACGCGATCGCGCTGGGCATCGACTCGGGCGAGCGGATCGTGGTGGGGCTCAACACGTTCCAGGCCGCGACGGAGGAGAAGTATGACCCGCAGCGGGTCAACCCCCTCATCGAGGCGGACCAGTGCGCGCGGCTCACGGACCTGCGGGAGCGCCGCGACCAGGGCGCCGTCGACGCCGCTCTCGAGGCGATGAAGAAGGCCGCGCAGGGCAGCGACAACGTCCTCTACCCCATGAAGGACGCCCTCAAAGCTCTCGCGACGGTCGGAGAAGTGTGCGGTGCTCTCCGGGAGGTCTGGGGGGTCTACTCC
>JANOTZ010000235.1:0-3720 GCA_031416735.1 Frankiales bacterium
CCGCCGGGGTCGAGCCAGCCGATGAACGGCGGCGGCGAGGAGGCTTCTGGGTCTGGCGGGTGCTCCCGCTGACCTTGGTGCTGTTGCTGGGGGCTGGCGTCGGAGCCTTCGTCCTCGCGGACGACAACGCGACTCGGGAGGTCTTCGTCGAGGCGGCCAACGCGGTCGGGCTCGATCCCTTCACGACGGCCGGCATCGCACCCACGGCCCTCACGTCACCGGCACCCTCGCCGGGGCCGGGGCTGTATGGCGGGACCCGGGACAACGGCGTGTGCGCACCCGAGGCGCTGGTCGCGTTCCTCACGGCCAACCCGGCCAAGGCGGCGGCCTGGGTCGCTGCCTTCAACGCCGACCCGACGCTGGGGTGGAGCGGCGGCGCCCTGACGGTGAGCGACATCAAGGCCTACGTCGGGGGGCTGACGCCGGCCATCCTCGCGGCCGACACCCGCGTCACCAACAACGGTTTCAAGGGCGGCAAGGCAACCCCACGACAGTCGCTGCTGAAGAAGGGGACCGCTGTCCTGGTCGACGACAAGGGGACCCCGCGGGTGCGGTGCTTCTGCGGCAACCCGCTGCAACCGCCGGCGGGCGGTGGCGGTGGTGGCGCGTCCCTCGAGCCCACCCCCTCGCCCACGCCGTCTCCGACGGTCACCCCGTCCCCTGAGGGCTGCATCCCCGACTTGCCCGAGACAGACGGTTGCGGTCCGCCGCCATCCGACGAACCGTCGTGCGAGCCGCAGCTCACCGAGGTCCCGTCCAGCGCCACCGACGTGACCACGGCTCCGATGGACGTCAACGGCGATGGCACACCCGACGTGCTGCGCGTCTACCGGGTCGGCACGACGTGGTACGCACGGGCCGAAGTGGCCGGCGTCGGCTTCGCGGAGGTGGTGCTCACAGGTCCCGGGCCTTCGATGACCGCGATCGGCGGGGCGACCGTCGACGGGATCCCGCCCGAGGAGGCCTGGGTGAAGGTCGGCTCAGGCTCGGCCACCGACATCATCTCGGTGCTGGTCTACCGCGACTGCATGCTGTGGCAGGTGGCGCTGAACGGGAGTCCGGCGATGTTCCCCGTCGGGGCCTCCGCCACCGCCGCCGACGGTGTGGCCTGCTTCGGCTTCGACACCGGGATCGAGGTGTTCACGACCACCAGCAACGACGGCGTGACCTACACCGGCAGCTCCTCGCTCTACACGCTCAACCTGGGGACCACGCCGCCCAGCCTCGTCCTCGGCTCCACCGCTGCCCAGTCGCAGACGACAGCCGACGGCGCCTCGTGGACTGCCCTGCACACCTTCAACTGCGACAGCCTCTCGGCCATCCCCTAGCAGTCGGCTGGGAGGATGGGCCGATGAGAGCTCTCGTCGTGAAGGTCACCGCTGGTGATGACGCCCCCGAGCGTTGCCTGCAGGGGCTGACCGTGGCCGCCGTCGCCCTCGCTTCGGGGGCCCGCGTCTCGCTGTGGCTCACCGGCGAGAGCGTCTGGCTCGTCACGCCGGACCGCGACCTGGTGCTCCCCGAGTCACCGCCGGCCTCGGTGCTGCTCGCGACGATCCTCACCGACGGGACCGTCACGGCGTGCACCCAGTGCCTGGCCCGCCGGGAGCTGACGGCCGACGACCTGCTGCCCGGCGTCGTCATCGGCGGGGCCGCAGGGTTCGTCGCGGCCGCCCTCGAAGCCGACGTACAGGCCCTCGTCTACTGACGTTTCCAGCCCCTCGCGAACCTCGCGATCGCCTGCGTTCTCGCGTGGCGCCGCCGGGGTCGTGCTCGTGAATCAGGAGCGCAGCAGGACCGCAAGGACGTCGGGCGCGGCGAACTCGCGGGCGTACACCCCCTCGTCGTGCTGGCGCAGCACCCCGGCCTCGACGAGCTGAGCCACGAGGCCGTTCGCCCGGGGATACGTCACGCCAAGCTCTCGCCGTACCTGCTTCACCGTGAAGATCGGCTGGGCCAAGCTGAAGTCCACGAGCAGCATCGCGTTCTCGGCTCGCAGACCTGCTGCGCGCACCCGGGCCTTGAGCTCGGCCTGCACCCTCAGCAGGTCGAGGAGCTGCTGCTCAGTGTCCTGCGCCGAGGCGGTCATCCCGTCAGCGAAGAACCTGATCCAAGCCTCCCAGCTTCGAGGTGCACCCGGGCCGTCACGGCACGGGCGGCGACCCTGGTGCACCTGTCACCAGGGCCGACCGTCCCGCTCCCGCTGCTGCTCGTCCTCGTCGCCGTCGGCCTGCTCCTCGCTACCGCGGCGGCGTGGTGGTCGGTGCGCCGGCGACGCCGTACTCAGACCTTGACGGTGAGCTCCACGACCTGACCGAGTACGGCGGTCGCCGGCGTGTCCGTCGACCCGCCGCCGCTCGTCAGGGTCCGGAGCGTCCAGCTGCCCGGTGCCGCGAAGAACCGGAACGCGCCCTCCGGCGAGGTCTGGACCTCGGCGGTGAACTCACCGGTGCTGTCGAGCAGCCGCACGTAGGCACCGGGCACGGGTGCACCTGCGCGCACCACGGTCCCCTGCACGATCGACTCCTTGGCCACGTCAATACCTTCCAGGTCGAGGGTCTGCACGGGGGCTCCGCACATCAGACGTCCTTGTCGATCGGCACGCCGACCAGGCTGCCGTATTCGGTCCAGGACCCGTCGTAGTTCTTCACGTCGGTCTGGCCGAGCAGCTCGTGCAGCGCGAACCAGGTGTGACTGGAACGCTCCCCGATCCGGCAGTACGCGATGGTCTGCTTCGCCGGGTCGAGGAAGCTGTAGAGCTCCCGGAGCTCGTCGTCGCTGCGGAACGTCCCGTCGTCGTTGGCCGCCTTGCTCCACGGCACGTTCGCGGCGGTCGGGATGTGGCCGGCCCGCTGGCTCTGCTCCTGCGGCAGGTGCGCCGGCGCGAGCAGCTTGCCGCTGAACTCATCGGGGCTGCGCACGTCGATGAGGTTCTTGGTCCCGATCGCCGCGATGGCCTCGTCGCGGAAGGCCCGGATGCTCAGGTCCTGCTCCTGCGCGGCGTAGTCGGTCTTGTCGCGCGGCGGGGTGTCGGCGGTCAGCGGGCGCCCGTCGAGCTCCCACTTCTTGCGGCCACCGTCGAGCAGCTTCACATCGGCGTGCCCGTAGAGCGTGAAGTACCAGTAGGCGTAGGCGGCGAACCAGTTGTTGTTACCGCCGTACAGCACGACGGTGTGGTCGTTGCTGATCCCCTTCTGGCTCATCAGCTCCTCGAACTGCTCCTTGCTCACGAAGTCGCGGCGGACCTGGTCCTGCAGCTCGGACTTCCAGTCGAGCCGGACAGCGCCCGCGATGTGCCCGCCGTCGTAGGCGGACACGTCCTCGTCCACCTCGACCAGCACGACCTTCGGGTCCTCCAGATGGGCCTCGGCCCAGTCTGCGTCGACAAGGACGTCATTGCGGCTCATGTCGTAGCTCCTCTCGTGGTGATGCGCTTGGTGGTGATGCGCTTGGACAACAGATAGACCTCGCAGCCGAGGCAGAGCCCGATGGCTGCGTTGAGCAGGGCCGCCACGAAGGCGAACCCGGTGAAGACCTGACCGGCGAGGGTCGCTTCGCTCAGTAAGCTTATCGCTCCGCGCGCCGCGACCCCGAGCCCGACGGTCTGCGCGAACCGTGGCGGTGCCGCGTCCTCGGTGTGCGTCGGTGGCCCCAGCCGTGGCCGCACCACCTTCTTGAACACCTGCTGGTACGGCGAAAGCCCCCGACTCCCGAGGGCGAACA
>JANOTZ010000236.1:0-7802 GCA_031416735.1 Frankiales bacterium
CGGGACGCGCTCGAGTCGATCAGCCGCGCCGAGCTGCGCAAGCGGTTGCGCACCGGCGATGTGCTGGTGGTCGACGTGCGTCCCGCAGCGGAGTACGCCGCCGGGCACATCACCGGCGCGCGCTCCCTGCCGCTTGCCGACCTGACGCGCAGGCTGCGGGACCTGTCCAAGGAGACCGAGGTCGTCGCCTACTGCCGCGGTCCCTACTGCGTCTATGCCGACGACGCCGTACGACTGCTGCGTCGCCGCGGGTTTCACGCCAGTCGTCTCGAGGACGGCTTCCCGGAATGGGCCCGGGCCGGCCTGCCCACCACCCGCGGCTGACACCGCCCGTCGGGTCAGGTCAGACGGTGCACGACGTGGGGCGGCACTCCGGATGAGCGGGAGCGCGGCGGTCGTGGGCGGCGGCGATGCGGGCGATGGCGTCGGCGCGGAACGCGTCGGCGCGGGCCTGGCGGGTCGTGGTGAGCATGGCGTGCGCTCCTTCATCGATGCCCGAAGCGTCGCATCCGTCTGGCTCTGGGTAAATGCGTCTTCAGCGTCATGTTTCTGGCTGAACCACCCCCCCAAATCACTAGTTACCGACCCCGCTTCACACGTGACGACCGGTTCTCGCGGGGGCACAGCGACTCGTGTTCTCAGGCCCCTCGCCTCTTGTCCGCGATCAGCTCTTGAGCAACCGTTCTGTCAGGACTTCTTCGTGCGAGAGGGGAGATGTCGTGCAGCGATGTGTGATGGCGCTCGGCGTCACCTGCCTGGCACTGGTGTTGGGCTGCAGTGGCGCGCCGCCGCCTGTCGCTCTCCCCACCGCGACGGTGTCCATCACGTCAGCTCCGCCGACCGCCACTCCCCCACCGACAACGACCGCGTACCCGACGCCGACGCCGACCCGTTCGGCTCCCTGGCCCACGCCCGTACCCGCGACGACGGATCCGGCGCATCCGCCTGCACCGGCAGTGGCCCTCTGGAAGGGAGCGACCGTCCGGCCGTTGGTTGCCCTGACCTTCGACGCGGGGTCCGACGTCGGACACACCGGGGAGATCCTCGAACTGCTGATGGCCAAGGGCATCCGGGCCACCTTTGGCCTCACCGGCGCGTGGGTCCGAGCGAACCCTGCACTGGCCCGCCGTATCGTCGTCGAAGGTCATCAGGTCGTGAACCACACCGACCGGCACGTCTCCTTCACGGGTCGCTCCACAGGTACCGCGCCCTTGACGCGCGCCCAGCGCACCCAGGCACTCGAGGCCGCTGAGGCCTCCATCACGGACATCACCGGCACGCCGGCCGCGCCCTGGTTCCGCCCGCCGTACGGGGACCGTGACGCGAGCGTCGATCAGGACGCGGGCCTCGCCGGCTACCGATTCGAGCTGATGTGGACCGTCGACACCCTGGGGTGGAAAGGCATCGCCCCGGCCGAAGTCACCCGCCGTGTGGTCAGTGCCGCACAACCTGGCGAGATCGTCCTGATGCACGTGGGGGCTGCCTCCACGGACGTGCAGGCCTTGCCCGACCTGATCGACCAGCTGCGGAACCGGGGCTACGCCTTCGTCCGGGCGGATCGCTTCTCATAGGACGTCGCTTCTCGTAGGACCCTTCGCCCGATTGCGAGGTCACGGACCGGTGAGGTCCCGGCGGGTGAAGGCGGCGACACCGAGCGCGGCCACCACTGCGGCGAGCCCGAGCATCACCAGGCCGGAGGTCAGCGCGTACGGGTGCACCGGCACGGCTGCCAGGTGCTGGAAGGGCGACAGGTCCCGCACCCAGACGGGAAGGGACAGCGCGCTGCCCAGCACGGGCAGCAGGTAGGCGACGCCCGCGGCGCTGGCGGACAGCACGACGGTCACCCTCGGCCTGGCCCCCAGGAGCAGCACCGCGACAGCGGTGAACACCAGCGCCACCGGCACGGTGTTCATGGTCGCGCCCAGGGCATCTGCGACCGACAGCTCGGCGCCCGCGAGCCGGCCACCGGCCCACATGCTCAGGCCGGTGGTGACAGCGAGCAGAACCACCGAACCCACGGTGAGCACCAGGTGGCCGCCGAGCCAGCGACGTCTGGTGAGAGGCCGGACGAGCAGGAGGTCGGCCCGGCCGGCGTCCTCTTCGGCCCGTGCGGCCCCGATGCGCCAGCAGGCATACAGCGCGAAGGCGAGACCGAACATGGTGCTCATGAACGAGACCATGCCCCTGGTGATGTCCTTGACCTCGATCCCGTATGTGGCCAGGGCTTTGCGCAGACCCGGATCGTCGGCGAGGTAGTCGACCAGCGTCGGCAGCAGCGACCCGATCAACACCGCGTACGCCGCAAGGCCGACCGCCCACGCGAGCAGCACCCCCCTGCTGCAGCGCCACGCGAACGCGAGGGGCGTCCCGAGCAGCCGGTTGTGCGCGCGTCGGTTGTCAGTGCTGGCGAGAATCGCGCCACCGGCGTCCCTCCAGCCGCGCAGCATCGAGCACAGCGCCACGAGGGCGAGTGGAGTGAGCATCAGCAGCGCCAGCGCGCTCCAGCCCCGATCGCCGTACGGCTCGAGATTGTCCATCCACCCGTACGGGCTGAGCCATCGCAGCCAGGACCAGGTGTCCATGCTGTTGCCGACCATCCGCACGAGGTAGGCCGCCGCGAGCAGCGCGGAGGCGGCGCCCACGGCTCGGCGCCGGACGTCGAACAGCTGTGCAGTGAGGGCAGCGCAGCCGGCGATGGTGGCCGTGAAACCGGCGAGCCCCAGACCGAAGAGGGTCGCTCCGCCGGGCGGTACGCCGTACAAGATGAGCACGACGCTGCAGGCAGTACCGAAGAGCAGCCCGGCGGCGACCACGGCGAGCAGCTGCAGGACAAGGACCCGCGAGGCGCGCAGCGGCGCCATGAGGACGAGCGCGCTGCGGTCGGTCTCCTCGTCGCCGCGGGTGAGGCGCAGCACCGCAAGCAATGCCCAGATCGCGGCGACCGTCTCCAGGAACCACCCGCCGTCCCAGGCGACGAAGCCGCCGGTGGTATCGACGTTGCGGGCCAGCCCCTGGAGCATCCGCACACCGGGGTTGTCCTGGAAGGTGGCGAGCCGGGCCCGCGAGGCCGCGTCGGGATAGCTCTGCTCGTAGCTGACGACCTCGAGGGCGACGTAGGCAGCGCCGGCGACGGCCAGGACCAGGGCGCCCCGGCGGACGAGCCGGACCGAGAGGGCCAGAACCGCGCGGTGCGAGGCCGCGCTCGCCGTCACCGCGGGGTCTCGTCCTGGTAGTAGGTCAAGAAGATCTCCTCCAGGCTCGCCTCGTGGCTGCGCAACCTGGTGACCCCCGCCTCGGCCAGGACGCGCAGGACCGCGGCCGGCGACCCGGTCACGGTGACGCGCAAAGTGTGGTCAGCGCTCTCGATCCGGGTGACGCCCGGCACGCCGGCCAGGTCGGGCAGGGGGCCGGTGAAGCTGGCCTCGAGCTCGGTGCTGGTGAGGTTGCGCAGGTCCTCGAGCGCCGCCATCTCGACGAGCCGGCCGGCACGCAGGATCGCTACCCGGTGGCACAGGTCCTCCACCTCATCGAGGATGTGAGACGACAGGAACACCGTCTGGCCGCGGGCTGAGGCCTCGCGGGCGAGCAGCTGGAACTCCGCCTCCATCAGCGGGTCCAGACCCGCGGTCGGCTCATCGAGGAGCAGGACGTCGGGCCGGGTCATGAAGGCGGCAACCAGGGCGACCTTCTGGCGGTTGCCCTTGGAGTAGGACCGGGCCCGCTTGCTGAGGTCGAGATTCAGTCGCTCGACGAGCTCGTCGCGGAACGCCTCGTCGACGTGCCCGGACAGGTTGCCGAGCAGCCGGAGCGTCTCCGCCCCGGTCAACTGCGGCCACAGGGCCACGTCTCCCGGCACGTGCGCCAGGTGGCGGTGGGAACGTTCGACGTCGGTCGTCGGGATGCCCATGACCGTGGCGGAACCTGCGGTGGCACGAAGCAGGCCGAGCAGCAACCGGATCGTCGTGGACTTGCCGGCCCCGTTAGGGCCGAGGAAGCCGAAGACCTCGCCCTGCTCGACGGTGAGGTCGAGGCCGTCGAGGGCGACGACTGACCCGAAGTGCTTGGTGAGCCCATCTGTGCGGATCGCCGGCCCGGCCATGGCTGGCCTCCTCCTCGCTGTCAAGCTCGGCTCAGCCGCACAGGACGCGTTCACCGGGCTCGGGCACGACAGCTGTCCAGCCCAGCTCCTTCACGATGCGGTCCCGCAAGGCAAACGACGCGTCGGGCTCTCCATGGGTGACATAGCAGGTGGTCGGCTTTGCTGGCATCGACCCCAGCCAACCCAGGATGTCGTCGGCGTCGGCGTGCACGGAGAAGGCCTCGAGATCGGCGATCTCCGCGTGCACCGGCACGTAGCGGCCGTGGATCTTGACCGCGGGGGCGCCCTCCTGCAGTGACCGCCCTCGGGTCCCGCCGGCCTGAAACCCGACGAGGACGACAGTGTTTCGCGGGTCGGGAAGCTGGTGGGAGAGATGATGGAGGACGCGTCCTCCACTGGCCATGCCTGAGGCCGAGATGATGATGCAGGGGAACTGCGGCGCATTGACCGTCATGGACTCCTCCTTCGTGGTCAGCGCCCTGAGGTCACCGGTGTCGAAGGGATCGTCCTCGGATGCTGCGGAGGGACGAACGTCCGGGTCGCCGCGGTCCAGTGCGTCGCGGTAGATCCGCAGGGCCTTCAGTGCCATCGGGCTGTCGACGAACACCGGCAGCCGCGGAATCTGAGCGGTGTCGGTCAGCTCCTTGAGGGCGCACAGCAGCACCTCTGTCCGGTCCACTGCGAAGGCAGGGATCAAGACACTCCCGCCTCGCCCGATCGTGCGGTTGACGATGTCGGCGAGCCGCGCCGGGTCACGGACGTCATGGATGCGATTCCCGTAGGTCGACTCGACTACGACGAAGTCGGCAGCGGGTGGTGAAGCGGGTGGGAGCAGCAGCGGATGGCCCTCGCGCCCCAGGTCACCACTGAACAGCACGCTCGGCCCATCCTCGTCCAGGTGCACCTGAAGGGTCGCCGACCCCAGGATGTGACCGGCCGGGCGCCAGGTAGCCACCATCCCAGGAGCCACCCGCGTCGGCGCGTCGAACGAGGTGATGGTCAGCCGCTCAACAGCGCGTTGTGCGTCCTGCGTGTCGTACAGCGGCCGCGGGGTGGCGTGCTTGGAATAACCGTGGGCACCTGCGTGCCGAGCTTCTTCCTCAAGCAGGTAGGCGCTGTCGAGCAGCACGATCTCCGCCAGCGCCGCCGTCGTCCGGGTCGCATGCACGCGTCCCGTGAAGCCGTCCGCAGCCAGCCGCGGGATGTAGCCACTGTGGTCGAGATGCGCGTGCGTCAGCAGGACGGCCTCGATCTCTGCGGCTGGTATCGGCAGCGGCTCCCAGTTGCGACGCCGCAACTCGCGTAACCCCTGGAACAGACCGCAGTCCACCAGGACCTTGTGGTGACCGGACTGCACCAGTGTCTTGCTGCCCGTCACCGTCCTGGCACCCCCGAGGAAGGTCAAAGCATGAGGACTTCGCGAGGCTGTCATGAGCGCAGGATCTGACGGCAGGCGTGGTGAGGCCAGGGTCTGAGGTCCCCTCTCGAGGTGTCAGGTCGAGGACGCCGCCCGAGATGCCGCCTCGCAGGCGCCGCAGACCCTGCTCGGCCTAGGTCAGGGTGGGGCAGCCGTTCCTGTCCAGATCGGTGACGCTCGTTGCCAGTGCCCGTCCGGGGTATTTCACGACGCCCGTGAGACGATCACCCGCGGTCAGGCGGAAGATGGTGACGACCGTGTAGACACCTGAGGCCACGTTCGCGGCGGACAGCAGGACGGACGCCTGGGTGCCACCAGCGGAGGCTCCGCAATGAGCGACTTCCTCGCCTCGCGGGTTCAAGAGGTAGACGTTGATGTCGCTGCTCGGGGACTGCCAGGCCACATCAACCCGGAGGGCTCCCACCCGGCCCGGCCCGGTGATGCGCACGGGTTGCCGGTGGCAGCGCGGTGGTCTGCAGGACGCTGCGGAATCACCCACGACCCCGACGCCCGTTGGCCCGGCATCGACAAGCGGCGCGGCTGCGGCTTGCGGCCCGGTCTCCGCGCTGTAGCTCATCGTCGTGTTCCTGCGCCCGTCAAGGCCACCCGGGCGCGAGTCCGCCAACACCGGCACGGTCGAGCAGGCGACCGCCGCCAGCGCGAGTGCGGTCGAGAGTCGCGATGCAGAAAGGAAGGCGGGCAAGTGCTCTCCTGGGTTGGGGGCGTGAGCGGTGGTCATCGTCCGGTGATGGTGATGTCGCCGTTGCTGGTCGACGCCGAGATGAGCTGTTTCGACGTCGACCGGCGATCTCCTGCTTGATCGTCAGCTTCTGCAGGTCACGCACGAAGGGAGCGTCAGGAGCGGCGGCCTCGACCCACACACCGCTACCTGGAGCTGAGGACTCAGCTCTGTCCGACCTCGAAGGCAGCAGTGCGGTCACCGGTGTCCGGCAGCTCCTCGGCCAGGACTGCCGCCGACAGCTCATAGCTCCCGCTCCGGACCGGTCGCCCGTCATCGCCGAGCCCGTCCCAGTCGGTGCTCCAGATCCAGCAGCCGCCAGGCTCGGTGGCCAGGGCGTCGCGGGGCTCACTGCCGATCGTCAGGTGCCAGACGTCGGTGTCCCCGCGGGTGACCCGCATGCGCAGCGGCACGGACTCGGGGTGGAGCTGCGCGGCCTGCTGGTCGGACGAGCGGCAGACCACGGCCCTGAAGGTGTAGCCGCCCGGTTTCCCGGTGACGTCTGCGCTGTTGCACCACCCGACACTCGTCTCGGACGGGCCCCCACCCACGGAGGCGTCCAGGCCGCACAGCGTGAACGAGTCGCCGGGCGGGGAGTAGGCGCGCACCACCCTGTCGGGCTCCGCAGGCGCGGGCATCTCGGGACCGACCTGCCCGGTAGGGGACGGTCGGCTCGCCGGCACCTGCATGGTCGGGGTCGGCGAGCCGGCTGCCGTGGGGTACGGCGTGGCGGACGGTGACTTCGACTCTCCGGTGTCGGGTTGCGTGGTCGCCTGTGCCGTCGATGAGGAGGCCGGCTGGGGGATGAGCCGGTGGAGGGACGAGGGGCGGCCGAGGGGCAGGAGGACCGCCGCGACAACCACCAACGACAAGGCGGCGCCACCCGCGGTGACGGCGCGCAGACCGCGACGGCGCCGGCCTCGGGCGTAGGCGTCGGCGTGGCCCCCGGCAGGGGGCGGGAGAAGCGTGAAGTCCGGCACGGTGATCTCCGATCTGGGTGCCGAGCAGGGCACGTGCCTCGTGCAGCCGCCGCTTGACGGTGCCTGCCGGGCGGTGCAGCAGCCGCGCGACCTCGTCGACGGGCAGGTCGGCGAAGTAGTGCAGCAGGACCGGCTTGCGCAGCCGCTCCGGGAGCCGTTCCACCAGGTCGCGCAGCCACGGGTCGTGCGCCGGGGCGGGCCCACGACGCTCGACCTCCCGACCCACGACGTCGGTGAGGGTGCTGTCGCGTTGGCGCCCACGCCAGTCCAGCCCGTCCACGGAGGTTGCTGAGCTCGGGCACGCCGCCGTGGACTGCTCCTGACGCCCGGTCGGCTCAGGGCCGAAGACCAGACATGACGAGGGCCGTCACCCCCGCGTGGGCGCGCTCGGAAGGCCACCGCTGGGCGTGCCGCAACTGGACGTAGCCCCAGCCGAACGCGTTGAAGAGCACGGTTGCGGCTTCGACCGGGTCCTCGTGGACCGCCAGGGTCCCGTCGGCAGCGCCGTCGGCGAGGAGCTTGACGAAGGGCGCGACGAAGACCTCGTGCGTCGGCAACGCACCCGAC
>JANOTZ010000237.1:0-2604 GCA_031416735.1 Frankiales bacterium
ACACGGCCGGGTCCGTGAAGTCCCGCCACATCACGCTTGGCGGGAATGGATAGCGCCGATGGACACTGACGACGACCTCGGCCACCGGGTCCTTCCCTTCGTTGGGGTTCCACGGAAGCGTAGGTGCCTTCGTTCAGGTCCTGAGCGACCGCCCTGCCAGGCAAACCGATAGTCACGGACTATCTCGGCTTGCAACTCGGGGACCCGCGATGGCCAGCAGGCGCTTGTCACCTCCCAGACTTCGGCGTAGCGGCGCTACACGCGGCCGCATCCCACCTGGGGCGCACGGAGCTGCTTCGGTCGCTAGGTTCTCCAGGTGAAGCGCACACCGATGCTGGGAGGCCTGTTGTTGCTGGCCGCCTGTACCGGTGGCGGTTCAGCAGACGAGACGACGGCATCCCCAACAACCCCGGCTACCAGTCAGGCGCGGCAGTGCGAGGGGGCGGACCTAACCGCCGACGCGGGTGACGTAGACGGCCTCACCGGCGGCACGGGCATCCTGCGACTGCGGTTGCGCAACGTGAGCGCATCACCGTGTTCGGTGTCCGGTCCAGCCGCGGTGGTGCTGCTTGATGCAGCACGCAAACCGTTGCCGCAACCGGAGGCTGACCTGGACGGGGCATTCGGCGACGAAAGCTTGGTTGTGCTCGCACCAGGTGCACCGCCGGGCGCGTTCATCCCCGTTTCCGTCTCGGGCCTTACCGATGCTGGCGTCCCTTGCGCCACCCGGCACCCCGCGTGGCGTTCTGGAGCATCACCCTGAGCAACGTCGCGCAGCCCATAGTTGCCGACGGCAGGACCCTGGACCTCAGTCCGTGCAACGGTCGCGTGAGGATCGGTGGTGTGACTCCAACCGAGTAGGTGCCGGTCCTTCGTCCTTCCCACGGCGAGGTGGCCGACGACGGGTAGCGACGCGCTACTTCGGCTCACAGACCGGTGACACTCGGGCGCCAGCATCGTTCTTCACCTGCCTGCAGCGCCCAGGCGATCAGGCCCACGGGACCGCGCAGAGGTGCCGCGCCAACCGCGGCTACCCGGCCCTTCCGTCAGCCGGACACAGGAGCGGCCCTAGCATCCGCCACGTGGACGACGTAGAAGCGATTCCTTCGGATACAAGCCGGGCCTGGTCGGAACTGGCCCCTCACTACGAGCGGGCCCGTGCGAAGGAAGACTCGCTAGATCGGCTCGCCGAGTGGCCCGCACAGCGGCACATGTTGGGAGACGTCACCGGGCTATCCGTGCTCGACCTGGGTTGCGGGAGCGGCGGCAAGCTCGTAGAGCTCATTGAGGCCGGCGCACGTGAGACGGTCGGCGTCGACGTCAGCGGCAACTTCGTCGGCGAGCGGCCATTCGGGCTGGAGTTGATCAAAGGCGACCTGAACGAGTTGGAGTCGATCTCGGAGCTGGACGGACGCACCTTCGACCGGATCTTGTTCCTCCAATCCTTCGGCTACGCGAAGGATCCCGTCGCCACGCTACGAGCGGCCAAAGCGATGCTGGCTGACGACGGGTTCATCCTGCTGACCCGAACGCACCCCATCCGCTACGCCGTCGAACGGACTGAGCAGAACGGCACGACCCTGGGTGAGGAGTACTTCTCCGCAGCGCAGCACACCTACCTCACCGGCTGGAACGATCAGATCTCACTCACGAAGCGCACGTACACCGTCTCCGATCTTCTCAACACCTTCAGCGCGGCGGGGCTATGGATCGAGGCGGCCCATGAGCCTCAACTACCGGAGGAAGCGCGCCACCGCTACCCGCACAAGCAGGACTGGATGAACAAGTACCTCGGCATCTTGATCTTCAGGCTCCGTCCGCTCACCGGGCGCTAGCTGCCGACGGCTTGTCGCCGGCCGGATAGAGAGAGGAGCCGCTCGCGGCTACTACTGGCGCCGGTGAGTAACGGCGAACTATCGCGGTCCAGCGTGGCCGACCTACTGAACGGGACCAGGCTAGCCGCTGTCCTCGTTAGGTCGTCTTGGGCTTCTCGGCGCACACAACGTTCGTCGAGGTGGGGGTTCCCCGGAGTTAGCCGGGGTACTGAGCTGCGTTACCGGGCGACGCAACGGTTCCATGAGGGCCTTGCGCTCGTCCGGGAGTCGGGACTCTGGGCGAGTGGTGGCGGCCTGATTCCGGAGGGAAGGGCCCTCCGGCTCCCCTTGCTGTCGAACCTATTGCAGGCTGAGGGTGAAGGCCGCGCCGCTGGCGTACTGCAGGGTGGTGGCGTTCAGGGCCCCTTGCTTGGCGAAGTACCGGCCGGCCGGGATGACGCCTGGTTGGTAGAGGAGCCCGAAGACCATGTCGAACTCGCCGAGCGGGTAGATCACGGTCGCCGGGAAGACCCCTGCGTCGATGCCGTAGTCACCGCACTCGTTCTGCCGTGCCACGCAGGCGTGGATCTCGCCAAGGAACGCCTTGAACCGGCCGAGGGCGATGCTGGAGGTCACGATCGACCGCTTGCCGGTGACGACGAACGTCTGGGTGTTGTCCGCGTGGAGCACGTCGGTGAGGTTTTTCGGGCGGGCCGCCAGGTTGGCCGTGGCGGGGTGGGTGGGTCGCAGGGTGAGGCGGGGACCGCCCTTGAAGGCCAGCCGCACCTGG
>JANOTZ010000238.1:0-3177 GCA_031416735.1 Frankiales bacterium
TGTCAACGCCGCGCGAATCTTGACCCCCTGGTGCTGTCTGAAAGTTGACCCCTCGGGGTGGTGTTAGCGGGTTGGTGGTCGGTGCGTTCGGGTGCGGTAGGACTCGCCGTCGAGGGCCAGGACGGTGGCGTGGTGAACGAGGCGGTCGATGGTGGCGGCGGCGACGATGTCGTCACCGAGGGTCTGGCCCCATTGGCTGAAGGCCAGGTTGCTGGTCACGATGACGGAACCGGTCTCGTAGCGGCTCGCGATCAGCTGGAAGAACAGCGACGCTGCGGCGGCGTCCAGCGGGAGGTAGCCAACCTCGTCGATGATCAGGAGTCGATAGCGGTTGAGCTTGCGGAGCTCGACCTCGAGGGTGTTGCGGTCGTGGGCGGCGCCGAGGCGTTGCAGCCAACCGCTGGTGGAGGCGAACGCGACGGGGTAGCCGGCTTCGCAGGCTTTGATCCCGATCGCGATGGCCAGGTGGGTCTTGCCCAGCCCGGGTGGGCCGAGGAACACGACGTTCTCCCGGCGGCCGATGAACGTCGTGGTCGCCAGGTGAGCCAGGATGTCTCGGGTGGTAGCGGGGACGTGGTTGAAGGTGAAGTCCTCCAGGGTCTTGGTCTGGGGGAAGCGTGCCCCGGCGACGCGTAGTCGGGTGCCGTTGACGGTCCGGGACGCGACCTGCCGGGCCAGGACCGCCGCGAGGTAGGTCTCGTGCGACCACGTCTCAGAGCGGGCTTGCTCCGCGAGGGCCTGGAAGGTGCTGGTGATGACGGGGGTCTTGAGCTCGCGGGCCAGCATGGCGATCTCGGCGTCGACATCGTCGGGCTTCACGGGGCGACCAACGTCAGGTGCCGATTCGCGTCGAGGTTGTGAGGGGGTTGGAGGCCGAAGGCGGTGTCGTAGTCGCTGAGGGCCCGGCGGGCCACGACGTCTCCAGCACGCATCGGCTGGTGTGGTGCTCCGGCCGCGCGTTCGCGTTCCTGGAAGGCCCTCCGCAGGCCCTTGGCGGTCGCGACGTGGACCGGGTCGGTGAGGGTCTGGGTGCGGGCCCAGGACCGGGCGTGGTCAGCGACGAGCTGCCCGGCGCAGCGGGCCTGGACCCGCTCGAGGTCACACGTCAGGTCGACCATCCGTCCGATCGCTGACGGACAGACGCTGTAGTCGTTCCCGGCGACGCGGACGTAGTAGTCCCGGCCGAGCCGGACCTGCCCGGTCCACCCGACCCGCGGCGCCACCGGGGGCAGGACGGTCATGGCGGCCCGGTCCGTGGCCAGCAGCGCCGCGGGGGTGCTGCCCGTCGCGCGCACGAGCCGCCCGTTGGCGCGCGGGAGCCACCCGGTGAGCTGGGTGTTGAAGTCCACCGGGCTGGTGAAGACCCGGCCGGGGAGGAACGAGGTCTGCAGGTAGCCGTTCGCGCGCTCGACGACGCCCTTGGTCTCCGGGTCCCGCGCGGGGGCCTGCCAGATCCGGGTCCCGAGCGTCCCGGCGAACGACCGCGCCCCGACAGTGAGGCGCTGGTGCTGACCGATCCCCGCCTCGTTGTCCCAGACCAGCATCTTGGGGACGCCACCGAGCAGCCGCAGCAACACCCACATCCCGGCCACCAGGTCACCGGTCGTGCGGGACGGCAACGCCGTCGCCATGATCCAGCGGGAGAACGCGCTGACCATCGTCAGCACCGGTGGGGCCAGCAGCTGCCCCGCACCGACCGGCACGATCGGCGCGGGGAACCACAAGTCGCACTGCACGATCTCCCCAGCCACATACGTCGTGCGGTCGGCAGGGTCCGCCGGCCGGAACTGCGGCCGCAACCGCGCGACCCGGGCCCGCAGCACCGAGCTCGCCCCGGTGTACGTCAGCCGCTCGGCGATCACGGTCGCGGGCATGTCCGGGAACTGCCTCAGCAGCTCGATGATCTCCGGCTCCAGCACGTCCAGCGCGGAGCCCTTCGGCCGCCGCTCATACCGAGGCGGCTCCGGCGACGACAACGCCGCCCGGACCGTGTTCCTCGCAACTCCCAGCCGGCGGGCTATCGCCTTGATCGGCATGTTCTCCGTCAAGTGCAGACGACGGATCTCGGCCCAGTTCTCCACAGTGATCACTCCTCAGGGTCACCGAGGGGTCAAAGTTCAACCGGCGCCTGGGGGTCAGTTTTCACGCGGCGTCGACACGCTCGATCGTCGCTGCCCACCCTGACGTGCCCATGCAACATCCTCATCTGCCGCTGAGCGCGACCCCGCGGCAAGCCGACCACCCACTTCGCGGTTGAGTGGCAAGGTGCGGTCGCGATCGGCGGCAGCGGCTCGCAGGAAGCCGGCGCGGCAGGGGCAGTGGTGCGGCGCCGAGAGTGCCTAGAGCATCGCGCGCCTCTGCGTGCGAGTTCCGACGCATCGGCGAGGGGCTACAGGCTGTGGTCGTCGTACGGTGGCGGGCGTCCCCGTGTGGGGCAGGCCTGGGCGACCCACAACGGGTACTTCAGCCAGCAGATCACCGCCGGGTTGGTCCTGCCGGGGGCGCAAGCGTCCCGGCGAACGCCGGGCCCGCTTGCCCGGGCGGCACGATGCTGGGCCGTCTGTGGGCCGTCAGAGCCCGACCGAGGTCCAGGTCGGTCTGGCGAGTCTGGGTGCAAAAGGCCAGGTCAGGAGCGGTGCCGATCTCATGCCGCCGCCCGGCCACGCACGCTCAACGTGATGTCCGGAGCAACAGCTGGCAAGTGGCTCTCTACGAGTGTCTCGCAGCGAACGACTCGTTCTGCGACGGCGCGTTCCGTCAGTAGCTCAGAGCCCTCCTGAGACCTTTGAGAGAGATCACGGCTGAAGCCTGCGGTTGGCAGACCGGTGGCGCATGCATCAGATGGGCTCCGTCGCCCACCCCGCCTCTTCGAAAACCGCAACCTTGACGTGCGGCAAGGTCTCCATCAAGGCTAGCGTCAGGGCACGAACATCGACGGACACGAAGTCAGCCTTAGCGAGAAAGATGACTTCTTCCGTTGGGTCTATCGTCGGCGCTCGCGTGGCATGCATCATCCCAAAGCGCGCGAGCACCGCACGAATGTCCTCGCGGGCAAAAAGTCCCAGGCCCTCGTCCGCTACCACGGCGGAACCAGGGGGATGGTCCATTGCGGCACGAGGCTGGTTGGTGCACCAGTCTGCGCGGTGGGCGCCTGTCACGGTCGCACGCATCACGGCG
>JANOTZ010000239.1:0-20688 GCA_031416735.1 Frankiales bacterium
TGTTGTTGAACGCGAAACCGTAAGCACCGAGGGCGGCCGCGCCGGCAACGATGCTGACGACCACGTTGTCGACGTTGGCGCCCACGGTGTCGTAGGTGTTGCTCAGCAGCAGCTCACGCCCCACCACCCACAGCTCAGCAAGGTGCTTGCGCCGCAGCAACGGCCGGAAGGCGGTGGGCCGTGCACCGATGAGCAGCAGCAGCCGGAGGCCGGGCTGGATGACGCCCTGTGCCACCAGCGCCTCGGCGCCGGCACCGCCGACGGCCATGCCCAGCCCCGCGACGGCAGACAGTCCCGAGGCGATGATGACTGCCGTACCCGTGGCCCGAAACCGTAGGTCGCGGGCGAGCAGGGCGGACAGGACCTCGCTGGTCTGGGCCAGGGGCAGTGCGAGGCCGACGAGACGCACCAGGCCGGTTGCGGCAGGCACCCCCAGCACGTCGCACAAGGGTGCGGAGACCACCCACAGCAGCACCGCCCCGGTCGAACCCATGAGCAGCGCGACCCCGACTGCGGTGCGGTCCCGCGCCTCGTCGGCGCCGAGGACCTGCACGGCGGAGCCGAGGCCGGCATAGGTCAGGGAGCTGGCGACCTGGACGGCGACGAACGCGACCGCGGCCGCTCCGAACTGGGCGGGTGACAAGAAGCCCGCTAGCACGAAGAACACGATGCTCTGCGCCGCCCGGCTGCTGATCTCACTGGACACCGACCAGACGCCACCGCGAGCAGCCGCGCGACCCAGGTTCTCCTCGGAGACCCCGGTCATGGCCGCTTCACCAGCTCGTAGATGCGTGCTGTCGGTGTGTCGTAGACGAGGCGGAAACGGGCGCTCTGGGCGACCGCCCCTTCGAAGGCCCGCAGGGCGTGGGGCGCGTAGAGCTGGTTGTTGCGGGCGTAGGCCTCCTGGCCCTGGGAGAAGACCAGGTAGCCGGAGGTGCCCTCCTCCAGTTCGATGAGACGCGCCGCCTCCTCAACGTCATCTCCGCGTGGGAACAGCAGCGGTCGCTCGCCGAAATCGGAACTGGTCAGGGTGGGCAGATTGGCACGGGCGAGCCGGAAATACAGCGGGCCGTACCGCTCAGGGAAGTTTGGCGCGGTGAGCATGACGATCGAGCCCGGCTGCACGTTGGAGGAGTTGAACAGGTAGGCGGCTGCGCCAACCTCGTCCCGGCTCAGCATGTTGATGTCCTCCCGGCCCAGGAACTGCGCGATGAACGCAACGGTCAGCCCGAGCGCCATCCCGACAGGCAGGACCGACCTGAGACGGGCGCGTGGCTCGCCTTCCGGGGAGAGCGCCCAGCACAGGCCGACACAGAGCCAGGGCAGGGCGTACAGGTAGACCCGGAGCTTGGCTTCTCCACCGTAGTTCTGGGCGACCAGAGTGAGAACTGGCGTGAAGATCAGTGCGCCGACCACCACGGCGTCGCCCGCGAACCCACGGCGGGCCCTGCGGACGAGGCCGACGAAGGCGAACAGGAAGCAGAAGACCGCCGTGCCGAGTGCGATGTGCTGGATGAGGAGCTGGTCGGCGCCCGGCACACCCTCCACGGTCTCGCTTCTTGCGTTGGCCAACGGGTCGGTGCTGGTGAGCAGGCCGTACTTGTGGACGACGAAGTCGTAGTTGGGCACCAGGTAGCCGATGGTCGCCGCGCTGGTGACGACCAGCACCCACCACGGCCGCAGGTACCCCCCCATCACCAGGGCTGCCAGCTGCATCAGCAGGACGTACGGCGTGAGCTGGTGACTGGCCGCGAGAACCGCGTCGAACATCACCGCTAGCCCGATCGTCCGTCCGGAGAGCCGCCCCCGGAACGCGGTGGGCTGGTGGTCCCGGGGAGCGACCCGCACCCGGAGGAGGAGGCGCACGGAGCGTTCCACCCAGCGCCCGAACGGACCGGGAGCAGTTCGCAGAGCAACCAGGCACAGCAACAGGACGCCCAGCATGAGGACGAAGCCGAACGCCTGCGGTGCGTAGTAGTTCTGGCCGACCCAGTTGGTGAGCGTGAACAGCACAGTCGCCTGCCAAGCGGTGCGCTGCGAGCGCGCGACCGCTTGGATGCACACCCACACCAGCAGGGCGTCGATGGCGGTGAAGTAGACCTCGGCCCAGGCGGCGTAACTGGTGGGGTCGAGCAGCCCGGAGACCTGGGAGAACCACGCCGACAGCGAGAAGAAGCCGGGCCACCGGTGGTAGATGTCGATGCTCGGCTCGACCGTGCCGTACCGCTCGATGTACTGGGTGATCGCGACATGCTTGTAGGTGTAGGTGTAGCGCGGGGGGTCCTCGAGCGCGGGTGCGGTGGCATAGAGCATGGCGATCAGCACGCCCAGATGTGCAAGCAGCGGGCCATGTCGAAGCCGTGGGGCATGGGTGAGCACCGTGGTCCCACCGACCACGAGCGCCAAGCCGACCCAGTAGGGCCAGGCCAGCACCGGGATCAAACCGAACGAAGGAAGGGCGGTGATGTCGGTGAGGATGAGCCCAACTGCCCACAGCCCTGCACCGGCGAGGGGCACGGTCCAGGCGACGATCCGTACCCGCCGCTCGCGTGCGGCGGCCCGCCCGCCTGACCCGCTGGCGGGCGGGCTCACGGCGGCGTCTCCCGCAGCGCCGTCACGGCCAGCATGGAGGCGCTGACTCCCGCGACGGCGAGCAGCAGACCCAGACCTTGGGGGTGCCAGAAATCCGCCTGCACGAGCAGGAAAGTCAGGGCGGCCTCCAGTGCCAGGCTGGTGCAAATATCGAGAGCCAGCAGGGTGGGGAGGTCGACCGGGAGCCGGACGACGATCGGGTAGCCGGGCAGCAGGGTCGCGGCCACCAACACGAAGGGGACACGTACGGCCCCGGGTGCCTGCCCCGCAGCGAGCAGGACGGCAAGGACGGTCACGCCGATCAGGGCGAGGCCGAGCCGTTGCCGCGTGCGGCTCGACGCCGGTCCCAGCACGTCCGAGGCCGATCGAGGTACGGCGTCGTCATGCGGCGCGGGCACGCGGCGGCTCCGATCTGTCGGCGGACGTGATCCTTCCACAGGGCATGCGCCGAAGATGCTGTCGCAGTACGTGGCTGGCCGATACGCTCAGGTGGCCGAGCGTGACGCAACGTGTCAGGCGACAGGGGTGGAGGGGTGACGGTGGTTGCTGTGCGCCTGGTGGTACTCGTGACGGCACTTGCCCTCGGTCTGGGGGCGTGTTCCGACGAGCCTGCGGCTGGACCACGCAAGGCACCCGTGCTCGCCCAGTCCTCGCCGTACGAAGCTGCGGTGCTCACGGACGGCGCGATAGCGCTCTGGCCGTTGCGTGACGCGGACGGTCTAGGGCCCGGGGATCAGGTCGTCGAGCTGACCCCGGCCCGACTGGTGGGCACCGTGGTCGGAGGGACGATCGCCGGCACCACCGGCCCGGCCGGCGCACGCGGGGCGACCTTTCTGCGCAGCGGCCGCATCGTCACCCCCCTCACCACCGGGCTCAGCGACAAGGACACCTTCACGCTGGAACTCGCCGTGCGGGTGGACGCCTGCACTGCGGCCTGGGGCCGGGTGCTGGGCACCTCCGGCCTCCCCGACCAGGGCCGCGAGGGACTCGAGATCCTCCACTTCCCGGCTCAGTTCACCCGCAACCCCTGTCGGCTGGGCGTGGAGTTCTGGCACCACGGCATCTACGTCGGGGGCTGCCACCCGCCTGCCCTCCCCGTGGTCGGGCGCTGGGTGCACCTCGCGGTCGTCTACGCCGAGCGCACAGTGAGTTGCTACG
Organism: Frankiales bacterium; assembly: GCA_031416735.1. Taxonomy (GTDB): domain Bacteria; phylum Actinomycetota; class Actinomycetes; order Mycobacteriales; family SCTD01; genus RYN-111. The sequence continues at coordinate 3,751 of JANOTZ010000239.1, forward strand.
AGGACGGTCGGCTGGTCGGGCGGCAAAAACTGGCGGCCGGCGCCGTCTTCGGGCAGCCAGGACCGCTCGGCATCGGTGGTTCCGGGTCGGGCTTCCAGGGGCCGCTCGACGGGGTGAGCCTGTCCGAGGTGGCCGTCTATGACCGGGCGCTCACGCTGCCGCAGGTGCTCGCGCACGCCTCGCTGCTCCGGCCCAAACCCCAACCCTGACTCGTACGTCGAACCCCCCGCCCCGGCCAGGTACGTCGCTGCTTGCGTCCGCTCGGCCCCCGCGTGGAGGTGTCCGACGGAGCGGACGTAAGGAGGGAACGGAGGGGGGCCGGCGTTCACCACCCGCCTGCCACCAGCGCTACTCGCTGGCTTGCCCCACGAGGGCCAACAGCTCCCCGAGCTCGGCGATGCTGCACTCCGGGGGGTAGTCGTCCGGATCCGCGCGGTGTCCGGCTGCCGCAGGCGTGCGGGCGTTGGTGACCAGAACCGGGCGCATGGTGGCCGCGTGGGCTCCGGAGAGCTCGCGGCCACCGCCGTCGCCGACGTACCAGCATTCGCTCGGCGCCACCCCCAATCTGTCGGCAGCGGTGGCGTAGAGCCTCGGGTCGGGTTTGCGGAGCCCTTCGCTCCAGGACATCACGACAGCGTCGAACCGTGTCGCATAAGGGGTGCTCGCCCACGCCTCGACGACCTCGCTGCTGCAGTCGCTCATGAGGGCCAGCCGGAAGCCGCGGCGGCGTAGTTCGTCCAACCGGGCGAGCGCTCCGGGGCGGGGCTGCGGATGGTCTCCATCGAGGCCGAGTGATGCGCGAGGGCCACCTCGAGTGCCTCGTCGGTGACCGTGGTGTGCCACTCACGGAGAAGCCGGAGCAGCGTGGCTCTGGTGTCGCCATAGGCACCAGTGATCCGTTCGGGAAAAGAGCGACTCCAGCGGTCCCAAAAGGCCGCGGGGTCCACGCCGAGTTCCACGGCTGTCGTCTCGACCATGGAACGCCGCGCCACCTCGAGGGTGGGGTCCGTCAGGGTGCCGAACAGATCGAACACGACGGCTTTCACCGCGTGAGGATGTCAAACGTGCCGGCTTCACTCACCTTCGGCGCACCGGGCGAGGCGCTCATCGCATCGGAGGGCACTCCCTGCCGTGCCCGCCGTGCGGATAAGCATTGGCCGGTCCGGTCGTCATGGGGCACAGTCCCGGGGTGAGACTGACCGGGTGGAACGTCCTGCCGGCGGGGTACGGCGCTCGGTTCGACACGGCGGCGGCTCCGCTCTGGTTGCGACTGCTCTACCGCACGCCGGTGGTGGACCGCTTTGCCCATCCGCTCCTCGTGAGGAGGGGACTAGGGCTGCTGACTCCGCACCCGCACTGGCCGGAGGGCGAACGGGGCCCGGTGTCGGGCGGTTGGCGCCCGGATGAGCCTGCCTACGTGGATCCCGGCTCGGTCACCGAGCTCCGGTGAGGTGCTCGGCGACCGTTGAGCCGTGCCGTCAGGCGCGCTTGTAGAGGGCGACCCAGTCGACGAGGACGTGACCGGCGACGCCGGCGGCGGGGATGGCGCCGGACAGGGTGGTCTCGGTCTGAAGGACCCAGTGCATGGCGGTGGTGGGGACGTTGGTGGTGGAGATGCCCAGGATCTTGTTGTCGAGGGTGAAGGTGACCTTGCCGGGGATCCACTCGATGGTGGCGGTGTGCCAGTCGCTGAAGGTGGTGGTGCTGTCGAAGCCGTCCTGGCCGCCGCGGGGGTTGGCGTAGTGGTTGAAGGCGCTGATGGTGCTGTCGAGGTCGCCTTCGGGGAAGTCGATCTCGCCGTCGTCGGGCCAGCGCTCGGTGTCGGGCCACAGCAGCCAGGCGGTCTTGTAGCCGGGCATCCGGTCGGCGCGGAAGCGGACGCTGTAGCGGCCGTAGACCTGGCCGTAGGTGTCCTTCAGGACCGGGGCGGAGACCAGGTGCTTGCCGGCTTCGGTGCGGATCGACCAGTCCAGGACGCCGTCGTGGACGGACATGACCTTGGACGGCATGTACGTGCCGTTACGGCTGGTGTCCTTCAGACCGTCGGTGTAGGCGTACCAGTGGTTGCCGTAGGCGCCGGGGAAGGAACCGGTGGCGACGTCGGTGGTGAAGTCCTCGGCGTAGGTCTGCGTCCAGCCAGGCAGGTCACCGCGGGGCGCGGCCACTCCCGACGGCGAACCGGCCGGTGAGCTGGCGACCAAGGCGGCCGGAACAACCTCGACCGGAGGGGGGGTCTCAGCAACAGGGGCAGCAGCGGCAGCGGCAGCAGCGGCAGCGGCGGCGCGGCGGGCGCGGGCTTCGCGAACGGCGGCGGCCCGGAGGGCGGCGGCCCGGGCGAGGGTGGTGCGGCTCACAGGAGTGGTCACCCGGCGGGCTGCGCGGGTCTGGGCGCTGCCGACGGTGGCCTGGGCGGCGACCTGGACGACGGGAGCCGTCGTAGCGGCGGCGCCCAGTGCCTGTGCAGGCAGCGCGGAGGCGAGCACGAGCGCCCCGCTGGTCGCCAGGATGGTGAGCACCTTGCCGTAACGGTGGGTAGCCATACGACATCACTCGTCGTAATCGCCGACTACCTTGAGTCACCATGTGGGGGGTATCGCGGCGCAATCCGGACGGCGCGCCCAGGAAGAAGCTCACAGCGGGTGGTGCTCAAGATCACGTTCCGTGACGCAAACGCGCACCGAACCGCCGAGCATGTACGCTCGTTCCCGATCCGCCGCCCCTTTAGCTCAGTCGGCAGAGCGTCTCCATGGTAAGGAGAAGGTCTACGGTTCGATTCCGTAAAGGGGCTCCACCGCGAAGGCACCAGCAGCACGTCCAGCACGACCAGCACCAAGATCAGCACCACCCGGGCGGTGTAGCTCAGTTGGCAGAGCAAGCGACTCATAATCGCTGTGTCACCGGTTCAAGTCCGGTCATCGCTACAGCAGCTGCCAGTGTTCCGGTAGCCTTGCCCCAGACCACCCCTTGACTCTTTGAAAGCGCAGGCACCTCCGCATGGCCGCCACCGACGTCCGTCCGAAGATCACGCTCGCCTGCCAGGAGTGCAAGCACCGCAACTACATCACCAAGAAGAACCGTCGCAACGACCCCGACCGGCTCGACTTGAAGAAGTTCTGCCCCAACTGCCGCGCGCACACCGACCACAAGGAAACGCGCTAGCCACACGCTCAGCGACGGCCGGCTCCCCTCACCGGGAGGCCGGCTTTCGTCGTACCTGGGTAGAACACGTTCCAACTTGCTTTGCTAGCGTCCGAGGCGCCCGCAGCGAGAGGACACGTGATGGCTCTGAACCGCGACTACATCGGTCGCTCCGCCACCTCCCAGGAGCCCTTCGAGGTCACCCGGGGCGACATCCGGCGGTTCGCGAAGGCGATCGGCGACACCAATCCGGCCTACCACGACCCCGAGGCGGCCAAGGCGCTCGGCCACCGGGACCTGGTCGCGCCCCCGACGTTCCTCATCAGCGCCAGCACCGGCGAGGCCGGCGGCTTCCTCGCCGACCCGGGGCTGGGGCTGCAGTACCACCTGGTCGTGCACGGCGAGGAGCGCTTTGAGTTCCACCGCCCGGTCTACGCCGGGGACCTGCTCGACAGCGTGACCACCATCTCCGACATGCGGGACGCCGGCCGCAACGAGCTGATGACGCTGCTCACCGAGGTGTCGAGCAACGGCGAGCCGGTCGCCACCGTCACCAACACGATCGTCAGCCGCGGCACCGCGGCCGTGAAGGAGTCCTGATGCCGAACCTGAGCGACGTCGAGGTCGGCACCGAGCTGCCCGCGCAGGAGTTCACGCTGCAGCGCGCCAACCTGGTGCAGTACGCCGGCGCCAGCGGTGACTTCAACATCATCCACTGGAACGAGCGGGTCGCGAAGGCGGTCGGCCTGCCCAACGTCATCGCGCACGGGATGCTCACGATGGCCACCGCCGGCCGGGTCGTCACCGACTGGGTGGGGGATCCGGGTCGGGTTCTCTCGTACGGCGTGCGCTTCTCGCGTCCGGTCGTGGTCGAGGACGACGACCGGGGCGCCACCCTCACCGTGAGTGGCGTCGTGGAGAGCAAGGACGACGACGGCACCGTGGTGGTGGGACTGACCGCGACCGTCGATGGCGACAAGGTCCTCATGGGCGCTAAGGCCGTCGTACACCTCGACTGACCGGATTTGGTGAGGTTTGCCCCGGTGCGCCCCTTGCTGATGTGGTGTGCGTCACTGCACAGTGCAGCAACACGCGTGTCCCAGTCACGGAGGTCCCGTTGTCCGTCCCCGCCCGTAGGTATGCCCCGTTCCTTGCGGTGGTGCTCGCGCAGCTGCTCCTCGTCGCGGTGGCGCCGTCCAAGGCCCCGCCGGTCGTGGCGGCGGCCGCCCCGCTGCCCTTCGCTGAGCAGGGCGCCGTGGGCGGGGGCACGACCGGCGCCGTGGCGGGCAGCACAGCGGCACCCACCCCCGGCACCGGCCCGGGGTCGGTCGGCGGCAGCACCGGCAGCGCCGGCGGGACGAGCGGGACGAGCGGCACGAGCGGCACGAGCGGGTCGACCTCAGGCACCGGGGGCACCGCAGTCAGGGCGATGGGGGACACCAGCCACTGCGTCGCCGGCCGGCAGTTCGGCCCCGGCTTCTCCTCCGCTCCGCCGTGCGTCCCGGCGTTCACCGGCACCAACCCCGGCGCGACCACCCGGGGGGTGACGGCCAAGACCATCACCGTCGTCTACTACCGCCCGCGGGAGAACGAGGTCGTCAACGGCTTCACCCGGTCGCAGAACCTCTACGGCAGCGCGGAGGAGCAGAAGGACTTCGTCGAGCGGGCCGAAACCTTCATCAACAGCAAGTGGGAGCTCTACGGCCGCAAGCTCGCGCTGGTCTTCGTGCACGGCACCTGCGAATACTCCCCGCCCGCCGACGACTGCATGCGCACCGAGGCCCGGTCGCTGGTCGCCCAGCACTCCCCGTTCGCCTTCATCTGGGAGAACAACAGCGCCGTCCCGAGCATGGCCGACGAGCTCTCCCGCCTGAAGGTCGTCAACATCATGGGCTGGCACTTCGACGACGCGTTCAGCACAGCCCGCCGCCCCTACCACTACGACCAATACATGGGCGGTACGACGCAAGCGCGCCTCACCGGCGAGTGGTGGTGCAAGCGGATGGCCGGCCAGAAGGCCCGCTATGCAGGGTCCGCGGAGTTGCAGGCGAAGGTCCGCAAGGTCGCCATCAGTCACCCCGACGCCGAGGTCAACAAGGGGCCCGCGGACGAGCTCGGCCGGATCATCAAGGGCTGCGGGTCCGAGGTCGTGGATGCGCCCTACTCCAGCAACACCGCGACGGCAGCCTCCCAGTCCAACACCACGGTGGCGAAGCTGAAGTCTGAGGGCGTGACGAGCGTCCTGTACTTCAGCGATCCCATCAGCCCGGCCTTCACCACCAAGGCGGCGACCGGCCAGAACTACTACCCGGAGAACGTCCTCGTCGGGTCGGGGCTGGTCGACTACGACATCCTCGGGCGGCTCTACGACCCGCAGCAGTGGAAGAACGCCTTCGGCCCCAGCGACCTGCGTGACTACGAGCCCTTCGACAAGCAGACCGCGGTCATCGCCTATCGCGGCGGTGGGGGCACGAAGATCCCCTACGCCGGGGCGCAGCTGCCCTGGGCCTACCTCAACACCTTGGCCAACGGTCTGCAGATGGCCGGGCCGACGCTGGACGCGCTCACCTACGAGCGTGCCCTGCTGTCCGGGGCCGCCGACTACGGCGGCGACAGCAACCGCTTCCAGTACTGGCTGCACTTCGGGCCCGGGGACTACAGCGGGATCTCCGACGCCCGCGAGGTCTACTGGGATGCCAACGAGATCAGCCGCATCGACGGCAAGGCCGGTGCCTACGTCTCGATGAACAACGGTCGTCGGTTCAAGCCCGGGCAGTTCCCGCGTACGGCGTTCACCATCCCGGGTCGATGAACCGAGTTCTCCGCCGTACCAGCGCTTCTGCTGCCGGTGCGGTGCTGCTCATGTTGGCCATGCAGTTTGTCTTCGGCCGGTCCTCGACCGGCCGGCTGCTGGGGTTCCTGCCGTTCTACGACGGCATCCCGTTCGGCGTGCTGCTCAACGGCGCGGTGCTCGGGACGCTCTACGCCCTGGTGGCCTTCGGCGTCATCCTGGTCTACAAGGCGAGCCGCATCCTGAACTTCGCGACGGCCGCTCTCGGCGCCGTCCCCGGCGTGTTCGCCCTCCTTCTCGTGTACGACGGAGTCCCCTACTTCGTCGCGCTGGCCATCGCCGTCGGGGCCGCGATCGTCACGGGCGTGCTCGTGGAGACCGTGCTCCTCAAGCCGTTCCGCACCCAGGCCCGGCTGGTGGTGACGGTCGCCACGATCGGGCTGGCCCAGCTGCTGGTCCTCGTCGAGGCGTTCCTGCCCCGCTGGATCGTCGGGGAGAACATCGCACCGACCTCGTTCCCCACCCCCTTCGCCGGCGCCCGACTGGAGATCGGTGGGGTCATCCTCACGGGCGACTACCTCGCCATCCTGGTGTTCGCCGGCCTGCTGATGGTGGGACTCGCCGCGTTCTTCCGCTTCACCGACACCGGCATCGCGGTGCGCGCCAGCGCCGAGAACGCCGACCGGGCAATGCTTCTAGGCATCCCGGTCCAACGGATCGGGACCCTGGTGTGGGTGCTCGCGACGGTCTGCTCGGCACTGGCGGTCTTCCTGCGCGGCCCGGTCGTCGGCGTCGCCATCGGCACCAACCTGTCCCCGGTCCTGCTGCTGTACGGCTTGGCCGCTGCGGTCATCGCTCGCATGTCGAGCCTCCCGATCGCTCTCGCGGCGGGGATGGGGATCGGCGTGCTGGAGCAGGGATCGTTCTTCGCCACCAGCAAGCCGGACCTGTCGGTCGCCCTCGTGCTGCCCGTGCTGCTCGTCGCCCTGCTCCGCCAGCGCCGCAGCCTGTCCCGCGCGACCGAGTCCGGCATCACCAGCTTCCGGGCGCTGCGGGAATACCGCCCCATCCCCCTGGAGCTGAGGCAGCTCCCCCAGGTGCGGGCCTTTCGGGTCGGCAGCCGGGTGCTCGTCGCCATCCTGGCCCTCGGGGCGCCCTACCTCGTCGGTCACACCCGGGTCGGCTTCGCGACCCTCATCGTGGTCTACGCCATCGTCGCGGTGTCGCTCGTCGTCCTGTCCGGCTGGGCAGGTCAGATCTCGTTGGGACAGTTCGCGTTCGCCGGTGTCGGCGCGGGCATCGCGGGCGGTCTGGTCGCCCACTCCGATGCCGACTTCTTCGTCGCCGTCGGGGCCGCGGTGGTGAGCGGCGCGGTGGTGGCACTCGTCATCGGCATCCCCGCGCTCCGCGTCCCCGGGCTCTTCCTCGCCGCCGTCACGCTGGCCTTCGCCGCCACCGTGCAGAACCTGTTCCTGCGCCCCGAGTACGTCGGCTGGCTCGTCCCCGACCCGGACGACGTCATCGGCCGCCCCGTGCTCTGGGGCCGGGTCGACACCGCCGACGACCGGATCTTCTACTACGTCTGCCTCACCGGCCTGGTGCTCTGCTACCTGTCGGCCCGCAGCCTGCGCACCAGCCGTTCCGGGCGGCTCTTCGTCGGCGTCCGCGACAACGCCCGGGCGGCCATGAGCTTCGGGGTGCGCAAGGAGGCGAGCACCCTCGCCGCCTTCGCCGCCAGTGGTGCGATGGCCGCCCTCGCCGGCGCGCTGCTCGCCTACCAGCAGGGGGCGGTCGACTCCACCGCGTTCCCGTTGCAGCTCTCGCTCGACGCGTTCGTCATCACCGTGATCGGCGGCCTGTCCTCACTGCCGGGCGCCATCGCCGGTGCCGTCGTCTACCAGGGCCTGCGCTACTTCAACCCCTTCGACGGCTTCTTCACCGTCGCCATCTCCAGCGGCGTGCTGACCCTGCTCACAGTCGCCCCCGGCGGGCTCGCGGAGGTCGGACACCGGCTCCGCGACCGCTGGCTGCGGCGGGTCGCGGCCTCGGCCGGGATCGTGGTCCCGAGCCTGCTCGCCGACGCGCGGGTCGACGACGCTGGGGTCAGTGCTCCGGGCGAGCGGCTGCCCTTCGAGCCCAGCGACGACGCCCTGCTGGTCTGCCGCGGAGTCGACGTCGGCTACGACGGCGTCCAGGTCCTGTTCGGGGTCGACCTCGAGGTGCGTCGCGGCGAGATCCTCGCACTGCTCGGCACCAACGGGGCCGGCAAGTCCACCCTGCTGCGGGCGGTCTCGGGTCTCACCCCGGCCACCGCTGGCAGCATCGTGCTCGACGGGGTCGACCTCACCCGCCTCGGTGCGGTCCGGATCGCCAAGCGCGGTGTCGTGCAGGTGCCAGGGGGCCGCGGGGTCTTCCCGACCCTCACCGTCACCGAGCACTTCCGGGCGGCTGCCTGGCTGCACGGCAAGGAGCCGGCGCGGGTGGCTGCCGCCGTCGAGGAGGTCCTCACCCGCTTCCCGAGGCTGCGCGAGCGAGCGGACTCCCTGGGCGGTGACCTGTCCGGTGGTGAGCAACAGCAGCTCGCCCTCGGCATGGCGCTGATCGCCGAGCCGGTGCTGCTCATCATCGACGAGCTGTCGCTCGGTCTCGCGCCGAAGGTCGTCGCGGAGCTGCTGGACGTGGTGCGCGAGATCAACGCCCGCGGCACCGCCGTCGTGCTCGTCGAGCAGTCCGTCAACGTCGCCCTCACCATCGCCGACCGGGCCTACTTCATGGAGAAGGGCGAGGTGCGCTTCGAGGGCCCCACCAGCGAGCTGCTCGAGCGCGGCGACATCGTCCGCTCGGTGTTCCTCGAAGGCGCCACCGCGAACACCACCGCCGCCGCCGCGAACGCCACCGCCGCCGCCACCGCGAACGCCACCGGCACCGCCACCCGCACTGCCGGAACTGCTCCCGCGCTCGCCGTCGCCCGCCCTGGTGCTCCTGACCCTCACGCCGAGGCCGACCCGGCCGCCGTACAGCCTGTTCTGGAGGCGCACGACCTGGCGATCGCGTTCGGGGGCGTGCGCGCCGTCGACGGGGTTTCGCTCACCCTCGCGCCGCGCGAGATCCTCGGGCTCATCGGTCCCAACGGGGCCGGCAAGACGACCGTCTTCGACCTGCTGTCGGGCTTCCTGGTGCCCGACCACGGACGGGTGCTGCTGGGCGGCGAGGACGTCTCGCTCTGGTCGCCCGACCGGCGCGCGCGGGCCGGACTCGGCCGTTCCTTCCAGGACGCGCGCATCTTCGGCTCGCTCACCGTGGCCGAGAACCTGGCGCTGTCCCTGGAGCGGCACCTGCCGGTGCGGGACCACCTCGCGGCGGCGCTCGGACTCCCCGACGTCCGCGAGGCCGAAGAGGACATCGCCTGGACCGTCGCGGATCTCGTCGAGCTGATGGGCCTCGGGGCCTACCGGGACAAGTTCGCCTCGGAGCTGTCCACCGGGTCGCGACGCGTCGTCGACCTGGCCATGGCGATCGCCCACGACCCCGCCGTACTCATCCTCGACGAGCCCTCGTCGGGGATCGCTCAGCGCGAGGCGGAGGCGCTGGGTCCGTTGCTGCACAGGATCCGCGAGGAAACGGGGTGCGCGATGCTCGTCGTGGAGCACGACATGCCGCTGGTGACCGGGGTCAGTGATCGCCTGCTGGCGTTGGAGTTGGGACGGGTCATCGCCGACGGACTTCCGCGCGAGGTGATCGCCGACCCGCGGGTCGTCGCGTCCTACCTCGGAGGCGACGGCGCTGCCGTCTCGCGGTCCGGTGCGTTGGCGGAGGTGGGGGCATGAACCGCGCCAGGTCCGCCGCCAGATCCGTGCCCCGGCTCAGCACCCGATCCGTGCCCCGGGCGGCCGGGCGGGCCGTGGTCGTCCTGCTTCTTGCTGGTACGACGGGCTTCGCCACCGTCGGTCCCGCCCACGCGGAGGCGCCGCTCGCCGTCGGTTGGTGGAACCTCGCCCACCAGGGCATCGCGCCGCCGGCGGCTCCGGATGTCGGCGCTCAAGACCTCCTCGTCCAGGGCGGCCCGCAGCCGTCCGCCGTCGCTGCCCTGCGCTTCACGGTGCCCGACGGGGCCGAGGCGGGGCCGTTGGTCCTGCCGCTCGCCGCGGGGTCGGTGGCCCGCGCGGAACTGGTCGTGGCCTGTCCGACGACGAAGGCGTGGCAGCCGGTCCTCAACGGTCCGTGGTCCGCAGTCCCCACCTGGTCCTGCCAACGCAGCGCACCCGCGGCGCTCTCCGACGACGGCTTGACGTTGGTGGTGGCCGACATCGCGCGGCTCGTCGCCGAGGACGGGACCCTGTCGATCGTCTTGGTACCAGGGTCTTCCGACCGGGTGGTCCTGCAGCCGCCACCTCTCACGGCCCTGACCGTGACCCCGCGCCCGGCACGGGCCGAGCCAGCCCCGGTGGTCGCACCCGCCCCCCGGGCGAGCGAGCCACCCCCGGTTGCCGAGCCCCCGCCCTTTCCCGCGACGGTGGGCCCGGCGCCCGCCCCGCTGGCGCCCGCACCCTTCGTCGTCCTGGCCTTGCCGGCGCCACCGGTCGTCCTCGCCGGGGGCACCGGCACCGGCACCGGCACCGGCGCGGGCAGCAACGCGCCCCGCCTGCAGGCCGCCGGTGGCCAGGGCGACGGGCGCACCCGCGCCCTGCTCGCCGCGGAGGCGGTGCTCGTCCTGGTCTTCTTCGGGTTGCTGGGCACCGGCCCGCTGGGACGCCTCGCCCTCCTGACAGGGCAGCCGGTCGTCGACCCTGCCCGACCGCGTGGCATCGGCCGCTTCACCACCAGCCGTACCGGGCCGGCGCCCCGGCTCTGACCCCCGGCTCCGAGCCCCGCCCCCCGCCCCGAGGCTTGCGTCGGTGACGGTCATCACGTAGGAATCGGCCACCCACCTTCCCGAGGAGACCACTTGACCGTGCTGACCCCGACCCCGCTCGGCCGTCGTGGTGAGCAGATCCTCGAGCGCTTCGGGGATCACCCGGCGCTGCTGTTCGAGGGCCGTTGGCACTCCTCGGCCGAGCTGGCCGGTCGCGCCCGGCGGGCGGCCGGGGGGTTCGTCGCACTCGGCGTGAAGCCCGGGGACCGGGTGGTCGTCGTGATGGCCAACTGTCCCGAGGTGGGACTTGCCTACAGCGCCCTGTGGCGAGCCGGCGCCGTCCCCACCCCCGCGCTCTTCCTGCTCACGGAAGACGAGCTGCGTCACGTCGTCGAGGACTCCGGCGCGGTGGCGGTGGTCACCACCCCGGAGTTCCTCGCGAAGGTGACGGCCAGTGCCCCTGGCCTGCCGATCGTCGTCGTCGGCGGTGAAGGCGGCATCCCCTGGGAGCAGCTCGAGGCAGGTGCGGAGCTCCCCCTGGTCAACCGGGCGGTCGACGACCTGGCCGCGCTGCTCTACACCGGCGGCACCACCGGCCGCTCCAAGGGAGTCGCCCTCACCCACGCCGGTCTCGATGCCGCCGGGTTCGCGGCCGCCGAGGCCACCCACAGCCCGGGACGGGTCTCGGGCCTGCTGCCGCTGCCGCTCGCCCATGCCTACGGCCTACTCGTCACGGTGGGCGCCCTGCACCTGCACGAGCCCAGCCGGACCGTCCTGATGCGCTGGTTCGACCCGGCCGGTTGGGTCGCGCTCGTCGAGGAGCACCGCCTCCAGTCCAGCGCCCTGGTGCCGTCGATGCTGCAGATGCTGCTCGCCCAGCCGCTGGAGGACCACGACCTGTCCTGCCTCGAGCGGGTCAGCAGCGGCGCGGCACCGCTGGCCGCGGACGTCATCGCGGAGTTCGAGCGGCGGGTGCCGTCGTGCGAGATCCGCGAGGGCTACGGCTGCACCGAGTCCAGCGCCCTGATCAGCTCCCAGCCCAGTGGCGCGCGCCGGGTCGGCTCGGTCGGCAAGCCGGTCCCGGGCGTGACGGTGCGGATCGAGCTGCCCGACGGCACCGATGCCGCAGAAGGTCAGGACGGCGAGATCTGCGTCGGCGGCACGACGTTGATGCAGGGCTACTGGAACAGCCCGGAGGCGACCGAGTTCGCCGTCCGCGACGGCTGGCTGCACACCGGAGACGTCGGCCACCTCGACGACGAGGGCTGGCTCTACGTCGTCGACCGCATCAAGGACCTCATCATCCGTGGCGGCTTCAACGTCTACCCGCGGGACGTCGAGGACGTCATGCTGGCCCACCCCGACGTGGCCGCCGCCGCGGTCGTCGGCAAGCCCGACCCGGTGCTGGGGGAGGAGGTCGTGGCGTTCGTCCAGCTGCAGCCGGGAGCCACCGTCACGCCCGCCGAGCTGGTGGCCTTCGGCAAGGAGCGCCTCGGGGCCCACAAATACCCCCGCGACGTCCGGGTCGTGGACGTCATCCCCCTCACCAGTGTGATGAAGACCGACCGGAAAGCGCTGCGGTCCCTAGTGTCTGCTGGGTGATCCCGAGCGACGTCCAACAGCTGGCCGACCAGCGGGCCCAGGCCCGCGCCGACAAGGACTTCGCGACCAGCGATGCCCTGCGCACCCAGATCGCGGACCTCGGCTGGGCTGTCACGGACGGCGCCGACGGGCAACTGCTCGCGCCGCTTCCGCCGTACCCGGTCGTGCAGAAGCTGCCGGACCACGCCGACCACGAGGACACCCACGGCTGCACCGTCGGGCTCCTCGTGGAGGGCTGGCCCGACGACCTCCGGACGTGCGTCGAGGCGCTGCTCCAGCACGGGCCCCAGGACGTGCGGGTGGTCCTGCTCGAGAACGGCCCGACCGATGCCGGCCTGGTGATCCATGAGCTCGCCGCGCACGAGCGGGTCGAGGAGCTGCACCTGGAGCGGCCCGCCGGCTGGGCCGAGGCGCGCAACGCCCTGCTCCGCTGGGACACCGCTGCGGTGCATGTCGTCATGGACCTGTCGACGGTGCTGGACGGGGACGCCCTCACGCCGCTGCTCGACGCTCTCGAGGGCGGTGTCGCGGCTGCCGGGTGGCGCGGGGTCCACGTCGAGGACGGCTGGACCTCCTTCGCCGACAGCCCTCCGGGCGAGGTCGAGGCCCTCCTCGGCTACCTCCTCGTGGTACGGCGAGAGGTGGCCCGGCAGGTGCCCCTCCCGCCGAAGGCGCGCTTCTATCGCAATGCCGACTTCGAGTGGTCGTTCCTGTTGCGGGAGGCCGGTCACCGGCTGGTGGCGGTCGACGTGCCGGCCCGCCAGGACCGGCACCGCGGCTACCACGACAGCGATCCGGACCTGCGAGAGAGAGAATCCAAAAGGACTTACGACCGGTTCCTGCAGCGCTACCGTGGGCGTGAGGATCTCCGCCTGTCCTCATGACCGGCGGGGCGCCGCCGATAGGGACGGGTCGCTCGTCCTTGGGAGGTCGCCGTGTTGCCTTCGTTGCGTTACCGGAAGGCAACACGGGACCCGGAGCCGGGTCGGCCCCGTGAGGCCGTGGTGCTGTCAGGCGGAGGGTCGACCGGGGCCGCGCAGATCGGGGCGCTCCGAGCCCTCTTCGACGCGGGCATCCGCCCCGACCTGTTCGTAGGCTGCTCGGTCGGGGCGCTCAACGCCGCTTTCCTCGCCGTGGACCCGACGCCGGCGCGGCTCGATGAGCTCGAGCGGATCTGGCGCCGCCTCGACCGCGGTGACGTGTTCGGGCGCGCCAACAAGTTCACGGCAACCCAGACCCTGCTCCATGCGGTTCGTCGGCACGACCACCTCTATGAGCCCGACGCCCTCCGCCATCTGGTCCGCACCTGGGTCCCGCTCAAGGACCTCGGGGACACCGCGGTCCCCTGCCACGTGGTCACCACCGACCTGTTCAGCGGTGTCCCGTGCTGGTGGAGCGACGGCGACCCGGTGCGGGTGCTGACCGCCAGCGCCTGCCTGCCGGCCCTGTTCCCACCCGTCGCGATGGGCGACTCCCTCCACGTCGACGGTGGTGTGTCCGCACCGGTGCCCATCGAGCGGGCGCTCGACCTCGGCGCCTGCCGGGTCTGGGTGCTGGACGTCTCCGGCGGCTCGCTCGGCCGCAGGGATGACCGGATGACCGCCCTCGACGTGCTGCTGCAGTCCTTCGCGATCAGCCGCGCCCTGCTCGACCGTCCCCTCCCGGGGCTGCGGCCGGACCAGCGGGTGGTGCGGATGCGCCGCCCCGACCTGGGGCGGATGGAGATGCGCGACTTCTCGCAGACCTCCCGGCTGATGGCGATGGGCTATGCCGCCGGCCGCGAGGCGCTGGCGACCGCCAACATCCCCACGCCCCGAAGCGGCTGACCGCTAGGCGGGCTGCGCCTCGGCCAGCAGCTGCTGCAGCCGGGTGATGCCCTTCACGAGGTCGTCGTCGCCCAGGGCATAGGACAGCCGGAAGTAGCCCGGCGTCCCGAACGCCTCGCCCGGCACCACCGCGACGCCCACCTCGTCGAGCACCAGCTCGGCCAGTTGCGCGGAGCTCTCGATGGTCCGTCCCCGCAGGGTCATGCCGAGCAGCGCCTTCACCGACGGGTACACGTAGAACGCGCCGAACGGCTCCGGGCAGGTGACGCCGGGGATCTCGTTGAGCATCCGCACCATGACCTGCCGGCGCCGGTCGAAGGCGGCCCGCATCTCCGCCACCGCGGACAGGTCCCCGGAGACAGCGGCCAGTGCGGCCATCTGTGCGACGTTGCTCACGTTGGACGTGGCGTGCGACTGCAGGTTGGTTGCGGCCTTCACCACATCGGTCGGGCCGATGAGCCACCCGACCCGCCACCCGGTCATCGCATAGGTCTTCGCGACGCCGTTCACGACGACGCACTGCTCAGCCAGATCGGGTACGGCGACAGGCATCGAGACGTGCTCCGCCCCGCCGTACACGAGGTGCTCGTAGATCTCGTCCGCCACCACCCAGATGCCGTGCTCGAGAGCCCAGTGGCCGATCGCCTCGACCTCCTCGCGGGACGCGACGGCACCGGTCGGGTTGGACGGGGAGCACCACAGCAGCACCTTGGTGCGCGGGGTGCGGGCCGCCTCGAGCTGCTCCACGGTGACCCGGTAGCCCTGGTCCTCGGTGGTCACCACGTCGACGGGCACGCCCCCGGCGAGCTTCACCGCCTCGGGGTACGTCGTCCAGTAGGGCGCGGGCAGCAGCACCTCGTCGCCGGGGTCGATGAGGGCGGCGAAGGCCTCGTAGACCGCCTGCTTCCCCCCGTTGGTCACCAGGACCTGGGCGGCGTGGACGACGTACCCGCTGTCCCGCTTGGTCTTGGCCGCGATGGCCGTCTTGAGCTCCGGCAACCCGCCCGCGGGGGTGTAGCGGTGGTTGCGAGGGTCCGCGCACGCTTCGACGGCCGCGGCGACGATCGCGGGGGGAGTGGGGAAGTCGGGCTCGCCTGCTCCGAAACCGACGACGTCCTCCCCTGCGGCCTTCTTCGCCTTGGCCTTGGCGTCGACCGCGAGGGTCGCCGACTCGGTGATGGCGGCAATCCGGGCCGAGATCCGCCGGGCTGGGCGGTGGACGGGGCCGGTCGGGCTGGGGGGGCTGGTCGTCATGGGTCCATGGTCCCAGGCGGGGGCAAGCCGCTTCCGCCCGGGACCGGTTGGGACCCCGAACGCGGACGCCCTACACTGGTTCGTCTGGGGGCCCGGCGCCTCTGCTCCGGCGCGCCCGCGCACCGGCTTGCAGAAGCACTGACAACCTAGGGGTGTAGCTCAGCTGGCCAGAGCGCCGGTCTCCAAAACCGGATGTCGCAGGTTCGACTCCTGTCACCCCTGCAGGACGAGCTTGCGCTCGCCAGCAGCCACCGGCACGACCAGCACCGCCCGAGATCGACCCGACCGAGACGAGGACAGCAGTGAGCGACACCGCAGCGGCCACTACGGCTAGCGGCGACGCGCGCGCTCCCAAGGAGCGCCGCCCCGGTCCGATCTCGCGCACCACGACCTACATCCGGCAGGTGGTGGCCGAGCTTCGCAAGGTCATCTGGCCGACCCGCAAGGAGCTGGTGACCTACACGACGGTCGTGCTGGTGTTCGTGACGATCATGGTGTCGATCGTGGCCCTGTTCGACTTCATCTTCACCCAGGGCGTCCTCGCCGTCTTCGGCAAGTAGGCCACCCCTTATGTCAGAACAGGACGTGAACGTGTCGGAGTACAACCTCCCCGAGGTGCCTGAGGCCCCGCGGTCGGAGCACGACGCCGAGACCACAGACGTGTCGGCAGAGGTGCCCGCAGACGAGACCGCAGAGGTGTCGGCGGAGTCCTCCCCCGAGGCCCTCGAGGTCGCTGACGTCCCCGAGGCATCGGCTGAGGACGCGCCTGCCGCCGACCCCTCAGAGCCCGGTGACCCTGCCGAGGAGATGCGCGAGACCCTGCGCCTGCTCCCCGGTGAGTGGTACGTCGTGCACTCCTACGCCGGCTACGAGAACAAGGTGAAGACCAACCTCGAGTCGCGGATCTCCAGCCTCAACATGGAGGACTTCATCTTCCAGATCGAGGTGCCGACCGAGGAGGTCACCGAGATCAAGGGCGGCAAGCGCCAGCAGGTCGTCCGCAAGAAGCTCCCCGGCTACCTGTTCGTCCGGATGGACCTCACCGACGAGTCGTGGTCCGCGGTGCGCAACACCCCGGGCGTCACCGGCTTCGTCGGCCAGACCTCCCGCCCCACGCCCTTGACGATCGACGAGGTCGTCAAGCAGCTCGCGCCCCCGAAGCAGAAGCTGGTCGTGGCGCAGAAGGCCGTCGACTTCGAGGTCGGCGAGTCCATCACCGTCACCGACGGGCCGTTCGCGACCCTCCCGGCGACGATCAACGAGATCAACCTCGACAGCCAGAAGCTCAAGGTGCTGGTGTCGATCTTCGGCCGCGAGACGCCGGTCGAGCTGTCCTTCAACCAGGTCGCGAAGCTCTAAGAGCTTCGCTCTCACTCAGGAACACACATGCCTCCCAAGAAGAAGAAGCTCACCGCGGTCATCAAGCTCCAGATCAAGGCTGGTATCGCGACCCCCGCACCGCCCGTCGGCCCGGC
>JANOTZ010000240.1:0-5488 GCA_031416735.1 Frankiales bacterium
CGGGCCGGGCTGCGCCAGGTACCGATCGTCGAGGCCCTGGCCGTCCGGCTGCAGCTACACCTCGACCAGCTCGGGCCGACCGACGTCAACGCGGTCTTCGCCAGCCCGGTCGGTACCTGGATGAGCAAGAGCAACTTCTACCGCGACGCGTGGAACCCCACTCGGATCGCGGCCGGACACCCAGAGTTGCGCTTCCACGAAGCGGGCGCGTGGGGAGTGACGAACTACTTTCCATTCCGATGCCTTTTGCGAAAGCAATGACGTAGCCTGGAGGCATGTCGTTGGACGGGGTTGTCGAGGATCTCATCACGCTGCAGCAGCTCGCTGGGCAGGAACGTGACGCCTCTCGCCGCCGATCGCTGGACGCGGTGCGCGAGCACGTCGCAGAGCGGGACCGCGGGGCCAAGATCGCCGAGGCGGCCGCTGTCTTGGGTCTCTCGGCGCCGACCGTTCGCGCCTGGGTGAACGCCGGAGTGCTGGTGGCCCTCGACGGCACCGGCCCGGTGCGGATCGGCGTGATGTCGCTGGCCGCGACCAAGCAGGTCCTGGACGAGCTGCGCCGTCATGGGGACGACCGACACCTGCTGGCAGAGGTGTTGCGAATCCTTCGCGATCGAGGTGTGCTCGCTGGCGAAGATGTCACCTGCGGACGCGATGATCTGGCGACGGGCCGGGTGCGCCGACTCGACCCGAGCAGCCTCGATGCACCCCTGACGTCCAGGAAGCGGTCCAGGCCATCGACGTCGACCTAGCGCGAACGGCTGAGGGTTAGCTCTGCATCAGATCGCCACGACGTGAACCTGCGGGTGACCTTCGGTGAGGGCCTCTAGGTCGTTGGGGTCACTGGTCAGGATGATGGTGGGCTGCCCGAGTCGGATCGCCGTCGTCGCGACCAGCGCGTCGACCGTGTCGCTCCGCTTTGCGCGTCCGAGAAGTAGGCCGGCCTCGGCGGCTAGGGCGGCGTCGACCGGGTCCACCCGAGCGTTCTTGGTGAGCAGATGGACCCGCGCGTCCCTGCCCACGCCTCGAAGCGTCTCGGTCAGGGTGACGGCGTTGATGACCAGCGGAAGCCGCAGCTCCCGGGCACGGGCGATCCAGGCCACCACCGGTGCGTCACCGGCGGCGGCCTTGCTCAGCCCGTCGCTGTCGAGGACGAGCGCCGTCGCGGCGAGGGGTGTGCGGGAGTTGCGGCGGCGTGCGGGTCCGGCCATGCGTCACGTACCTCGTCCATCAGTTCGTCGGGGATCGGGCCGTGCTGGGCTGTGTGAGCGGCAAGGAACTCGTCGAGATCCGCCAGGTGCTCGGCGAGGCGTAGGCCCTCGGCGACGTATGCCGAGAAGCCCCGCGCACCAGCTCGCGCCCGGGCGCTGTCGGCAAGGGTCTTGGGAAGGGTCACACTGACCTTCTCGAAGGCAGGTTCCGTCATGGATCAATCCTACCACGGGTATGACTGACCAGAGTACGGGCGAGGGGCTTTGCTCACAAAATGCTCACAAACTCGGGACGACACGAAATTACGAGGTGGCACGACAGGTCCTCGAGATGCCTGCCTGCACAGGCAATCTCGTCACTAGACAGCACCGGATGACACAGGAAGGAATGGGCCTTTTCCGGCTCGTAATCCCTCGGGCGTGGGTTCGAGCCCCACCCGCCCACGATCCGGACAATCCCAGCCGTTGGACGGCCAGCTAGACGTGCCGGCTCGCTCGGTCAGCGGGCGGTAGTGGTGAGGGTCAGTTCGTCGATCGGGGCTCCGAGGAACAGGTCGATCGCCAGCCCCACCGGCTTGCAGTGCTTGATGGGGGGCGATGATCTCGGGGTCGACTCCGAGGTCCGCCCCCTGAGTCAGGCGGCGGTGCAGCTGCCCGAGGAGCCCAGGTCGAAGCTGTCCAACGACATACCGAGCACCTCATCCAGGTCGAGCTCCGTACCGCGGGCGCCGATGGCGATCAACTCAGCCATGGCCTCAGCGAGGGCCCCGCTCGTCGACCGGACCACACCCAACGGTGTGACGATCTCCACGTTGTCACTCACGACGCTCTCCTCCTACGGAACTGACTACCCCCCCAAACATCGACGGCGACGCGGACGCACAAGAGCGGCAAAGGGACCAACTTGCCGTCCGCCATTCATCGCAGCCAGCATGGCTGCCTGCCGAATGTCCGCTGGTCCGAATGCCCGCGGCCGGTGGCGTCGCCCGGGTGAAGGTGTTCAGCCGGTACGGCGAAGTGCTGCGCCCACCCGGTGCCACTTCCGCATTGGCGGCGAGCGTCTTCGGACGTCTCTCGCTGGGGATGACCGGCCTCGCGCTCCTGCTGCTCGTCCGTGAGGCCACCGGCTCCTACGCCAGCGCCGGTCTCGTCTCGGCGGCCTGTGCCCTCGCGTTGGCCGTCGGGGCGCCCTCCCGGGCCCGGGCAGCCGACCGCACCGGCCCGTCCCGGGTGCTCCGCACCACCGGCGTGCTGCATCCGCTGGACTTCGCGTTGCTGCTCGTCCTGGCCGAGAAGCACGTAGCCACAGGCTTTCTCGCGCTGGCCGCCGTCTTCACCGGGCTCACGGTCCGGCCGCTCGGCGTGGTGATGCGCGCCCTCTGGGGCCAGCTCCTTGAAGGTCGGCAGCTCGTCACGGCCCACTCACTCGAGCCCGTCGTGGTGGAGGCCTGTTTCGTCCTGGGACCGATGCTGGTGGCCGGTCTGCCAGCCGGCGTCAGTGCGGCCGCCGCCGTCGCGGCGAGCGCCGGCGCGGCCACGGTAGGGGCGCTGCTGCTGGCGGCGAACCCGGCGGTGCGGGCGGTCACGCCGCACGCCGATCGCCCGACCCACCGCTCCGGGCCACTGGTCAGCCCGGTGGTGCGGGCCTGCCTCCTCAACGTCCTGTGGATCGGTGTGGGCTTCGGCACGATCGAGGTCGCCGTACTCGCCTTCGTGGAAGAACAGGGCAACGCCCGCGCGACCGGCGGCATCGTCCTGGCGGTGTGGAGAGTCGGCTCGATCCTCGGCGGTCTCGTCTACGGCGGGCTCCACCTGCACGCGACCGCGGCCCGTCAGCTGCCCATCCTGGTCGCCGCCGTGGGCGTCGGTGCGTTCCTCCCCGTCCTCGCACCGGGAGTCATCGCCCTTGCGCTGCTGCTCGCGTTGAGCGGATCGACGATCGCGCCCTTCAGCGCGTGCAACTCGGTGCTGCTGGGCGAAGCCGCGCCGCCAGGCACCGTCACGGGATACGGTCACGGGCGTGCCTGGTCGCAAGGTCCTGATCGCCGTTTCTGGCGTGCTCCTGCTCGGCCTGCTTGTCGCCGGCGTCATGGCGCTGATGAAGGTGCCTCGGCCGGCCTTGCCGTTGCCCGCCGGCCAGTCGGTCGTGAGCGTCCGGGGCAACTGCGCTTCGGGTAACGAGCTCTTGTTCTGCGGCACCGAGGACAACCCCCGGAGCTTCCTCACGGTCCGGGCCGGCGGTGACCCGCGCGTCGCTGCCGACACGCTGTTCACGGCCTTGCAGGACCAGCGTTGGCGGGAGCGACTCGGTGGGTCGACGGCCCGCGACTTCGCCGGCGGCGGCGCTCCCGAGACCCTGGAGCCGCTGTACTGCAAGGACGGCTGTGTGGGCCTCTTCCGCTATCAGGCCGACGGATTCGAGCTCGCCTGGTTCGACCGCTGAGCAGACGTCACTCCCCTGGACGTTTGACCACCTTGCGCTACCGGGTACGGAGGTGCGGGGGACCGACCAGGGAGGCGCGACGTGGCGGGCGAGACCGTTCTTGTGGTGCTCCCACCCCGCGCGACGTCCGCCGGCGAAGCACGCGAGCTGGTTAAGGCGCAGTGCGAGGGGTGGCAGGTCGAGGAGCTCTATGACTCCTTGGCCCTGGTCGTCACAGAGCTTGTGGTCAACGCCATCCGGCACGCCGGGACCGACACCGGCGTGCACCTGGAGCGGATCCCCGGCGGCGTGCGGCTCGAGGTGTGCGACGGCTCCACCCGCCCGCTGCGTCCGCGTGCAGCCGTCCCCACCGACGAGGGCGGCCGCGGCCTGGTGCTGGTCGACGCCCTGTCCAACCGCTATGGCGTCGAGGCCGACGAGAAGGGCAAGCGGGTGTGGGCCGAGCTGCTCCTGGACGAGCGCGAGTCCGCCTGACCCAGATCCGATACGGCGGTCAGCTGGCGTCCGGTCTGCCCTTGTACGGCGGTCAGCTGGCGTGCGGTTCACCGACCGCGGCCACCGGCTTGTCGACCGGCGACCCTGAGCCGTCGCGCTTCCCGACCGCCGGCGGCAGCTCCGCGGGGTCGCCGTTGGCCGCCGCTGCCCACGGGTTGACGCCGGCCCAGCCCAGGACCATCAGGGCCTCTCCGGACAGCAGACGCTGGCAGCGGACCCCACCGGTGGCACGTCCCTTGCGGGGATATTCCGACAGCGGCGTGACCTTCACCGACGACGCGATCCCCGGGCCCTTGCCGCGACCCTCGGGAGGAAGTCCGCCGGCGGTGACCACGACCGGCTCCTCGAACAGGGTGTCCCCGCCGCTGAGCGCGATCGCGTTGAAGCCGACGAGGAACGCGCCGGCGTCGAGCTACATGCCGGCCATGCCGCCGGCGCTGCGGCCCTGCGGACGCACCAGCTCGGCGGGGAAACGCAGCAGGTCGCCGGTGCTCGCGAAGAACACCAGCTCCTCTTGGCCGTCGAGCAGCTCGCAGGCACCGACGACCTCGTCGCCGGGCTTGAGGCTGATGACCTCGACGGTGTCGCTGCGGGCCGGCCACGCCTCCGGTGCCACCCGTTTCACGACGCCCTGCCGAGTGGCGAGCGCCAGCCCCGGGCCGTCCTCGCGGATCGCGACGACGGCGAGGACCTTCTCGCCGCGCTCCAACGGCACGAACTCGGTGGCAGAGGCCCCGCCCCGCAAGGAGATCGCGCCGGTGGTGACCGCGGGCACCTCGGGAATGTCGAGCACGCCGATCCGCGCGAGCCGGCCGGAGCTGGTGAGGACCCCGACGGCGCCGCGGGTGGTGGTGCGGGCGGTCGACACGATCACGTCGTGCCGGTGGCGGCGGCCACCCGCCTGGGTGTCGCCCTCATGCACCGGCGTGCGCGCAAGCAGGCCGGCGGAGGAGAGCAGCACGTCGCAGGGCGCGTCGGCGACCTCCAGGTCGGAGGCCTTCCTGGTCACCAGCGCCTTGAGGTCGCCACCGACAAGCACGGTGCGTCGCGGGGTGCCGTGCTCCTCGGCGACCGCGGTCAGCTCGTCGCTGATGACGCGGCGCAGCACGGTCGGGTCGTTGAGGATCTCCAGCAGACCGGCGATGGTGGCGCGCAGCTCGGCCAGCTCGGCCTCGAGCTTCTCGACCTCGAGCCCCACCAGGCGGCGCAGCTGCATGTCGAGGACATAACCGGCCTGGATGTCGGTGAAGCCGAACCGGTCCATCAACGCGGTCCGCGCGACGGCGACGTCGGGGGAGGAGCGAATGATCCGCACGACCTCGTCGAAGTTGGCCAGGGC
>JANOTZ010000241.1:0-4497 GCA_031416735.1 Frankiales bacterium
CGCCGCCGGGGTCGCCGGTCGAGTCCACCCGGAGGTAGGCGCCGTCGGGGGTCACGAGCACGTCGTGGCCGATGCTCGTGCCCGGGGGGTAGAAGGTGGTGAGCAGCTTGGGGGCCACCGGGTTGGTGGTGTCGAGGATGCGGAACGTCGAGACGCCGGCGGTGTAGGCCCGGTTGCCCTTGGCGTTGAAGCGGATGTCGTGGGGGGAGTTGCCGGGGGCGCTGAAGGAGCCGACGAGCTTGGGTCGGCGGGGGTCGATGAGGTCGAAGATCGGGACGTAGGCCTGGCCCTCGACGATCTCTGAGGTGGAGATGTAGAGGTAGCGGCCGCCCGGCATGAGGGTGTGGTTGTGCGAGCCCGCGGGGGTGGGCGCGGAGCCGACCACCTTCGGCGCGTAGACGTCCTTGATGTCGATGACCGCCGAGCCGGGAGGCATCGGCTTGTCGTTGCCGGTCACGGCGTCGCGGTAGGAGCAGGCGGTGCTGGAGGATCCGGTGCCGTTGGCGATCACCACGATCGAGCGGGCCTCGTTGACCTGGATGTCGCCCTGGCTCAGCCGGCACGGGATGGTGGAGGCGACGAACGGCCGCTCCGGCGCGGTGATGTCGACGATCCGGGTGTTGTTGCTCTGGTTCCCGACCACCGAGAAGTGCCGCAGCGCGCCGCCGCGGGGGCGCACCACCTTCCCGCTGGCGTCGCGGTAGGCCGCGAGCTTGCGGCTGAAGAACTCCAGGTCGGTGCCGCCGGCACTGGGAAGGTGCGCCACCAGCTTCATGCCCGGGGAGCTCGCCGCCTCAGGGAGGGCCCTGGGTGCAGCCGAGGAGGTGAAGGGCACCGTGAGGAGCCCGGCGAGGACGAGGGGAAGCAGGGCGCGAGATCGCACGAGGCACTCCAGGGGTAGGGGCAGTCCTGAACAGGCTTCGCCATAGGCGCCGGATGTCCTGCCTTGCCCCGGCACGACATTGCCGGCCAGCCGGGAAATCTCCCAGCCAGCCGGGAACACGGCCTGCAGCCGTGAAGCGGCAGCTGCTAGGCGGTACGGCGGGCTGCTCGGCGTCGCACGGTCACGGCGGAGGCGCCGGTGAGCAGGAGCACCACGCCCAGGAGCGGCACGGCCGCGGAGGCACCGGTGGCGGGAAGTCGCGTCGCCCCCGGGACAGGGGGAGCAGCGGTCACGTCCCGTCCGCCGTTGGCGACCGTCCCGGCCACCGGCTTGGCAACCGGCTTGGACGCAGCGGCCCGGCTGCAGGCCCGGAGCGGCCCGTCGGGGCGGGTGTCGTAGGCCGCGTACAGCCCCCGGCCGCAGGTCTGGCGGGCGATGGTGGCGTTGTCGTCCTTGTCGGTGCCGCCGCCGGCAGCCGTGAAGGAGTGGAACGACGCGTCCTTGATGCACCGATCCACACACCCGTCGGCGTAGCCGACGAGGACGCGGCCGGTCTTGTCGACGGTCATGTCGATGAAGTCGAGCAGGTTGCGGTCGGGCGTGCCGGCGCAGCTCTTGTCCCCCGCAGGGATCCGGGAGGCGCTCACGTTCCCCCACCAGATGCAGCCGCGCTGGACCGGGTCGGTGGGGGTCGCGTCGACAGTCACCCAGCTCTTGCCGGAGTCGTAGGTGGTCGCGATGTAGAGGTGCCAGCCGCCCTTGGGGTTGCCCCGGTCGGGGTCGAACGAGCGCAGGTTGTTCTCCTGCTTCCCGTCCTTGGCGAGCGGAGCCTCGGTAGGCGTGCCGAGGAAGGCGATCGCCGCCCGGCCGGCGCTGCCACCGATGGCCGCGGGGAGGGTGGCGTTCTTGATGCCGAACGGCGCGCCGAGGTCGACGATGTCGGTGTAGGTCCTGGCGCGGTCCTTGGTGACCGCGACGCGCAGGTTGTTGGTCGCGTCCTCCCAGGCCAGGTAGGCGGTGCCCGCGTCGTCGATGGCCACGGCCGGGTCGGAGTCGAAGTCGGCCGTGGTGGTGCTCCCCGGCAGGCGGCGGACCGCGAAGGTGAGCACGGGACCCGGATCGGCCACCACCAGCGCGGCCCGTGGCTTGGTGTCGACGCCGTAGCACTCGAAGTTGGGGAGGTACGCCGTACCGTCCGACGCGACCTTCAGGTGACCGTGCAGCCCGGTGCAGCCCTCCGGGTCGGTCTCGGAGGAGCGGTAGGCGACGGCGCTCTGGCCGAAGGTGATGCCCCCGTCGGTGCTGCGGGCGCAGGTGGACTCGACCACGACCTGGGAGCAGTAGTAGACGGTCCGGTTGGGTCCGTAGGTCGTCGGGAACCCGGCCGGGGCCGGCCCGGCGCTGAACGCCTGGTGGTCGAAGTTCGCGCCCACGCCGCAACCCGTCGACGTCGTCCAACCCGAACCGGGGAGCCCAGCGACGGCCGGCTCGCCATCGGTGTCGGTGAAGGAGGCGATGCTGCACGGCGGCGCCAGCTGCGACACGAAGGTCCGGCCCGTCACCGCGTCGGTGAACAGGATGGGGTCGAGGGTCGTGACGCCCTCCACCGGGTTCGTCACGTCCTTGTAGGTCACCTTCGCGGGCACCGTCGCATCGTCGAAGGTCGCCTGGATGGTCTGCAGCACGGCCTGGAACATCACCTTGCCGGTCTTGTGGTTCACGCCGATCGACGGCTCACCGGCGTTGTGACCCAGGGCGGTGGCGCTGGCCGGGTCCTCCCCGGACAGGGTCGTGGTCGTGTAGTTGGTGTATCTGGGAACCACCCCCGGAGCGGGCGCGCCGGCGGCGGGGACGAGCATCACCGCGACCAGCCCGGACGTGACGGCAAGGGGTAGCAGGGCGCGACGGCGCACGGAGGAACTCCAGGGATCGGGGGGTGTCGTCCCCCTCCTTCGTCAACCGGACCGGGAGTCCTGCCTGCGCGCACCCAGAGCTTGATCAGGTGACGAGGCGGCGACCGACGAGGGGGGGCAGGTCACGGCAGGCGGCGGCGAGGGCGTCGAGCTCATCGCCGTACAGGGCCTGAGGTCCGTCGCACAGGGCGGTGGTCGGGTCGGGGTGCACATCGACGATGACCGCGTCCGCGCCGACCGCGATCGCGGCGCGGGTGAGGGGCACCACGAGGTCGCGCTTGCCGCCGCTGTGCGACGGGTCGACGACCACCGGGAGGTGGCTGAGCAGGTGCACCATCGGCACCGCCGCGATGTCCAGGGTGTTGCGTGTCGCGGACTCGAAGGTCCGGATGCCGCGCTCGCAGAGCACGATGTCGAGGTTGCCGCGCTGCGCGATGTACTCCGCCGCCATCAGCCACTCCTCGTAGGTGGCGGTCATGCCGCGCTTGAGCATCACCGGCTTGCCGGCCGACCCGACCGCCTGCAGCAACGCGAAGTTCTGCATGTTGCGGGTGCCGATCTGCAGCATGTCGGCCCACTCCGCGACCAACGGGACGTCGGCGGCGTCGACGACCTCGGTGACCACCGGCAGGCCGGTCTCCTCGCGCACCTCCGCCAGGATCCGCAGACCCTTCTCGCCGAGGCCTTGGAAGGCGTACGGCGAGGTGCGCGGCTTGAAGGCTCCGCCGCGGAGCAGCGTCGCGCCGGCGCCCTTGGCCATCAACGCGGCCGCCAGGGTCTGCTCGGGGGTCTCGACGGCGCACGGACCGGCGATCAGGGTGAAGGTGTCGGGCCCGATCGGGACGCCGGACACCTGCACCGTGGTCGCCTCCGGGTGGTGCTCGCGGCTGACCAGCTTGTAGGGCTTGGAGACCCGGACGACCTCGCCCACACCGGGCATCGCCCGCAAGTTGAGGCCCTGGAAGGCCACGACATCGCCGACCAGGCCGATGATCGTGCGTTGGATCCCGCGGCTGACGAAGGCCGAGCCGCCGGCCGCTTCGACGCGGGCGACGACAGCGTCGATCTCCTCCGGTGCGGCCCCGGGGCGCATCACGACGACCATGGCAACGTGCTCCTCAAACGAGTGGTGCGAGTCGAGCGGAACAGGAACGAAAGAAGCCCCGGGCGAGGTGCCCGGGGCTCATGTGGTCAGGTGCGTCAGCAGGCACCCGACCGGGAGTCCCGGTCAGGAAAGCCATACCAGCAGGTGTTCACGCAACCGACGGTACCCCACCTCCGCGGCTCGTTGGCACGCGGGGGAGACTGACGAGGTGACCACGCAGTTCAGTCGTCCGGGGGCAAGAAGGGGCGCCGGCGGCCTGCCCGCGGAACGCCTGCCGCCCGGTCAGTACGTCCCGCGTGGCTGGCCGGTCCTGCACTACGGGCGGGTCCCGGTGTTCACGCCGCAGACCTGGGACTTCAAGGTCTTCGGGGCCACCGCCGTCGAACGCACCCTGACCTGGCAGGAGTTCGGGGACCTGCCCCGGGTGGAGGTCCGCGCCGACCTCCACTGCGTCACGAAGTTCTCACTGCTCGACAACCACTGGGCCGGCGTCTCCACCGCGACCCTGCTGGCCCTCGCGCCGCCGTCGCCGGAGGTCACCCACGTCATGGTCTGGGCGGAATACGGCTACTCCGCCAACCTGACGCTCGCGGACT
>JANOTZ010000242.1:0-2117 GCA_031416735.1 Frankiales bacterium
ACGATGAACGGGACCGTGACGGTGTGCGGCTGACCGAAGAAGGTGCCCTTGAACACGACGCTGTGCGCGCCGGGCGCGAACGACGCCGGCACGGTGAAGCGGAGGGTGGCCGCGCCCGAGAGGTCGACGCGGAGGTTGCCCATCGCGACGACCGTGGAGTGCAGCTCGGTGCTGGTCGTGCTGCCCTTGTCGAACTGACCCTCACCGCTGTAACCGACGGCCCGGCCGCCCGGTGAGGTGTCGCCGGTGACGGCGGCCTTCTTGCACTGGCCCGGCGGGTAGGCAGGCTTGCCCGCCACCGGCTTGCAACCGGGCGACGGAGGCGCGGCGAGCGCAGGTGCGCCCACCGCAAGCGAGGTCAGGCCCGCAACCGCAAAGGCCGCGAAGACACGCGTAGTGGTGCGAGGCATGACGTTGACTCCCCCTGGAACGCAACAAGGGCCGACGGGTACGCCGGCTCACTAACCATTGTGCCCCAGATCGGCACAACATGTCCACGGCTTGAGGCTGAGGGTGGCGCCCCCGTCACTAGGCTGTCTCCGTGCGCCGTTTCGTTCTCCTCCTCACCGGCGTCCTTGTTGTCGTCCTCGGGGTCAGCGCGCTGGCCACCTGGCGGGCCCTGCAGGCCCGCGACGAGCTCACCGCGGCGAACTCGATGGTGTCGGCCATCCAGACCGACCTGCGCGACGGCGACCTGGACGCCGCGCGCGCGGCGCTTCCCGCGCTACGGCAGCGCCTGGAACGGGCCTCCTCCCGGATGCAGGGCCAGAGCTCTGACGTCGCGGTGCACCTGCCCGTCCTCGGCCGCAACCTCGACGCTGTACGGCGGGCTGCTGAGGTCGGC
Organism: Frankiales bacterium; assembly: GCA_031416735.1. Classification (GTDB taxonomy): domain Bacteria; phylum Actinomycetota; class Actinomycetes; order Mycobacteriales; family SCTD01; genus RYN-111. The sequence goes on from JANOTZ010000242.1 coordinate 845, forward strand.
CGCCTGCTCGGCCAGGAGGCCCTGCCGCCCCTCGTGGCGGCCCTCGACGTCGTCGAGCAGGGCCGGCCGCTCCGGGACGACACCGTCGACCTGGCCGTCCTGCGGCAGATCGGCGACCACCTGCGGGCAGCGTCCAGGGCCATCGAGCGCGCCGGTGCGGTGCTGAGGCAGCGGCAGGAGCCGTTGCTGTCGCAGATCGAGGTCAAGCTGCAGGAGGCGGGCGCGAAGGTCGCCGAGCTCGACGCCTCCCTGCAGACGGCCACCCGGGCGGTCGACCTCGCGCCGGCCATGCTCGGGTCCGAAGGGGCTCGGACCTACTTCGTGGCCGTCCAGAACAACGCCGAGGCCCGCGCCACCGGCGGCCTGGTCGGGGCTTTCGCCCTGGTGCGGGCGGACCACGGGAAGATCGAGCTGGTCCGGACCGGCACCACAGAGGACCTGCGCTCGACGGCCTCCCCCGTGGCCTCGAGCGCTGGGGCGGCGAAGACCTGGCAGGACATCGGGTCGACCCGAGCCTGGTTCGACGCCAACCTCACCCCGCACTTCCCCGACGCGGCCCGCAACCTGGCCGGCCTGTGGCAGCGCCAGACGGGGCAGCCGATCGACGGCGTGCTGGGCCTCGACCCGATCGTCATGAGTGAGCTGTTGAAGGCTGGTGGCCCCATCCGGCTGAAGGACGGCTCGAGCATCGATGCCGGCAACGTCGTCGACTTCGTCATGCACCGCGAATACGTCGACTACCCCGACACCAAGGTCCGCAAGCAGCTCCTCACCGAGCTCGCAGCGGAGGTCTTCCACCAGGTGGTCGCAGCGAAGGACCCGGTCGCGACCCTTGAGGCTCTCCAGAGGTCGAGCCGCACCGGGCACCTGTTCCTGTGGTCCCGCCATCCGAGCGAGCAGACCGTGCTCCAGGGCGGGATCGTCGGAGGCGCCCTGCCGGCCGAGGACGTGCCCTATCTGCAGCTGCTCACCCAGAACTTCGGCGGCAACAAGCTCGACTACTACCTGCGGCGCACCGTCACGGTGACCCGGCTCCCCGACGCAAAACTCAACGTCGAACTCGTCCTGCGCAACGAGGCGCCCCTGGGCCTGCCGCCCTACATGACGGTGCGCTCCGACCGGCCCGAACCGGCTGTCCCCTACGGGCAGGCGAGCGTCGGGCTCGCGATCTACGGCGCCCAGTCGACGCAGGTGCACAGCCTCACCGTCGATGGCGTGCCGAGCGTGCTGCAGGCCGATCGGGACCACGGCCACTACCTCGGGACGACGACGC
>JANOTZ010000243.1:0-3364 GCA_031416735.1 Frankiales bacterium
ACGGGACATCTTCGCGACGAGCGGGTCGTCGGCGTTGAGGACCGCAAAACCGTTACGGGGCACGGCTTCCACGATGACCTGCTTGACGGCGGCCAGCTGCTCGACGGTGTCGATCCCGCCGAGGCCGAGGTGGTCGGCGGCGACGTTGAGGACGACCGCGACGTCGTTGCGCTGGTAGCCGAGGCCCTCCCGGAGCAGCCCGCCGCGGGCCACCTCGAAGACGGCGAAGTCGACGCGGGGGTTCTGCAGCACCATCCGGGCGCTCTTCGGGCCGGAGGCGTCGGCGCGGATGACGAGCCGCTCGTCGATGACGACGCCGTCGGTCGAGGTCATGCCGACCTTGCGGCCCATGCCCTTGAAGATGTGCGACACCATCCGGGACGTCGTCGTCTTACCGTTCGTGCCGGTGATGGCCACGATCGGGATGCGCGACGGCGTGCCCGGGGGGAACAGCAGGTCGATGACCGGCTTGGCGACGTACTGCGCCTCACCGATCGTCGGGTGGGTGTGCATCCGGAAACCCGGAGCGGCGTTGACCTCGACGATGCCACCGCCGACCTCACGGACCGGGTCGGTGATGTCGACCGCCATGAAGTCGATGCCGGCGACGTCGAGCCCGACCACCCGGGCGGCCTCCTCGGCGATCTCGACGTTGTCGGGATGTGCCTCCATGGTCCGGTCGATCGAGATGCCACCGGTGGACATGTTGGCGGTCAGCGTGAGCTTGGCCGTGACCCCCGCAACAAGCACCTCGTCGCGCGAGAACCCTTGGGCAGCAAGGAGATCGTCGGCGGCAGCATCGAGGGTGATCCGGGTGAGGACCTTCTCGTGCCCCACCCCCCGGCGCGGGTCGGCGTTCACGATGTCGACCAGCTCGGCCACCGTGTGCTTGCCGTCACCGACCACGTGCGCCGGCACCCGTTCCGCCACGGCGACCATCCGGCCACCGACGACGAGGAAGCGGTAGTCGTTGCCGACCAGGTAGGTCTCGACGATCACCGCGCCGCGCCGCGACTCGCTCTGCGCCACCGCGAAGGCCTTCGCGAGGGCCTCCTCGTCCATCAGGTTCAGGCCGACCCCACGGCCGTGGTTGCCGTCCGACGGCTTGACCACGACGGGATAGCCGATCCGGCGGGCCACCTCGAAGGCGGACTCCACGTCGCGCACCGCCTTGGACTGCGGCACGGGGAGCCCGGCCGCCGCGAGCAGCTCGAGCGTCATCTCCTTGTCGCCCGCGATGTCGACCGCCAGCGACCCTGTCTGGGAGGTCATCGTCGCGCGGATCCGCTTGGCGTGGACGCCCTGGCCGAGCTGCACGAGAGAGGCGCTGTTGAGGCGCATCCACGGGATGTCGCGGGACACCGCCTCGTCGACGAGCGACTGCGTCGACGGTCCGAACGCCGCCTTCTGCGCGAGCAGCACGAGCCGTTCGATCTCGGCGGCGGGATCGAAGTCCGGCTCGCTCTGCACCAGGTGGTTGACGAGGCGCACCGCGAGCTTTCCGGCGGCGGCACCGACGGTCTCGTCGGCGTAGGAGTAGATGACGTCGTAGACGCCGGGTCGTCCGGCGGTGCCGCGGGTCTTGCCGCGGGAGACCTCGGCGCCGGTCTGGCGCTGCAGCTCCAGGGCCACGTGCTCGGCGACGTGCCCGAGCCAGGTGCCTTCGTGCAGCCGTTCGGCGAACCCGCCGGCCTTGCGGCGCGAGCACGAGTGCTCACCGACGCCCGGCAGCAGCCCCAGCAGGGCCTCGGTGAAGCCGGGAATCAGGTTGGTCGGGAACTCCTCGAGCCCGCCGAGGTCGACCTGCAGGTGCACCGCCGGCTCGTAGGACCAGTAGTTGGGGCCGCGGTAGATGCGGCTGGACAAGATCGTCAGGTCGGGCGAGGGCTGGGCCACGGCGTTTCCTCCTACTTCTTGGCGGTACGGCGTTGCGGGACGTCCCCGACTGCTCCCTCACGGGCGATGAACCGTTCGACCTTCCCCCTGGGTCGGGGGCGCGCCGGTCGGTCGCGCAGGTCGTCGGGCCGTCCGCCCGCTCCGGGGAGCAGCCGGCGGGCGGCCAGGTCGAACCGGGAACCAGCGGGCAGCGAGTGCAGGACGACGCCCGACACCATCAGCGGGGCCGTGCCCGCGGCGGTGTCGACGTTGGACGTCATCGCGTTGCCGTCGAAGAGCGTCACCGCGCCCCGTCCGACGACCTCGAGCAGGTGTCCCTGGGTGACGACGGCTGCGGTGTCCTCGTCGACCCCCATGCCGATCAGATGGGGGGCGTGTGCGACGAGCGACAGCAGCCGTCCGTAGCGGCCGCGCTGGTCGAAGTGCTGGTCGATCACCAGGCCGGGCAACAACCCGAGTCCGGCGGACATCTGGGCCATCCGCAGCTTCGGGGTCGCCCCTTCGCTCCCGAATGCCATCATGTGCTCGCTCTGCACGCTGGCGCCGGCGGAGGTGCCGCCGACCACGACCCCGCGGGCGTGGGCCGCCTTGATCGCAGTGCCGAACGGGGTGCCGACGACGACTCCCGCCAGCGTCGACTGGTTGCCACCCGTCATGAAGATGCCGGTCACGTCGGCCAGCTGCGCGATCAGCTCAGGGTCGGAAGCCTCGGCCCGGGTGCGGGGGCGCGGTGCGACCACCTCGCTCACGCCGAGTGTCGCGAGGGTCGCCCGATAAGCGTCGGTGATCTCCTCGCCGAGCGAGGAGGCGGTCGCGATGACCGCGATCCGGGCGTGCATGCCGCCGGCCAGCGCGACGAACCGGGTGAGGACCGAGCGGGCACCCGTCTTGTCCTCGGCACCGCCGATGACCATGAGGGGCCCGCTTGTCATCGGATGAGCCTATCGAGGCCGCTCCTGGGCCCGGCTGACCGCCTGCGTGCTGATGGTCTCGGTCAGGTGGCGTCCTTGGCGGAGCCCGGTAGCTGCTCGCCGGAGGCCTTGAAGGCGAGGAACGCGAACGTGCTCTGGGCCACCGAGGCGAGCAGGGCCAGGTAGATCCCGAACCGTGGCCCGTACTTCGCCCCGAACAGCGACCCCGTGTCGAAGGTCAGCAGCCGGAGCACGATGAGCAGCGTGGCGACGGCGCACAGCCCCAGCGTCAGCACGGCCGGACCGGTCGGGAGGTGGGTGTTGCCCAGGAACCCCATGGCCCGCGCGGTCACGAAGGCGGCGGCGGCGAAGGCCAGCAGGACCGCGAGCTTCGGCCAGAAGCCGACGCCCCAGGCCGTCCAGCTGTGGGAGACCTTGAAGTTCCCGACACCCCCGCTTGCGCCGTACCAGGGAAGGAAGCTCAGGATCAGCACCGCCAACCCGGCCGCGGCCACTTGCCGGTCTGTGCCCTTGAGCTTGTCGATGTCGAACCCTGC
>JANOTZ010000244.1:0-5103 GCA_031416735.1 Frankiales bacterium
TCTTGCCACACCAGTCCCAGCCGTCTAATGTCGAGATGGGGACCCACCAAGCAAGGACAGAGCTCCATGAATCGCAGCGTCCGCACCGTCGGCCTGCTCGTGCTCCTCACTGCCGTCGTCACGGCCAGCGCTCCGGGTGTACTCCGGGTCCGCGTGCACAGCGGCGACACCCTGAGCGAGCTCGCGCAGCGGCACAACACGACCGTCGCCCGCCTCAAGGCCCTGAACCGGCTGCGCGGCGACACCATCTACGACCGCGACATCCTGCTGCTGCCGGGCAACGCGCCGCCGCGGGCAGCGACCAGCCGAGCCGGCGCCACCCGCACCAGCACCCGCGTCTACGTGGTGCGGCCGGGCGAGAACCTCACCGTGCTCGCCAAGCGCTGGCGCACCACCCCGAAGGCGCTCAGCGCCCGCAACCGCCTGCACAGCAGCACCCTGCTCATCGGCCAGCGGCTCTCGTACGGCGTGACGACCCGCGCACCACTCACCGCCGCACCGGTCGCCCGCGGTGTGAGCTCGTCCGCGGCGCACCACCGCGCCGTGCTCCGGCAGCGGTCGGTGCCGAGCAAGGCCAGCGTGAAGCAGATGATCCACAAGGCCGCCCGGCGCCACGGCGTCCCGTCCTCGCTCGCCCTGGCCCTCGCCTATCAGGAGAGCGGCTTCCAGCAGCGTGTGGTCTCCCCCGTCGATGCCATCGGGGTGATGCAGGTGCTCCCCAGCACCGGACGCGCGCTGGGCCGGATCCACGGCCGGCGCTTCGACCTGCTCAAAACCTCCGACAACGTCGAGGCCGGGGTGATCTTGCTCAAGGACCTGCTGCGGTCCACCGGCAGCACCCCGAAGGCGCTCGCCGGCTACTACCAGGGGCTCGGTTCGATCCGGCGGGTGGGCCTGCTGCCGCAGACCCGGCAGTACCTCAAGAACGTCCAGCTCCTGCAGCGACGCTTCGACTGACCCGTGCCTGAGAGCGCGCCTGCCGGACTCTCCCTCGCGCCCGACCTAGACTCGGAGGCGATGGAGACCACGGACAGCTCGTTGCCAAGCGGCGCCGCGGCGTCCTTGGCCGGTCGACTGCTCGACAACCGCTACCGGCTCGACAGCCTGATCGCCCGCGGCGGGATGGCCACCGTCTACCTGGCGACCGACACCCGGCTCGACCGGGCGGTGGCCGTCAAGGTCATGCACCGGGCGCTCGCCGACGACCCCGAGTTCGTGGCCCGCTTTACCCGCGAGGCCAAGGCGTCCGCCCGGGTGTCCGCCCCCGAAGTGGTCGCGGTGCACGACCAGGGCACCGACCGTGACACCGGCCTGGCCTACCTGGTGATGGAGCACGTGCGCGGCATCAACCTGCGCCAGCTGATCCAGGAACGCGGCGCCCTGCCCCCCGCCCGGGCCGTGTCCCTCATGACGTCGGTGCTGCGGGCGCTGGCCGCGGCCCACGCCGCCGGCCTGGTCCACCGCGACATCAAGCCCGAGAACGTCCTGCTCGCCGACGACGGCCGGGTCAAGGTCGCCGACTTCGGTCTGGCCCGCGCGGTCGAGAGCAGCAACCTCACGCAGACCACCGGGCTGCTCATCGGCACCGTCGCCTACCTGGCACCCGAGCAGGTCGAAACCGGCAACGCCGACGCGCGCACCGACGTCTACGCCGCCGGCGTGCTGCTGTGGGAGCTGCTCACCGGCTCGCCGCCCTACGACGGCGACAGCCCCCTGTCGGTGGCCTACAAGCACGTGCACGAAGACGTCCCCCCGCCCTCCTCGACGGTCGGCGGCATCCCGCCGGCACTCGACGAGCTGGTGGTGCGGGCCACCCGGCGTGACCCCGACGCCCGTCCGCTCGACGGCGGAGCCTTCCTCGCCGACCTGCTCGCCGTAGAGCAGAGCCTGCCTGCGACCGCAGCCACGGTCGCTTCGGTCGTGCAGCACCAGACCCTCGTCGTCCCCCGCATCCCGCCGCCCGTGAAACCGAAGGCCGCGCCCCGCAAGCGCCGTCGGGGCCTGATCGCCACTGCGATCGTCGTGGTGCTGGCGCTGCTCGCCCTCGGCGGCGGCTACTACCTGGGCAGCTACCGCTACACCTCCGCGCCGCGGGTCCTCGACCTGACCGTGGCCGCCGCCGAGACCAAGCTCAAGGCGGCGGGGCTGTCGACGAAGCGGGCACCCGACACCTTCAGCGAGACCATCGCGCTCGGGCACGTCCTCAAGCAGTCCCCGGAGGGCAACGGGCGGGTCCGCAAGGGCGGCACCGTCACCCTCACCGTCTCCAAGGGCCTGGACCGCAGGCGGGTTCCGCAGCTCGCCAACGAGACGGTGGCCGTCGCGACCCAGAAGCTGCGCAACGCCGGCCTCGGCGTCGCCACGACCTCGCGGCGCGAATACAGCGAGACCGTCGCCAAGGACACCGTCATCCGCACCGACCCGGCGGCGGGCGCCGGCCTGAAGCCCGGCTCGGTGGTGACCCTGGTCGTGAGCAAGGGCAAGCCGCCGGTCCAGGTGCCTGACGTGACGGGCAAGAAGCAGTCCGACGCCGAGCGCATCCTCGACAACCTCGGCTTCAAGGTCGCGATCACCGAGGTGTTCAGCGACACGGTTACCCGGGGCGTGGTCATCAGCCACAGCCCGGCCTCCGGCACGGCTGACAAGGGCTCCACGATCACCCTGACCGTCAGCAAGGGCCCCGATGTCATCCGGGTGCCGGACGTCACGGGCAAGAAGGTCGCCGACGCCACGCAGATCCTCACCGACCTCGGCCTGTTGGTAAAGACCCGCTCGTTCCCGGGCGGCAACGGCAAGGTGCTGTCGCAGAGCCCCGAGGCCGGCAAGGAAGTCAGGCGCGGGACCACGGTTACGCTCTACGTCTTCTGAGTCGACCCCTTCCCTGCGCGCCCTCCGCCATCTGGAAGGCTTGCCCCCGTGCCTCCCCGCAAGCCCTCACCCGTGGGCGCCCACGTGCCCGTCGCGGGAGGTCTGCTCAAGGGACTGGCCTACGCCAAGGAGATCGGCGCGGCAGCGGTACAGGTGTTCGTGTCCAACCCGCGCGGCTGGGCCCTGTCTGCGGGTGATCCTGCCCGGGACGAGGAGTTCCGCGCCCTGGCCGCCGAGCGGTCGGTGCCGGTCTTCGTGCACGCCCCCTACCTCATCAACTTCGGCTCCCCCACCGAGGCGACGCTGAAGAAGTCCGTCGACTCGGTACGTCACTCCCTCGAACGAGCGACCGCGATCGGCGCCCGAGGGGTGGTCGTCCACGCCGGCAGCGCGGTCGCCGGGGCGCACCGCGAGGAGGCCCTCCTGCAGCTGCGCTCCCACCTGCTCCCGGTGCTCGACGAGCTCGCCCCCGACGGCCCCCAGCTGCTCATCGAGCCGACCGCCGGCGGCGGGCAGGCCCTCGCCGCGACGGTGGAGGACCTTGGGGCCTACTTCGACCAGCTCGACCAGCACGAGATGCTCGGTGTCTGCCTCGACACCTGCCACGCCTTCGCCGCCGGGCACGACCTGTCAGCCCCAGGCGGCATGAAGAAGACCCTGGACACGCTGGTCCGCACGGTCGGCCGGGGTCGGCTGAAGCTGGTGCACGCCAACGACTCCAAGGACCCGCTCGGCTCGCGGCGCGACCGGTCTGAGGCGATCGGCCTCGGCAAGATCGGCAAGGACCCCTTCGCGGAGCTGTTCCGGCACCCCGCGACCCGCAACGTCCCGGTCGTCGTCGAGACGCCCGGCGACGCCCTGACGCAGCGCCGCGACATCGACCTGCTCTGCTCGCTCCGGGATGCTTGACCGTCCCACCCTGGCGTTGGTGGGGGTCACCGCGATCTGGGGTTCGACCTTCGTCGTCGTCAAGGACGCCGTCGAGAAGATGCCGGTCACGGACTTCCTCACCTGGCGGTTCGCCCTCGCCGCCCTCGCCATGCTGCTGCTCCGTCCCCGGTCGGTTGCCTCACTCGGTACGACGGGTCGCCGCGCCGGCGTGCTGGTCGGGCTGGCCCTGGGCACCGGATACCTGCTGCAGACCCTCGGGCTGCAGCACACCTCAGCCGCGGTCAGCGGTTTCATCACCGGCATGTTCGTCGTCCTCACCCCACTGGGCGCCGCCGTGCTGCTGCGCACACCACCGCCGGCGCTGTCCTGGGTGGCCGTCGCGGTTGCCACGGTCGGCCTCGGACTCCTTTCCCTGCAAGGGTTCTCGATTGGCATCGGCGAGCTCCTGACCCTCGGCTGCGCCGCCGCCTTCGCCCTGCACATCGTGGGCCTGGGCCAGTGGGCGTCGTCCTACGACGCCTTCGGGCTCGCGGTGGTGCAGCTGCTCACCACGGCTGCGTTGTGCGCCGTCGTCGCCGTCCCCGGCGGGCTGGCGATGCCCCCGGACGCGTCGGTGTGGGGCGCCCTGGTGCTGACGGCCCTCGCCGCGACGGCGCTCGCTTTCGTCGTACAGACCTGGGCGCAGGCGCACCTGTCGCCCACCCGGGCCGCGGTGGTCATGACCATGGAGCCGGTGTTCGGCGGGATCTTCGCGGTGCTGCTCGCGGGCGAGGTGCTCGGCCCGCGCACCCTGGCAGGTGCCGCGCTGGTGCTCGTGGCGATGGTGCTGACCGAGGTCGGTCCGCGGCACGGCGCCGAGGGATCCCTTGAACGGCTGGAGATCTAGCCTTCCTGGTAGGAGTAGCGCTCCTCGAGCCACGGGTCGGCGCGGTTGTGATAGCCCCGCTCCTCCCAAAAACCGCGCCGGTCGGCGGTGAGGTACTCGATGCTGCGGGCCCACTTGGGCCCCTTCCAGGCATAGAGATGGGGTACGACGAGACGCAGTGGGAAGCCGTGGTCCGCCGCCAGCGGCTCGCCGTTGTGGTGGGTGACGAACAAGGTGTCCGGGTGGGCGAAGTCCGCGAGCGTCAGGTTGGCGGAGTAGCCGTATTCCGCCCAGACCATGACGTGGGTGACCTCCGGCGACGGCGGCGCGAGGGCCAGCAGGGTCGCGGTGGAGACGCCGGCCCAGAGGTTGTCGAGCAGTGAGAACTTCGTGACGCAGTGGAGGTCGGCGCGGACCTCCATCCGGGGCAGGTCCCCGAACTCCTGCCAGGTCAGGGTGCGTTCGACGGCGGTGGCCCC
>JANOTZ010000245.1:0-7784 GCA_031416735.1 Frankiales bacterium
GCGGCCGGGACGGCGTAGCCCATGGTGCCGGCGCCGCCGGAGTTGAGCCAGGTGTAGGGGTTTTCGTAGTCGATGAACTGCGACGCCCACATCTGGTGCTGCCCCACACCGCTGGTGTAGATCGCCTCGGGGCCGGCGATCTTGCCGATCCGCTCGATGACGTACTGCGGTGCGAGCGCGCCATCGGTCGGCCAGTCGTAGCCGCGCGGGTAGGTGGTGCGCCAGCTGTCGACCTGCTTCCACCAGGCGGTGATGTCCTCGCGGGTGCCGCCGGCGTAGACCTCCTGCACCGCGACGATCAGGTCGGCGAGGGTCTCCCGGCAGTCGCCCACGATCGGGACCTCCGCCACCCGGTTCTTGCCGATCTCAGCCGGGTCGATGTCGGCATGGATGACCTTCGCGTCCGGCGCGAAGCTCGACAGCTTCCCAGTGACCCGATCGTCGAACCGGGCGCCGAGGCAGATCAGCAGATCGGTCTTCTGGAAAGCCGTCACCGCGGCGACCGAGCCGTGCATCCCGGGCATGCCCAGGTGCTGAGGATGACTGTCGGGGAAGGCGCCGCGGGCCATCAAGGTGGTGACGACCGGGATGCCGGTGAGCTCGGCGAGCACCCGCAGCTCGGCGGCCGCGCGGGCCTTCAGCACCCCACCGCCGACGTAGAGCACCGGGCGCTTGGCCTCGGCGATGAGCCGGGCCGCCTCGCGCACCTGCTTGGCGTGCGGCCGCGTCGTCGGGTGGTAGCCGGGCAGGTCGAGCACCGGCGGCCACGAGAACGTCCCCATCGCCTGCAGGATGTCCTTGGGCACGTCGACCAGCACCGGCCCGGGCCGGCCGGTCGAGGCGATGTGGAAGGCCTCCGCGATGGTGCGCGGGATGTCGTCGACGTGCTGCACCAGGAAGTTGTGCTTGGTGATCGGCATGGTGATGCCGCAGATGTCGGCTTCCTGGAAGGCGTCGGTCCCGATGGAGGCACTCGGCACCTGGCCGGTGATCGCGACCAGCGGCACCGAGTCCATGTAGGCGTCCGCGATCGGCGTCACCAGGTTGGTCGCGCCCGGCCCGCTGGTCGCCATGCACACCCCGACCTTCCCGGTCGCCTGCGCATAGCCCTCGGCCGCGTGACCGGCACCCTGCTCGTGGCGGACCAGGATGTGGCGCAGCTTCTTGCTGTCGAAGATCGGGTCGTACGCCGGGAGGATCGCACCGCCGGGGATGCCGAAGACGACCTCGACGCCGACGCTCTCCAGGCTGCGCACGAGCGACTGTGCTCCGGTGAGGCTCTCTGGTGCTGTCATCTGGCAGGTCCTTCGTGGCTTTGGGAGATGCGGGTCCTGCGGGCAAAAAAGTACCCCTCGTGCCGAGGCACGGAGGGGTCAGCGCGACTGCGGGGCGATCAGCAGTCGCGCAGGGGAACTACGAGGAGGCGGCGCATGTCGGCAAGCCTGCCTGTCACATCGCCCGGTGTCAACTTTCTGAGACGCCCATCCCACATATTGGTACGGCGGTCTGGCCGGCCTGATCTGGGACAGCCGGCGCTCCCTGCCCAGTTCCAGGTGGGTAATCGGAACCGTCCAGGGGAGTGAACGGAACCGTCCAGGTGGGTGAACGGAACCGTCAAGGGGGGTGAACGGAACCGGAAGGGGTCCTCACCGGGTTGAAAACGCCCCTTCCGCGTCCGTTCACCTTGAGGGGGGACACCGAAAGGACGCGGTGCGCCCTCCTCACCGGCTCCCGTGAGCGTGCGGTCAGCCGGTGATGGCACCCTGGGCTGCGGAGCCGACGAGCTTGGCGTACTTGCCGAGGACGCCGGTCGTGTAGCGCGGCGCGAGCGGCTTCCAATCCGCCCTCCGCTCCTCGAGGACCTCCGGGGAGACGAGCAGGTCCAGGGTGCGCCGGGTGACGTCGAGCCGGATCAGGTCGCCGTCCTGCACGAGGGCGATCGGCCCGCCGTCGGTGGCCTCGGGGGCTACATGGCCGACGCACAGTCCCGTCGTACCGCCGGAGAAGCGGCCGTCTGTGAGCAGCAGCACGTCCTTGCCGAGGCCCGCGCCCTTGATGGCGCTGGTGACCATGAGCATCTCGCGCATCCCCGGTCCGCCCTTGGGTCCCTCGTAGCGGATCACCACGACGCAGCCCTTCTCCAGGGTCCCCTCGACGACGGCGTCCATCACGCCCTGCTCGCCGTCGAAGACCCGGGCCGGGCCCTCGAAGACGTCGCTGTCGAAGCCGGCCGTCTTGACGACGGCCCCGTCGGGGGCGAGCGAGCCGCGCAGGATCGACAGGCCACCAGTCTTGTGCATCGGGTTGGACAGCCCGCGGATGACGTCGCCGTCCGGGGCGGCGATGTCCATCTCGGCAAGGTTCTCGGCCATCGTGCGACCGGTGCAGGTGAGGGTGTCACCGTGCAGCAGGCCGGCGTCGAGCAGCGCCTTCATGACGACGGGGACCCCGCCGATCCGGTCGATGTCGGTCATCACATAGCGGCCGAACGGCTTCACGTCGGCCAGGTGCGGGACCTTGTCGCCGATCCGGTTGAAGTCGTCGAGGGTCAGCGGGACCCGGGCCTCATGGGCGATGGCCAGCAGGTGGAGCACCGCGTTGGTCGAGCCGCCGAGGGCCATGACGACGGTGATGGCGTTCTCGAAGGCCTTCATCGTCATCACCTTGCGGGCCGTGATCCCCTGCTCCACCAGGCGAACGACGGCCTCACCGGAGCGCATCGCGATGTCGTCGCGGCGGCGGTCGACGGCCGGCGGGGCGGCCGAGCCGGGGAGCGCCATGCCGAGCGCCTCGGCGGCGGCGGCCATGGTGTTGGCGGTGTACATCCCGCCGCAGGCACCCTCGCCGGGACAGGTGGCCTTCTCGATCGCGGTGAGCTCTTCGCGGGTGATGAGCCCGCGGGCGCACGCGCCGACACCTTCGAAGACGTCGATGATGGTGAGGTCGCGGCCGTCGAGCTTGCCGGGCAGCGTCGACCCGGCGTAGACGAAGACCGACGCAAGGTCGAGGCGGGCCGCGGCCATGAGCATCCCGGGCAGGGACTTGTCACAGCCGGCCAGGGTGACCGTGCCGTCGAGGCGCTCGGCGAACACCACCGTCTCGACCGAGTCGGCGATGACCTCGCGGGAGACGAGCGAGGCGCGCATCCCCTCGTGGCCCATCGAGATGCCGTCACTGACCGAGATGGTGCCGAACTCCATGGGGAAGCCGCCGGCTTGCCGGACCCCGACCTTGGCCGCCTTGGCGAGCCGGTCCAGCGAGAGGTTGCAGGGCGTGATCTCGTTCCACGACGAGGCCACGCCGATCTGCGCCTTGCCCATGTCTTCGTCGCCCATCCCGAGCGCGCGCAGCATGGCGCGGGCCGGGGCGCGGTGGTCGCCCTCGGTGACGTCGGTGGAACGGGGTTTGCTCGTGCTGGCCATGCGGACCTCGGAAGATGGGAAGGGCCCGCGCCGGTCGGGCAGCGGATCTCAGGTGGCGGTGACCGCACTCTAGGCTGAGGCCATGGAGAACGCGCGCTTCCGACCTGAGCGGACGACGCTCGCGGCCGTCGCCGTGCTGCTGCTCGGCTCGCTGCCGCTCGGTCTGTCGAGCCCCTTCCTCGCGCCGGTCCTGCTGGTCCCGGTCGGTGCGCTGGTGTGGGTGCTCCGGGCCCGGGTCGTCGCGGCGGACGTCGGCCTGGAGGTCTGCAACGGCCTTTCTGTACGGCGGTTCCGCTGGCAGGACGTGGCGGGCTTCGACATCCCCAAACGTGGGCCGGTGGTCCTGCGTCCAGTCGAGGGCAAGGCCGTCCGGCTCACCGCCCTGCAGCGCCGAGACCTGCGCAGGCTGATCGAGATCGGCACCCCCGCCTAAGATCTCGGCCCGTGTCCACCACCTTCGACGTCACGAGCTCCGACGGCACCCGCATCGTGGGGTGGAGCAGCGACCACCCCGGCGTCCCGCTCGTCATCGCCAACGGGCTCGGCACCATTCCCGAGGCGTGGCCCACGTTGGTCGCCGACGGCAGCGGCTTCGACACCGTCACGTGGTATCAACGCGGCACCTTCGGCTCTGACCGGCCCGCAGACCTGTCCCGGATCCGGATCGAGGACCACGTCGAGGACATGCTCGCCGTGATGGACGCCCGCGGCATCGACAAGGCCCTGGTCGCCTGCTGGTCGATCGGCGTCAACATCGCCTTCGAGTTCGCCCACCGCCACCCCGACCGGGTCGCGGGCATCATGGCCGTGGCCGGCGTTCCGGGCGGCACGTTCAGCACCATGGGCGGGCCGCTGCGCATCCCCCGCTGGCTCCGCAAGCCGATCTCGACCCGCGTCGCCAAGGCCGGCCGGGCAGCCGGCCCCGTCCTCACCTTTCTGAGCGCCCGCGTCCCCGTCAACAGCACCACCGCCTGGCTGCTCACCCACTCCGGCGTGATGCGCCCGTCGGCCAAGGCCAGCATCGTCGTACCGATGTTGGAGCAGTTTCTGCGCCATGACTGGAGCTGGTACGGCGAACTGGCCGTCGCCGCGGCGGAGCACGATCCGATGGACCTGCACTTCGTCACCTGCCCGGTGACCCTGGTCGCAGGGCAGCACGACCTGCTCACCTCGATGCACGACGTCGTCGACTGTGCCGCGAAGATCCCCCATGCCCAGATCAGCGTGCTGCCCGGCAGCCATTTTCTGCCCCTCGAATATCCCGAGCACCTGCACACCGCCCTCGACGACCTGGCTCGCCGGGCCGACCTCTCGCGATCTGGTAGCCCGTCCTGACGCGCCCGCTCGCGGTCATCGGTGAGAATGATGACGTGAACGCCTCTCCTTCCGCTGCGCGCCGCAGCTCGGTGGCGCGCGCAGCAACGACCGCGAGAGACGCCGCCCGCCCGCAGCCACGCGGCCTCCATCGGCGCACCGTGCGGCTCATCGCCGACGTGTGGCGCAAGGGCGACCGCGACCGCATCCTCGGCCTGGCCGGGGAGAACGCCTTCATGGGCGTGCTGACCGTCTTCCCGACCCTGCTGGTGTTCGCCGCGGTCCTGGGCCAGCTCGAGCAGGTCATCGGGTCCGACAACACCGCCCGGGTGAAGGAGGCGATCACGGAGTTCCTCACCCGGGTGCTGACCACGTCGGCCGGTGGCGTCGAGCGGACCGTGAACGACCTGTTCGCGATCAACGTGAACGCCCTGACCCTGGCCCTGGTGATCGCGCTGCTGTCGGTCGCGCAGGCCTTCGCCTCGGTGCTCAACACCGTCACGCTGGCCTACGACGTGCACGACCACCGCGGCTGGTGGCACCGGCGGCTCATCGGCCTCGTGCTCGGCATGGGGTCGGTGCTCGCGGGGGCGGTGATGATCACCGCGTTCGTCATCGGGCCGCTGTTCGGCCGGGGCGCCGACGTCGTGAAGCGCATCGGGCTGTCGGAGGAGTACGCCTTCGTCTGGACCCAGGTGCGCTATCCGGTGGCCTTCCTCGCCCTGGTCATGTGGGCCACCACCTTGTTCCACATCTGTCCCGACCGGCCCGCACGGTGGCGCGCCGGACTGCCCGGCGGGCTGCTCACCGCACTGCTCTGGCTGGCCGCCTCCCTCGGGTTCAGCAGCTATCTGGCGATCGTGGTGCCCGCCTCCCCCATCCTGGGTGCGCTCGGTGGCGGCCTCATCCTGATGACCTGGTTCTATCTGCTCTGCCTGTCGCTGCTCATCGGCGCTGAGCTCAACAGCATCCTGCTGGCGCGCCGCAAGGCTGGCGCTGCCCCGGCGGACGGGTCAGCGCCACTCACCGTGGTGGACGAGCCCACCTGAGCGGTGGGCCTTCGGTGAGTACGGCTCACAAGCCGGATGGAGGGGTCCAACCGTCCTCACCGCTACCCGATCGCGGCCTTCAGGGCCGTCGCGCCCGACTCCCGCCCGACTCCCCGACTCCCCGACTCCCCGACTCCCCGACTCCCCGACGATCTTCCCCTCGTGGTGGCCGACACGCACGGCTGCGCGGCAACAAGAGGTAGATCACCGCGACCCTCCGGCCGACCTTCCCCTCGTGGTGGCCGACACGCACGGCTGCGCGGCCACAAGAGGTAGATCACCGCGACCCTCCGGCGTGGACCGGGCGAAGGAGACGCGAGGTGACGCAATGCTGCGCTCGGCGCACCGCGTGCGGAGGACGAAAGAGGACCCTTCGGCGCGGTGCTCAACGGCATCCTGCTTGCCCGCCGCACGGCTCGCAACGCCCTGGCGGACCAGTCATCGTCACTCACCGTGGTGGACGAGCCCACCTGGGCGGTGGTCAGTCTTCGGTGTGGACGAGCCCACCTGGGCGGTGGTCAGTCTTCGGTGTGGACGAGCCCACCTGGGCGGTGGTCAGTCTTCGGTGTGGACGAGCCCACCTGAGCCGTCCCTACAGGTCGCGCCGGAACACCGGCAGCCGCGGAAGCAGGCGGACCGAGAAGGTGGTCAGACCTCGGTGACGCCGAGGCGCTCGAGGAGCAGCCGGCGGACCACACCGGCGTCGGCCTGACCGCGGGTGGCCTTCATGACCGCACCGACGAGGGCGCCGACGACGGCGATCTTGCCGCCGCGGATCTTCTCAGCTGCGGCAGGGTCGGCCTCGATGGCGGCGTCGATGGCGGCACCCAGGGCGCCTTCGTCGGAGACGACGGCGAGGCCCCTGGAGGCCATCACCTCATCCGGCTCACCCTCGCCCGCAAGGACGCCTTCGACGACCTGCTTGGCCAGGCCGGCCGTCAGGACGCCCTCCCCGACCAGGGCGATGACGTGGGCGACCTGGGCCGGCGTGATCGGCAGCTCGGCGGCGTCGACGCCTGCCTCATTGGCCTTCTGCGCCAGCTGGCCGAGCCACCAGTTGCGGGCCTCCGCGGGAGAGGCGCCGGCGGCGACGGTCTCGAGCACCACGTCGAGGACGCCGGCGTTGACCATCGCGGCGCTGTCGTTCTCCGAGAGCCCGAGCTCGGTGGTGAGGTGCAGCCGCCGGATGGACGGCGCCTCCGGCAGCGCGGCCTTCAACGAGGCGACCCAGGCCGGGTCGGGAGCGATCGGGACCAGGTCGGGCTCGGGGAAGTACCGGTAGTCGGTGGCCTCCTCCTTCGAGCGGCCGGACGTCGACATGCCGGTGTCCTCGTGGAAGTGCCGGGTCTCCTGCACGATCCGCTCACCACGGCGCAGCCGAAAGGCCTGCCGCTCGACCTCCGAGCGCACCGCCCGCTCGACCGAGCGCAGCGAGTTGACGTTCTTGGTCTCCGACCGGGTGCCCCACTCCTCCCCCGGCTTGTTGAGCGACACGTTGACGTCGCAGCGCATCGAACCCTGCTCCATCTTCACGTCGCTGACCCCCAGGCCGCGCAGCACATCGCGCAGCTCGGTGACGTAGGCCTTCGCGACCTCGGCCGGCATCGCCCCGGTGCCGGTGACCGGCTTGGTGACGATCTCCACCAGCGGGATGCCGGCGCGGTTGTAGTCGACCAGCGAGTGCGAGGCACCGTGGATGCGCCCGGTCGAGCCGCCGACGTGCAGCGACTTGCCGGTGTCCTCCTCGAGGTGGACGCGCTCGATCGGGATGCGGACCGTCTCTCCGTTGACCTGCACGTCGAGGTAGCCGTCGGTGCACAGCGGCTCGTCGTACTGCGAGGTCTGGAAGTTCTTCGGCATGTCCGGGTAGAAGTAGTTCTTGCGGGCGAAGCGGCACCAGGTGGCGATGTACAGTGCAGGGCAAGCCCGATGCGGATCGTCGACTCGATCGCGGTCTCGTTGACGACCGGCAGTGCACCCGGCAGGCCGAGGCAGACCG
>JANOTZ010000246.1:0-8250 GCA_031416735.1 Frankiales bacterium
CCAGCCCCACCAGGGCGAGGCCAAAGGCCAGACCGACTGTGCAGGCACGCGCAACGACCGACATGACAGGTCTCCTCACAACAGGGCTGTTGCCCCGGTGGTTCGACGCTTTCGTCCCGATTCCTCCTAGAAAGGAGTGACGGGGTACGACGCGTCCGCGAGCGCCGTCACGACCTGGTCGGAGTGGTCGCCGCCCCGGGTCTCGAGCTGCAGCTCCACCTCGACCTCGTCGAGGTGGAGGGTGCGGCCGGTCCGCTGGTGCTCGACGTCCAGGACGTTGGCCCCGACGGTCGCCAGCACCCCCAGGAGCCGGGCCAGCTCACCGGGCCGGTCGGGGATGCGCACCCGCAGCGACAGGAACCGGCCGGCCGCGATGAGGCCGTGCCGGATCACCTTGGACAGCAGCAGCGGGTCGATGTTGCCGCCGGACAGCACGACCACCACCGGCGGGGTGAAGCTGGTCGGGTCCTCCATGACGGCCGCGAGCCCGGCCGCGCCGGCGGGCTCCACCACGAGCTTCATCCGCTCGAGCGAGAGCAGCAGCGCCCGGGCCAGCGCGTCGTCGTCGACGGTGACCACCCGGTCGACGAGGTCCCGCACGTGCCGGAACGTCACCTCACCGGGGCAGCCGACCGCGATGCCGTCGGCCATGGTCGCCATGCTCGCCAGGGGGATCGGGTGGCCGGCGGCCAGCGAGGCCGGGAAGGCCGCCGCGCCGCTTGCCTGCGCGCCGACCACCTCGACATCGGGCCGCAACGCCTTCACGGCTGCGGCGATCCCCGAGATCAGCCCGCCCCCGCCGGTGCAGACCACGATCGTCTTCACCTCGGGGCACTGCTCGAGGATCTCGAGTCCGACGGTGCCCTGTCCCGCGATGACGTCGGCATGGTCGAAGGGATGGATGAGCACCGCTCCGGTTTCCGCGGCGAACTCCGCGGCGGCCTTCAGCGCGTCGTCGACGGTCGCCCCTTCGAGACGCACCTGCGCGCCGTACGCCTTGGTGGCGGCGACTTTCGGGAGCGGCGCGGCTCCGGGCATGAACACCGTCGCGCCGGCGCCGAGCAGCGAGGCCGCGAGGGCAACGCCCTGGGCGTGGTTGCCGGCACTGGCCGCGACCACGCCCCGCGCGCGCTCCTCGTCACTGAGCCGGGCGATCCGCACATAGGCCCCGCGGATCTTGAACGACCCGGTGCGCTGGAGGTTTTCGCACTTGAGCCACACCGGCCCGCCGACCCGGCCGGACAGCGCGCGGCTGCCTTCCATCGGAGTGGTCCTCGCGATGCCGTCGAGCAGGACGCGGGCAGCCTGGACGTCAGCCAGCCCGACCAGTGGGATCTCCAGGGCGGTCATGTTGGCATCCTTCCACCGGGTACGGCGAAAGCCCCCGCCCCGGGTCAGTCCGGGTCTTGTCCGAGGTTTGCATCGAACTCGCCGTGCGTGTCACGTGCAGACCTCGGACAAGTGAGCCGACAGGGCTGAGATGTCCCGGCCAGGTCGGTCCGGGTCAGTCGCCGTGCCAGTAACGGTCCGGCTCGACCAGGAGGGCGACCGCCCCGACCAGGCCGGCGCTCTGACCCAGCCGGGCCGGCTCCACCCGCAGGTCGGCCAGGAACGACAGGTTGGCGTGGTCGGCGAGCGAGCGTCGCAGCGTCGGCCAGAGCGACGGGACCTGCGACAGCCCGCCGCCGACAGCCACCACCCGGACGTCGAGCAGCGCTGCCGCGGAGGCGATGCCGACCCCGATCGCCCGTCCCGCATGGGCAAAGGTCTGCAGGGCCAGGGCATCCCCTCGTCCGGCCAGGTCCGCGAGCTCCACCCCGGTGGTGGCGCGCGAGCCACGGGCGGCGGCCCAGGCGACGAGCGCCGGACCACGGGCGACGGCCTCCAGGCAGCCCCGTCCGCCGCAACCACACACCGGACCGCCGGGGTCCACCACCACGTGGCCGATGTGCCCGGCGTTGCCGGACGCGCCGTCGACGAGCCGACCACCGAGCACCAGACCACCACCGACGCCGGTGGAGATGACCATGCCGAGCAGGTCCTGCACACCCCAGCCGCCCTGCCAGTGCTCGCCGACGGCGACGCAGACGGCATCGTTGTGGAGCCGCACCGGGACGGCGTACCGGTCGGCGAGCCGGTCCCGCAGCGGAAAGCCGCGCCAGGCCGGGATGTTCAGAGGTGACACCTCACCGGAGGGCCACCGCATCGGGCCACCGCACCCCACGCCGATGCCCGAGATCCCCTGTGCAGCAAGGGGATCGAGCAGGGTGGTCAACGCCAACCAGGGGTCCGGCCCGGTGTCCGCCCGAGCTATCGGGCCGAGTGAGCCGTCCCACCGCGCGGCCGCCAGCTTGGTGCCCCCGATGTCGACGGCCAGGACCGTCACGGCAGGACGAGCACCGAGGCGGTGAAGCCGTGCAGGTGCGACCGCCCCGCCACCGGGCCGATCTCCCCGTTGGCGAAGAACCCGGCGACCGCGTCCGCGGCCAGTCCGGAGCGGACCAGAGCGGCGTCGTGGGAGGCCCCGCCGTACGACGGGCCGAACAGGTCAGATCCCCTGCCGTTGCAGGAAAACAGCAGCGCGCCGCCCCCCGGCTGGCCGGGGCAGCGGGCCAGCGCTTCCCGCAGGCCCAGGTCGGCTGCGTCGGCGTCGCGCACCTGCAGCCGGACGGTCTGGCCGACCGTGACGAGGTCCCCGACGACGATGCCTTCCGTCCCGGGCTCGGTGCCGAGGATGGGGCGCACCAGGTAGTTGTGGTCCTCGGTGTACTCGTCGGCGGCGATGCCGATCTGCAGCCCCGACGAGGCGAGGGCCTGGTCCGGCGGCGTCAGGTCGGACAGCACGTGCCGGATCTTCTCCAGCGCAGGCTGACCGGCCAGGGCGGAGATCACGTTGCCGTGCGCCGCGGTGACCGTCATCGGCGGACCGACCGGACGGCATCCCTGCGACACCAGGGGACGCGCCGAGGCCCCAGCGATGAGCAGCCCCACCGCTCCGCGGTCCACGGTGCGGCCATCGACCCAGAGCCGGGTCGACCCGCGGCCGCTGCCCGCGTGCGCGATGCCCCCGACGAAAGGCAGGCCCGAGTAGGCCGTCGCGGCCTGCGCGACGAACCCGTCCACCGGGAAGCTGAAGGCATCGGCCAGCAGCACCGCGACCTCATCCCCCGACGGGTCGAGCTCCGGGAGGCCGACCACCGCCGACCCCCGGTCGGCAGGCATCACCTCGAGGTGGAACGTGCGGAGCGTCGCACCGGGCAGCACCGCCACGAAAACGCTGACCGCGGACACCCCCTCGACGCCCTGCCCGCCGCCGATCACGCCGCCGGCGCTGCACCCGAGGGTCGCGGCCGCACCGGTGAGCTCACAGGCCCGCTCGCCCGCCTTGCCGAGGTCCGCAGCATCGCCCGACGCGAAGACCACGGCGAGGTCGGGGACCCGGCCGCCCAACGGCGCCAGCGCCGCCGCGACCGCGCTTTCCGCCGCAGCCACCACGTCGGACCCGATACCGATCCCGTCCCCGAAACGCCCCATGCCGACAGTGTGCCCCGTGCGGATTCCGGATGTCGGACGTAGCGTTGGCACAGTGACCGCCTCCGCCTCCAGCACACCGCACCCGCCGGACCGGGCGACGCTGGGCAAGCTCCGCGCCAGCGGGCATGTACGCCGCTCCGTGAAGGCCGAGGTGCGCGACAACCTGCTGGCCCGCCTTGCCGCCGGCGAGCCCACCTTCCCCGGCATCCTCGGCTACGACGAGACGGTCCTGCCCGAGGTCGAGCGGGCCCTGCTCGCCGGCCATGACCTGGTGCTGCTCGGCGAGCGCGGCCAGGGCAAGACCCGGCTGATCCGCAGCATGACCGGCCTGCTCGACGCGTGGAGCCCGGTCGTCGCGGGCTGCGAGATCAACGACCACCCCTACGACCCGGTGTGCGTCCGCTGCCAGCGGCTCGTCGAGGTGCAGGGCGACAGCACCCCCGTCACCTGGCGGCACCGGAGCGAGCGGTACGGCGAGAAGCTGGCCACCCCGGACACGTCCGTCGGCGACCTCATCGGGGACGTCGACCCGATCAAGGTGGCGGAGGGCCGCACCCTCGGCGACCCGGAGACGGTCCACTACGGGCTGGTGCCACGGACCAACCGCGGGATCTTCAGCATCAACGAGCTGCCCGACCTCGCCGAGCGCATCCAGGTCTCGCTGCTCAACGTCCTGGAGGAGCGCGACATCCAGGTCCGCGGCTACACCCTGCGGCTGCCGCTGGACCTGTTGCTCATCGCCTCGGCCAACCCGGAGGACTACACCAACCGCGGCCGCATCATCACGCCGCTGAAGGACCGGTTCGGCGCCGAGGTGCGCACCCATTACCCCATCGACCTGGCGCACGAGCTCGACCTGATCCGACAGGAAGCGGTGCTGCAGTGGCCCGGCTCCGTCGTGGTTCTGCCCGACCATCTGCTCGAGATCGTGGCGCGCTGGACCCGGCTGGTCCGCGAGTCACCGCAGGTCGACCAGCGCTCCGGGGTCTCGGCCCGCTTCGCCATCGCGGCGGCCGAGACGATCGCCGCCTCCGCGGTGCGCCGTGCGGCGGTGACGGGGGAGCCGGAGGCGGTCGCCCGGATCTGTGACCTGCCTTCCGTCGTACCCGCTGCTCGGGGGAAGGTCGAGTTCGAGGCGGCCGAGGAGGGACGCGAGCTCGAGGTGCTGCATCACCTGCTGCGTAAGGCAACTGCTGACACTTTCCGGGCGCTGCTCGCCGGACTCGACCTGTCGGGGCTGCAGGGCCGCTTCGACGAGGGCGGGCTGCTGGAGACCGGCGACCTGGTCCCGGCCGGGCAGCTGCTGGCCGACCTCGGCAGCGTCGTCGGCCTGGCGCAGCTGCTGGGACGGCTCGGTGTCGAGGAGGAGTCCCCCGGTCTGGCCGCGGCCGCGCTGGTCTTCGCCCTCGAAGGTCTGCACCTCAATCGCCGGCTGGCCAAGGACTCGGTCGGCAACCGGACGGTCTACGGCCGATGAACGACGACCTGCCCCTGGGCGTCCCGGACACCTACGCCCTGCGCCGCCGGGTGCTCCTCGTCGGTGTCGTGTCGGCGGTGCTGTTCTTCACCATCGCCTACGCGATCACCTGGCTCGACGTGGCCGACGCCTGGCTGTTCATCGCCATGGCCATCGTCTATCTCACGGTCATCCGGCCGATGATGCGTCCGGTCCGCGACGCCATCCGACTGCGCCGCCGGCTCGCCTATGAGGCCTGGCTGGAGGAACGGCACTCCCAGGACGAGCCGTGACCTGCGACCCGGCGGACCGCGCGCCGAGAGGAACCCGGGCCCTTTCACCGCCGGAACTCGCCCGATGAGCTCCTCCTCTTTCCGGTACGGCGCCTGGGCGGGCGGCCGGGATCCGCTCGAGCCTCCCTACGACGTCGCGCAGGCGGTCGACGAGATCGGCGAGCGGGTGCTTGCCGGGGCCTCACCACGGCAGGCGCTACGGGAGCTGATGCGCCAGGGCACCAACGGTTTGCGC
Source organism: Frankiales bacterium (assembly GCA_031416735.1). GTDB lineage: Bacteria > Actinomycetota > Actinomycetes > Mycobacteriales > SCTD01 > RYN-111. The sequence goes on from JANOTZ010000246.1 coordinate 5,519, forward strand.
GGCCTGGACGACCTGCGGCGCAAGGTTGCCAAGCAGCAGCGCGAAGCCCGGAAGCGCGGTCGCCTCGACGGCACCTTGGAGGAGGTCCGGGCGCTGCTCGAGGAAGCGGTCGAGCTCGAGCGCCAGGAGCTGTTCCCCGACCCGTCGGACGCCGCCCGGATGGCCGAGCTGGAGCTCGATGCCCTGCCGACGGACACCGCCCGCGCCGTACAAGAGCTCAAGGACTATTCCTGGCGCAGCCCCGAGGCCCGCGAGGCCTACGCACGGATCGAGGACCTGCTGCGGCGCGAGGTCCTCGATGCGCAGTTCACGGGGATGAAGCAGTCGCTGGAGGGCGCGAGCCCGGAGGACCTGCAGCGCGTCAAGGACATGCTCGCCGACCTCAACGCGATGCTGGAGGCCGACGCTCGCGGCGCGCACACCCAGGAGCAGTTCGACGCGTTCATGGCCAAGCACGGGGAGTTCTTCCCCTCCCAGCCGCAGAACCTCGAGCAACTCGTCGACGAGCTGGCCCGCCGCTCGGCGGCCGCGCAACGGCTGATGGACTCACTCACCCCGCAGCAACGCCAGGAGCTCGGCGAGCTCATGGCGGGGGCGATGGACCTGGACCTGCAGTCCCAGCTCGCGCAGCTCGGCGACTCGCTCCGCAACGCCCGACCCGACTTGCCCTGGGGTGGCCGCGAGCGGATGTCGGGCGAGCAGGGACTCGGGATGGGTGACGCGACCACCGCCCTGGAGGAGCTGGCCGATCTCGACGACCTCGCGTCGGCGTTGGGACAGGACTACCCGGGGGCGTCGCTGGACGACATCGATGAGGACGCCGTACAACGGGCTTTGGGTCGGGCTGCCCTCGACGACGTCCAGGCCTTGCAGCGGATCGAGCGGGAGCTGCAGGCCCAGGGCTATCTGGTGCGGGACGGCAACGGACGGCTCGAGCTCTCGCCGCGCGCCGTCCGGCGCCTGGGTGCCACCGCGCTGCGCAAGGTCTTCTCGCAGCTCGACGCCAAGGGGCGCGGTGGGCACGACCTGCGGGACGCCGGCGCCGCGGGCGAGATCACCGGGAGCAGCCGGGCCTGGCAGTTCGGCGACGAGCAGCCCCTCGACGTGGTGCGCACGGTCCGCAACGCCGTGCTCCGCTCACCGCGCGCGTCCGCCGCGACCCACACCACCTCCGCCGCGACGCACGACACCTCCGTCCGCCTTCGGGTCGAGGACTTCGAGGTGGTGGAGACCGAGCGGCGTACGACGGCTGCGGTGGCGTTGCTCGTCGACCTGTCCTTCTCGATGGAACTGCGAGGCACATGGGCGGCAGCCAAGCAGACCTCCCTCGCGCTGCACTCGCTGGTCACCACCGCGTTCCCGCAGGACAGCATCGAGCTGATCGGCTTCAGCGACTACGCCCAGGTGCTGCGGCCCGAGCAGCTCGCCGGCCTGGACCCGCAGCGGGTGCAGGGCACCAACCTGCAGCACGCGCTGATGCTGGCCGGCCGCTTCCTCGGCAAGCACCCGCAGGCCGAGCCGATCGTCATGGTCGTCACCGACGGTGAGCCCACCGCCCACCTGACCCGGGACGGGTACGCCGACTTCGCCTGGCCGCCGATGCCCGAGACCCTCGAGCTCACCCTGGCGGAGGTCGAGCGCATCACCCGACGGGGCGCCACCATCAACGTGTTCATGCTCGACGACGAGCCTCGGCTGGTGTCGTTCGTCGAGCACCTGGCCCAGCGCAACGGCGGTCGGGTCTTCGCTGCCGACCCCACGCGCCTCGGGGAATACGTCGTCAGCGACTACCTCCGCGCCCGGCGCGGCCGTCGCCGGGCCGGCTGACCGAGCTTCCGGTGCCGATCAACTCGGCCAACTCGTGTCGATTCACCCGGCAACTGGTGACGATCCACCGCTGCTCATGAGCAGGAATTCGCCGCCGATGGGCGAAGATAGAGGCAACCGCTTCCCCCATGCCGCACGAGAGGCACCCCATGTCCAACGATCACCGGCCCGTCAGCTTCGGCCGGATGGGCAACCCAATGTCCATCATCTTGGTCGGCGTGGGCCTGCTCATCATCGGTGCAGGCGCCAACGGCATCCGCAGCAACGACACCATCGTCGAGCAGATGCCCTACATCCTGACTGGTGGCGTCCTGGGCGTGGCCTTCGTCATCTTCGGCTCCGCCTTCATGGTGGTCCAGAACGCCCGCCAGGACCGGGTCCTGCTCGAGATCAAGCTCAGCGAGATCGCCGAGCTGCTGGCCGCCGGCGGCTCTGCCGTCGGTGGTGGCGCCGTTGGTGGCGCCGTTGGTGGCACCCGCGCCGTCTCCCCCGGTGACGTGTCCGGCCTGGTCGTCGCCGGCACCGCCTCCTTCCACGTCCCCGGCTGCCGCCTGGTCGACGGTCGCGAAGAGGTCAACTACCTCACGCCCGCCGAGGCGCAGGCCCGGGACCTCAAGGCGTGCCGCGTCTGCCAGCCCGAGAGCGCGAACACCAACGTCACCGTTCGCTGAGTTCGGCCAACACGCGTCTCCTTCGCCCGGTCCACGCCCGAGGGTCGCGGTGATCTACCTCCTGTTGCCGCGCAACCGTGCGTGTCGGCGACCACGAGGGGTAGATCGGCCGGGAGGTCGCAGCGATCTACCTCCTGTTGCCGCGCAACCGTGCGTGTCGGCGACCACGAGGGGTAGATCGGCCGGGAGGGTGAAGCGATCTACCTCCTGTTGCCGCGCAGCCGTGCGTGTCGG
>JANOTZ010000247.1:0-3194 GCA_031416735.1 Frankiales bacterium
TGCCGCGCACAGGTCGTCCACGCCCGCGTTCCCAGCGCACGCGGCCAGCAGCACCACACTGCATGCCGCCCCCAGTGCCGAGAGGCCGCGAGTCCTGACTTTGCGCATTTCGGAAGCCTGCCATATTGGGTTGTCCCACGGTTCGGCCGGTGAAGAAGGCCGGCTCTCACGATGGGGACAGCCCTACCCGTGGTCAGTCGACGCACCCGCCTGCTCACGTCGCGCAAGTCCCGCCACTGCGGCGAGCATGAGCCCTGAGAGCGCGAGTGCCGTGACGATCGCCCAAGACGGAAGGCCCTGGAAGGCGAGGCCGGACGAGAGGATCACCGGAGTAGCTGCCATGGCGAAGCGCACGCCGATGGTTCGCTCAGCGACCGCTGCCTGACTTGCGGTGAACTTCTCGGTTGTCGTCATCCAGATGGCGAAGGCTCCGTAGACAACCAACCCAGTCAGGACCCAGACGGGCCAGTCGCGCTGCTCCACGTCGGAGGCTGCGGTGAGGACCCCGCGGGTAACGCTCGCCAACAGGAGCCAGGCAATGACTGCAGACGCAACCGGGCGCCGGGCCAGCAGGTTCATCACTGCTGGAGGGTAGCGCCGCCACTTTGCCAAGCGGCCAGGTGTATCGACGTGCAGCAGCGGGACCGACCCGCGCCTTGCAGGTGTTGCTGGCTCGATGGCGAAGTAGGGAACTGACCACGCCTGCTTGTGGCCAGACGATTGCTGGATGGGGGAGCTTGTGCGGGGTCCGGGGTGGGTTGCTGGCCTGGTGGCTGTGTCGGTGCTGGTGGTCCCTGCCGGTGCGAGCACGGGACCCGCTGCTGACGGGGTGAGGGTTGTCCGGGCGGCTGGGATGTCGGCCTTGTCATACGCGCAACGCGTCGCGCCTTCCGCTCCGATGGTCCTACCCACGGGGTCGTCGGAACTCGTGGTATCGCCGGCGGCTGCGTTGCCCCCTTCGACGGTTGGGGCGCTGGTGCACGGCGGCCTGACGGTGGGTTTGTCGAGTGCGGTGAACCCGGTGTTCGCCTCCGACGAGTCGGTGATCGGGCGGCGGCTCTACCCGGCGCTCTGGGTGCGCAAGGGCAGCACGGGGGTGGTGAGCACCGTCGTTGCCGGTGACCCTGCCGCAGCCTCGGTGATTCTGCCGGGTGACAGTTATGCGTATGCGAGCACCAAGTTCCAGTGGCCGGTCGCCAGCGGTCGCAAGCCCGCTGCGGCTGGGGCGCGCCGCGGCTCGGCGGTCATGGACGTACTGCAAACCCCGGACCGCAAGGTGGGCTATGCGACCGCCGCCGGGAGCCAGTCGGCGACCGCGACGGTTGTCCAAGGCATGGTCCGGGCCGTGGGTGGGGCCGTGGACGGCCGGACCAAGTCCGTTCTGGTAAGTCGTAGGTTGCCGTTGGCCACCCGTGATGCCGTCGCCACCACGCTCCTGCTTGGGCTCACCGTCAGCTCGCCCGGCGCCCAGGTCCGGATCACGCGGATGCAAGTCACGGGGACGGGCAAGAACGCGGCACTCACTGTGGAAGCGGGCATCTCGGGTGTTCTTGGCGCGGACACCGTTGAACCCTCGTCCGGGATCCACAGCAATGCGGCGACGTTCATGGTCTTGGTCCTACAGGGCGGGTTGCACCCGATCTCCCTTCCCGCGTCGATGGCGTCCATCGCCCTCGAGTCCCCGCAAGGGGCCGACCTGACGATCGGAGTCGGTGATCGAGTCCGCCGGCTCGGCACGGTCAAGGGCAGCACAAACCTGATGCTTCCCTTGACCCCAGAGGTGCCCGCGGCTGAGCCCGACGGCGGGAGCTATGGCTGCTACTTCAGCGTCGAGCAGAACGCTGGCTCGCCGATCACAGGGACGCCGGTATCGGCGAGGGGTCGGACCGCACTGCGTGGAGGTGCCGGCATCCCCACGCAGGTGGGCACCCTGACGCCGGGGGTCGTAACCGTGGACGGTGTCGCCTACGAGCTGACATCCGCGACTGCCGAGACTCGCGCTATCGGAAAGCTCCCACCGTGGGAAATCCCCCTCAGTACCGGACCGATCTCACCCATCCTGACCTCCGACACGGTGGGGTCGTTCCTCGGCAGCTGCAAGTTCAGCGATCGTACGACGCAGGCGGACCCGTCCTACGACGCCTACGGTGCGGTAGGAGGCACGAGCATCCACCAGGTCTGGCAAGCCGGGCCAGTCGTTGTCGAGTCAGTCATGCAGGCGTCCTCAAGCGCTCGGCAAGCATGGCAGGACATGCCGCAACTTCTGCAACGCATCCGGGTGGTCTCTCGAGACGGCGCCAGGCACCTCGTCGCCATCAGTGGCGCCCTGCTCGACGTCACGGCACCGATCCTGACTTCCGTTCGAGGTGCACAGGAGGGCCCGGCCCTCACGCGGCAAACGTATCTGCCTGAGAACGTAGCCCTGAGTGGCATTCAGCCGATGCACCTCACTACCCCCGATGGGCCGTGGGAGATCGCCGTGAGCAGCGAGGCGGCGCGACCTGATGGCGCGGGTATGGACGGCCGCTACGCCGGAACGTCCACCACCATCATTCAGGCACGCGGCAGCGCCTACCCAACACCCTGGACTGCTTCCCTCGACAGCCTGGACAAGGGATCGGACATCATCGCAACGACCGGCGCTCCCGGAGGTCTCGGCCCCTCCACTTACTACGCAAGCCTGCTCATGCGCGCCAGCAAGGAGCCGCGCTTCGGCTCATAGCCAACCTCTGGGACACCGGATGCGACTTGGAACCTTGGCGGCAGGTCATCCACTTTCCCGACTCGCCCTGGTGCGGCGACGACCGGACAACCGCATCACGGGGCTTGCGGAGCAGGACGTTCAGGGGTTCCTCGCGGATCACCCGACAGAACTCCGGCAACGCTGCGCGCGGCGCCACGGAACACCGGACCGCCCAAAGTCTGCGAGATGGCTAACGCCTGATCCCGTTCGGCACGTCGGGCGCGTCGGGCGCGTCGGACCGGGATAGTTCGGCGCTACCCACCTAGGCGAACGACTCTCGTTCTGCGCCGTGCAGCGGCACCTGACCGCGACTGCCGATGTCACCCGATGCGTGGCTGCGACGCCGAGCACGCGTTCGGATCAGGACGGCCACGGCAATCAGCGCCAGGCCGATGCGCAGACGCTGCGTCCGGCGAGATTGACATTCTGCCTCGTTCGACAGACTCCGCAG
>JANOTZ010000248.1:0-5870 GCA_031416735.1 Frankiales bacterium
GGTTGTTGCAGAGCAACCCCTGCGGCAAGCACCACCGGCTTCCTCGACTGCCCGAACACGACCCCACCATCCTCACCACCCTGCAGGTCGAACTGCTCGCCGGCCACCTCCGCGACGGCTCCCGATCGCGAGGCAAGGACCGCAGCCGCTGCCAGCCGATCCGGCCGAATCCGTCGCTTGCACTCATGGTGGAGCTCATGGCTTACGGGGGGCTGCGTATCGGGGAGGTGCTCGCGCTTCGGCGCCGCCACGTCGATGTGCTGGGCTGTCGGCTCATCGTGTCCGAGAGCCTCACCGAGATCCGGGGGCAGTTCACCTTCGGACCCACCAAGACCCACCAGGTTCGGGACGTGCCCCTGCCACGGAGCCTGCTGGCGGACCTGGAGGCGCACCTCGGGAAGCAGGTCGCGCTGTCGACCGAGGCGTTGCTGTTCACGAGCAGGACCGGCGGCCCGGTCCGCTATCGGAGCTTGCGTCGCACCTTCGACGCTGCCTGCCGGAGGCTCGGCCTGGTGAACGTCACGCCCCACAGTCTCCGGGCGTCTTGTGCGTCCTGGGTGGCCGAGAGCGACGGGGTGCTGGAGGCAGCTCGCCGACTCGGCCATGCGCGCTCAAGCGTCACCACGCGCCACTATGCACGGCCCATGAGCGGCGGCGACCGCACCGTGGCGGACCACCTCGACGTTGTCCGACGCAGCGCGCAGGCCGCCTCACATGACCCTGCGAGCCCGCCCGATCGGGCACGTAGTGGGCACGACGACCCCGAAGTCACACAGATCAAGGACGACCGGGCGCAGGGGGATGGCCTCTGACCTGCGACGATGCACCAAAAGGGGCGGTAGCTCAGCTGGTCAGAGCAGGGGACTCATAATCCCTCGGTCGTGGGTTCGAGCCCCACCCGCCCCACGGTATAGCCGCAGGTCAGAGAGTCTCTGACCGAGGGATTATTCGGCCCGACCAAGATCATGCTCACAGAATGCTCACAACTTTCACGCTCAACACCCGACGGCCCGGATAATCCCTCGGTCGAGATCGGGCCCTGTTTCTCGGTCACAGCGAGGGACTACTCGGTCGGGAGGGCCGAACCTGCCACAGTCGCTGGTCACCCTGAGGACATGGACGCTGCCCTCGGAGCGCTCTCGTGAGCCCCCGCAAGCGGCTGCCCGCCGGCATCCGGCACCGCGGCGCCGTCTTCACCTACACCTGGCGCGACCAGGCCGGCCGGCAGTACTCCCGCAAGGCCGGCGACACCCTCGCCGAGGCGGAGGCGTTCAAGCGCTGCATCGACGACCAGCTCGCCCTGGGTTCCTACCAGCGCGAGTCGACGACGACGTTCGCGACGTACGCGAAGGCCTGGATCGAGATTGCGCCGCTGAAGGAGCAGACCCGCTACCGGTACCGCAGCATCCTGCGCGGCCAGCTGCTCCCGGTCTTCGGCCCGATGGCGCTGGCCAAGATCCACCCGCATCAGGTCCGCGGCTGGGTCGCCGAGCAGGTCGCCGGTCCGCTGGCCGCTAGCAGCGTCCGGCAGCACATCGCCGTGCTCCGCAGCATCCTGCGGTCGGCGCAGATCGACGGGCACCTGGACGTGCTCCCGCTGCTCGGGGTGAAGATGCCGCGGGCCTACTCCCGACGGCCCGCGGTCCTGACCCTGCCGGAGACGTTCACGATGATCGAGGCGGCGCCGGCGGACTGGCAATGCGCCATCGCCACGGCACTGTTCACCGGGCTGCGGCTGGGCGAACTGCTCGGGCTCAGCCGCGACGACATCGACCTGCCCGGCCGGCGGATCACCGTTCGGCACAACTTGACCGAGGTCAACAGCCGCCAGCCGCGGCTGCTGCGTGAGGAACCCAAGAGCCGCGCCGGGCTGCGGGACGTCCCGATCGTCGAGGCGCTCGCCGAGCGGCTCGAGCAGCACCTCGCGACCCTCGGGCCGACCGACGGGGACGCGGTGTTCGCCAGCCCGGTCGGGACCTGGATGAGCAAGAGCAACTTCTACCGCGACGCCTGGAAGCCGACCCGGACGGCGGTGGGTAAGGAGTCCTTGCACTTTCACGACTTGAGACATACCGCGGCGAGCCTGCTGCTCGCCCATTCCGGGGCCAGCCTGGCGGAGCTGAAGTTCGTCCTCGGGCACAGCCAGATCGCCCACACCGTCGACCTCTACGGCCACCTCGTGCCAGGACGCCTCGAGGGACTGCGATCGACCTTCGACGCCGCCGTCACTGCAGCCCAGCAGCCGCCCGCGCCCACCGAGCCGACGCCGCCCCCTTCTGTCGTCGTCGAGCCCGGTCCCAGCCTCAGGCTGGTCAGGTGATCGGCTTTCGGTTCTTGTGGGTTTTCCGAAAGTGCCGAGGTAGCCTGATGTCATGTCGTTGGCCGGGGTTGTCGAGGATCTCATCACGCTGCAGCGGCTCGCCGGCCAGGAACGTGACGTGTCGCGCCGCAGATCGCTGGATGCGGTACGGGAGCACGTCGCCGAGCGAGACCGCGGCGCCAAGGTTGCCGAGGCGTCGCAGGTCCTTGGTGTCTCGGCACCCACGGTCCGGGCGTGGATCGAAGCCGGAGCACTGGTGGCCCTGGAAGGTTCCGGCCCCGTGCGAATAGGCGTGATGTCTTTGGCTGCGACCAAAACGGTCGTGGACGAGCTTCGCGATCATCGGGACGACCGGCACCTGCTGGCCGAGGTGCTTCGCGTCCTTCGCGATCGCGGCGTGCTCGCCGGCGACGACCTCATTCGAGGACAAGCCGATCTGGCCTCAGGCCGGGTGCGCCGCCTTGACCCGAGCGGCCTCGACGAGCTGCTGCCGCCGAAGAAGAGGCCGAGGCCATCGACGTCGACCTGACGCGAACGGCTGAGGGCCAGATCAGGGCGCTTCGCGGTCGACGTGCTCAGGTGGCGCGGCGGGCCCTCGAGGAACTGATGGTGCTCGGCTGCGAAGCGGCGGGGTACCGCCTCGCCGGTGCCGAACTGGAGCACGTCTGCTGTCGCCACCTGTACGGCAACGACCGGATGCTCATCACCTGGCCAGCCCCTACACACGCCGTTGTGCTGGCCGTCGGTCCTCACGATCGGACGGCCTCAGACGTCTACGAGATGCTCCTGACGGCCCTCGAGCTGGAGGTGCCTGCCGCTGAGCGGAGCAAGCCACCGTGCTGCGACGCCCTGGGGCAGCCACCGGTCAATCGGCCGACCGCTGAGACGCTTGCCGAGGCAGTGGCGGCCCTCGCAGCCCGAGGTCGCCGCCGCTCTTGATCGACCCCTCACGCAATCGATCGGAGTCCGTCGGACGTGCGATCACCACCCAGTACTTGTCGCACTGGCAGCGGGCTCCTGCTTCACGAGCTGGCTGGGTCATCGCCATCGAGAAGCGCCTCGAGCTGACGCAGCGGGACGAGGATGCGGCGACCGATCCGGATGCTTGGCAGGGTCCCGTCGCGGACCGCCGCGAACGCGAGACCCCGGCTGATGCGCAGGTACGTAGCAGCCTCGTCGACCGTGAGGACCGCGCCGTGCCGAGGCGTCTCGGTGGGCACAGCTGTCATGACGGCGCTCCTGTCTCGGGTCCGGTGGCGAACCATTCCGGCCACAGCTCAACCGGGTGACGGCCGAGAGCGACCGCGATCGCGTCGGCCGCGTCGTACCGCAGCCACGAACGGCGCATCAGCCGGTACACCGTGCTCCGGTCCAAGCGCAGAACCTCCGCGACCTCGGAAAGGTTGCCGTTGGCCGCCTGGAGCAACCGTGTGATGGCCTGCTGCGCAGGGGATGCGGCGAAGAACGAGCAGCGTGCCGGGCACAGCGCGGAGGTCGCGGTCACCGCTCTCTCCCCTGGTCGAGGCGGAGCGGGGGAGTCCAAGAAGGGGCCAGGCCACGCTCGTCGGACTGGGTCGGGCGCAGGTCAGGAAGGCAGTCGCGTAGGCGCAGCGCGTCGATGGTCTCGTGGCCGAGGCTGGCGACGGCGGCCCAGTGCTCGGGGGTGATGCCGTGCCGTAGACCCGTCGCGTACAGGTCGGCGAGGAGCACGGTCGCGCTCTGGCGTTCGTCGGGCGCCAGGGCGCGCTGGGTCTCCAGCAGATTGCGGGCTGCCAGTGCCAGCAGCCCGGCTCGGTCGTTCGGATCGTGGGTCATCGGGGTCGTCCTTCCGCCCGGAGTTGGTGGCTGGCGAGGTGCTGCTGGCTGCTGCGGGTCAGCGCCGAGGTCCGGTCCGGCTCCGGAGCTGGGGGTCGACGCCATGCCGCGGTCGGTTGGCAGGCCGGTTCGCCGCGGGGGGCGACCGCGGTGTGCAGGAACAGGTGGTTGGCGTGGGTGCCGCGGGACAGTCCGACGTACCCGGCCTCGGCGGGCAGGCTCAGGTCCCCGACGAGCAGGGCGGTGTGGACGGTCCGGCCTTGGGCCTTGTGGATCGTCATCGCGTACCCGTGGTCCAGGTGGCCTCGCTCGAGCCAGCCCCGGTCGACGGTCACGGTCCCGCCGTCCGTGGTGGACAGCGTCAACGCGTGGTCGCTCAGTTCAGTGACTTCGGCCGTGGTGCCGTTGAGCAGTCCGCGGCGATGGTCGTTGCGGGTGATCAGGACCTGCTCACCGCGCCGGTACTCCACCGCCCCGTCGGCGGTCTCGACGTGCAGGGCTGTGCTGCCGAGCTGGCCGGTCTCTCGGAGGCGTTGTCGGATCTGCTGGTTGAGGGTCTGGACCTGTTCGCGGCTGGGCGCGAGGACGACGGTCTGCCACGGGTCGGTGCTGCCGGCCCGCGCGTGCAGGTAGGTGGTGACGACCTGCTCGTGGAGGGTGTCGCGGTCGGGGGCGGTGTGCAGCCGGCCGTGCTGTTCGTAGGCGTCGAGGGCCTGTTTAGTGCTGCCCGCCCGCAGGGCACCGAGGGCGTCGCGTTCCCACGGGTCCTGCTGGCGGCCGTGCCCGTCGAGCCGGCGCGCGGTGGGTTGCGCGGCGAGGGTCGCGAACAGACCGCCGGCTTCCATCTCCGGGAGCTGGGCGGGATCGCCGATCAGGACGAGCTTGCACTCCCGGGCCTGGGTGAGTTCGAGGAGCGTGAGGAGTCGCCGGGTCCCGACCATCCCGGCTTCGTCCAGCAGCAGCACCCCACCGCTGGGCAGGTGCCGGTCCGGGTCGTGGAGGAGCCGGGCGAGGGAGACGGCGGGGGCGCCAGTGGCTTGGCTGAGGCCCTGGGCGGTCAGGGCCGCGACCGCGGTGCCGGCGACGGGGAGGCCGTGTTGTTGCCACTGCTCGGTCGCGACCTTCAGCGCGGCGGTCTTGCCGGACCCTGCCGGTCCGGTCACGACCTCGACCGGGCGCCCTGCGGTGAGCAGCGCGAACGCGACGCGCTGCTGGTCCGGGCGCAGACTGCTCCGGGCGATCGCGGCCGCCGCCGTCGCTGGGTCGGTCGCAGCATGGTGGGTGTCGGTGCGGCCCGCGATTGTGAGGGCTTGCTGCTCGCCGGTGAGCATGTCCACGGTGGTGTACGCGCGACCCTCGGTGCTAAGCACGGGGATGACGTCCGCCGTTGCGACCAGGCTGCTGGCGAGGGTCAGGAGCTGTTCGGTGCTGACCTGGGCGCCGGCCGGCAGGTGGCTGCACAGTTCCCGCAGCACGGTGCCTTGGGTGAAGGTCGCGGTCTCCCTCGTGACCCCGTCACCGCTGAGCACGTCCCGGACCAGCCCGACGGTGTCCACAGTGGCCGGCCCGTGCCGGTTCGTGAGCAGCTTCGCGAGGTCCTCGGGGCTGAAGCCGGCCTCGGTGGCTTGCCCGGCCCACCGATCGCGCAGCGTCGTGACGGTCAGGTGCTTCTTGGTGGGGCGGGTGATCAGGCACGCCGCTTTCGCCGCGATCGTCCGGGCCCGACCCCTGCTCT
>JANOTZ010000249.1:0-13034 GCA_031416735.1 Frankiales bacterium
CCAGCGTCGCCTCGGTGGCCGCTCACCCCGGGGGGAGCTGGACCAACCAGTTCGTCCGGCCGCTTCAGGAAAACGGGCGCGGCGGGCTGGTGCCGTTCGCCAAGGTCGTCGGGCCGGTGGCCCTGCAGTCGGCCCGGGCCGGGGCGCAGCCGACCTTGCGGGCGCTGTCCGCCCCGAGCGGGTCGTTCGTCGGGCCGGCGCGCTGGAACGAGTTCCGTGGTCCCGCGGAGCTGTTGGACGTCTATCCGACGGGCTCCGATGCGGCGACCGCCGCCCGGCTGTGGGAGCTAACCGAGCAGCTCCTCGGGATCCCGCTCCCCACGGCATGAAGGTCCCGCGGCGGCTGCTGACCCGGCTCCCCCACCTGCTCGTGGCCCTCGCCCTCGTGGTAGCCGGCGCCGGCTTCGTCACGGCCCGCACCACCCGCGCGACGACCACGCCCGTCGAGGCCGCACCCACCCCGACGCCGACCGTCGCCGTCGCAGCGCTGACCAGGCGGGTGCCGGCCCACCTGATCGTCCTGAGCCGCACGCCGATCACCGGCGCCCAGGAACGTGCCCTCATCAGCGCCACCGGCGCCCGCGCTGCCCTGGCGGTCAGTGCCGGCACCGTCTTCATCGGCCGAGGACGGACCACTGCCGTCGGGGTCGACCCGGATGCCTTCCGGGCCTGGACCCCGAAGGGCACGGCGGAGAGCGACCAGGTCTGGCAGTCCGTCGCCAACGGGGCGGGTGCGGTGGCCCACGTCGTGGGCCGGGCCTTCGAGCTGCCGCTGGGCGGGGAGGTGCTGACCCAGGCCACCTTCCCGCTGCGCCTGCGGGTCGGGTCGTTCGCCACCACTGCCCTGCCCGGGATCGGCCTGGTCGTGGACGACCAGCGGGCCTCCGAGCTCGGCCTGGTGCCGCACACCGGGTTGCTCCTGTCGATCCCCCAGCGTGACGCCGACGCGAGCGCCACCCTGGCCCGCAAGGTCGCCCGCGGGATGTCGGTCAACGCGGTGCAGTACGAACGGGTGCCCGTGGTCCGGACCGGCTGGGTCGTCCCGGTCGTCGGCCGGCTCAGCTCAGCTTTCGGCCCGCGGATGCACCCGATCAAGCAGGTCGTGCAGTTCCACGACGGCATCGACGTCGCCGCCCCCTACGGCGCGCCGGTCTACGCCATGACCGACGGCGTCGTGCTCTACGCCGGGCCGGCGCGCGGCTTCGGCATCCAGATCGTGCTCAGCCACAAGGGGGGCATCACCACCGTCTACGGGCACATGAGCCGACTGCTCGTGATGTCCGGGCCGGTGACGGCAGGACAGCCGATCGCGCTGGTGGGCAACGAAGGGGACTCGACCGGTCCGCACCTGCACGCCGAGGTGCGGGTCAACGACCAGGCGGTCGACCCGGTCGCCTGGCTACGGGCCCACGGCGTCCGGCTGTGAGCGCCGGAGCCGCCCACTCACAGCAGCGGGCTGCCGTGGGGGTCGAGGTCGGCGAGCGCGGCCCTGAGCAGCTGCAGGCCGTTGCGGGTCAGGGCGTCGGCGTCGGCCACCTCGAGCCCTAGCTCCATCGCGGCACCGACCGACCCGCCGGCGAAGGCGATGGCCGCGACCACCGCGGTGCGTTCGGCCTCGGGCAGCCCGGCCAGGGCCTGCTCGAGGCGCAGCACCAGAGCGGCCTCCTGCGACCCGGCCAGGGCGGGATGGGCGTCGACCTGGTGCGGCGGCATGGTCCGGACACGTGACGGCCTGCCGTCAGCCATGTCGCCTCCTGCCGTTTGGGCCCTGCCGGTGGACGTAGGCGGCCGCCCCGGGGTCTCCCCCGGGACGGCCGTCGTACCAGCCCTCAGGTCGCCTCTCGGCGGTGTGTCGCTCGTAGCGACGTGTGTGGGACCGGGGGCCATGTTTGGACTGGTACGACGACCACGGTAACCCCATCGACGGCTTTGCGCAGTCCCCCGGGAGGCATCTGCAGGAATCCCCCAGATGGGGCTCATCACCGACCCCCCTCCTGCCGATCGGAGAACAACCGATCCTGGAGGTTCGACATGGTGGTCCTCGTGAGTGTGGTGGGCGGAGTGCTCGCCTTGCTGGTCGGTCTCGTCGTGGCGCGCTGGTGGGCCGCCCGGGCGATTGACGACATGGCGGGCTTCGAGGACGACTACGTCACCGACCGGCTGGCCCTGCTGCCCGCCGGACACCGTCCACCGCCGGGTCTGAGCGCCCTCAGCCCCAGCGAGCGGTTCCTCGCCCATGAGGCGTCCCGCGGGCTGCGTGAGCTGCAGCTGTTCCTCCACGACGCGGTCTGACGCAGAATGGGGTCATGACGACCCCACTCATCGGCACCAGCACTCTCATCGAGGAACGCACCGAGGAGCGCGAGCTCCAGGACCCCGGCTCGGTGGCCCACATCGTGAAGAACCCGGGCAAGGTGACCGAGGCCTACATCCTCGGCACGCCCCTGGAGGCCCTCTGCGGGCACGTCTTCACCCCGAGCAAGGACCCCAAGTCGCTCCCGGTCTGCGACACCTGCAAGGACATCGCGGACATCCGCACCGACGGCAAGGGCAACGAGATCGGCTAGGACCCCCGTCGGGGCGTCCCCGACAATGGGGGCATGTCCCGCCGCCCCCCTACTCCGACCGGTGGCACCTGGCCGGTCCGGTTCGGCACGGCGGAGCTGGTCCGCGACCTCGACCGGCCCGCGGGCTGGATGCTGCTCGTCGACGGCACCCCGCAGAGCTACCTGGACCTTGACGATCCCGGGCACCTGGAGTTCGACTACGTCCGGCTCCTCGCCGACCTGGTCGACGCGGTGGGGACACCGGGCGCGCCGCTTTCCGTCGTACACCTCGGTGGGGGTGGGTGCACTCTCCCCCGGTATGTCGCGCACACCCGTCCGGGGTCGACGCAGGTGGTCATCGAGGCCGACGAGCCGCTGGCGGAAGTGGTGCGGCAACAGCTGGGAACACACGGGTTTCGGCTCCGGGTCGGGGATGGTCGCGAGGCGCTGGCGCACCTGCACAAGGGGACCAGCGACGTGGTGGTGGCCGATGTGTTCACCGGGTCGCAGGTGCCCGGTCACCTCGCGACGCTCGAGCACGTCCAGGAGGTGAAGGCGGTGCTGCGCGACGGCGGCCTGTACGCCGTCAACGTGGCCGACACCGGGCAGCTGCCCTTCGCCCGTCAGCAGGCCGCGGCACTCGCGACGGTCTTCGCGCACGTGGTCGTCCTCGCCGACCCGGGGATCGTCCGCGGGCGGCGCTTCGGCAACCTGGTGCTCGGCGGCTCCGACACACCCTTCGCCCTCGACGACCTGCGCCGGGTGACGGCCCGCAGCATCGGTCGGGCCCGCGTCGAGAACCAGCACACCTTCGTGAAGGGCGCCCGCCCCGCGACGGACGCG
This sequence comes from Frankiales bacterium, assembly GCA_031416735.1. Classification (GTDB taxonomy): domain Bacteria; phylum Actinomycetota; class Actinomycetes; order Mycobacteriales; family SCTD01; genus RYN-111. The sequence continues at coordinate 3,390 of JANOTZ010000249.1, forward strand.
GACCCGCCGGTCGCCCCTACTCCCCCGCCGGACCTTTTCGAGCGCCTCTGAAGTCGGGACTTCGCTTAGCCAGGAAGGCATCCACGCCCTCGGCGTACTCCGGGCTGTGCAACGAGTCGTGGTAGTGCCCGCGCACCTCGTCGTCCTCCTCGCGGTGCCCGGCGACCACCTTGCCGATCAGCGCCTTCGCGCCGCGGAGCGAGACCCGCGCCCGCGAGGCGAGGGTGGCCGACAGGTCCGCCGTACGCGCCCCTAGATCGCCGGAGACCTCGTGCACCAGACCGATGCGCAGGGCGGTGGTCGCGTCGATGAGCTCCCCCGTCATGAGCAGGTACGACGCCCAGGCGGGCCCTACGACGTCGACGAGGCGGGCCGTGGAGGGCAGGGCATAGACGATGCCGAGCTTGGCCGGCGTGATGCCGAAGCGGGAGTCGGGGGCGCACAGCCGCAGGTCGCAGGCCAGCGCGACCTGCGAGCCGCCACCGATCGCGAAGCCCTCGACCATCGCCACGGTCGGCTTGGTGAAGGTGAGGATCGCGCGCTCCCCGCCCGTGACCGCCTCGCCGTAGAGCTCGGCATCGTCAGGGTTGCGACGCAGGGTCGTGAACTCGCTGATGTCGGCGCCGGCGCTGAACGGACCGCCGGGCGGGCCGCGGAACACCACCAGGTCGACGCTGTCGTCCTGGTCCAGGGCCGGCATGAGCCGGCTGAAGGCCTGCCACATCGCCAGGTTGATGGCGTTGTGCTTGTCCGGCCGGTTCAAGGTGATGGTCGCGACGGTGCCGGCTCGGGTCACCATGAGGGAGCCGTCTTGGAGGATGTCGTCCACCGGCGCATCCTCGCCGATCGGTTCAGGGTGCCCGGCGGCGGGCCGATCAAGGACTGTGCCCTCGCTGCTCACCGTGCTCAGCCTGGGTTTCCTGCTGGGCCTGCTCGCCCTTGTCTCGCGGTGGACCATGCGTCGCCGCGACGCCCTCGGCCGCCCGCGACCCTTCCCTGCCTGGACCGCGATGCTGCTGGTGGTGCTCGCCCTCGTCGCCGCCATCCCCGGTGCCCAGCGCCGGGCGCACGAGCACCGACTGGCGTCCGTCGCGACCCGGCTGGTCGGGCATCCGGTCAGTGTGCGGTGCCAGACGACTGCCTCGGCAATGGTGGATCTCGGCTCCGAGCTGGGTTTCGTGCCGTTCGACGCGGACGGCCGTCCGCTGCCGACCGCGACCATCAAGCGCGACCCGTGTCGCGACCTTCGCGACTACCTCGGGGGGTCGAAGGAGCGCCCGTCGACCCGGCAGGTGATGGCGGTGCATGTCCTGACCCACGAGGCGATGCACATGCGGGGCGAGACGTCCGAAGCCATCACCGAGTGCGAGGCGCTGCAGCGCGACCAGCTGACGGCGACGCTTTTAGGTGCCGGGCAGGCGGAGGCCCGGCGGCTGGCGCGCAGCTATTGGCTGCTCGTCTACCCGCAGATGCCGGACGACTACCGGACCGGTGACTGTGCTCCCGGCGGACGCCTCGATGAGGGCCTCGACAGCGCACCCTGGGCTGTCAGGTGACAGGCACGTCGCGGTGCCACGACTGCGTCACATAGCCGGTGACGAAACCCATCGAGGTGTAGAGGTCGGCGGCGCCCGTCGGGGAGTCCTGGTCGACCTCGAGCCCGACCCGGTCACGTCCGCGTTGGGCGGCGTCGGCGATCACGGCGTTGAGCAACGCCTTGGCCGCACCTCGACCGCGGGCGGTCTGCAGCACCCCGAGGTATTCGACGTAACTGCCGTCGGGCCCGCTGTCTCCGCCGGGCGACACCGCTCCCACCAGCGCACCCGCGGCCCGCGGCGCTCCGCCGTCCTCGTCCTCGAGCTCGGCGATCCACCAGTGGTCCCAGCGGTGACCGGGGTCCTCGCGGAGCCGCGAGACGAATTCGTCGAAGGTCTCCTCGTGGTAGTTGAAATGGTCGGTGAAGGCGGTCTCGAGCACATCGTGGATGGCGATCAGGTCGTCCTGGTCGGGCAGCCCATCGGCCTGGCGCCCGACGGTGCGGACGATCACGCCCGGGCCGGGCTCGGTCATCGACTCAGCCTCGGACGGGTCGACCGGGCGGGTCATCTGCCACCAGGTGCGCACCTTGTCGAAACCGGCCTTGGTCAGCCAGCGCTGCTGGCGGGCATCTGCGGCGAAGGCACCGCTGTCGATCTGGGTCATGTCGATTCCCCGCTCCGCGCCGACCTTGACGCAGACGTCGGCGATCCAGCCGAACAGCGCTTGGGCCAAGGGATCTGCGTGCGCCTCGTCGAGGTCGGGGTCGACGGCCACCGCCACGATGGACCGCCCGGCGGCCCGGTCGTGGACCGTGGCCCAGCCGCGGACCTGTCCCTGCTCGTCCCGCACGATCGCGTGCCAACGCGCGGCCTCACCGGCACCGACCACGTCCTTCTCGACGTCCTCCAGGGCGGCGTACGACGCGCCGCGGGCCGTCAGCTCGTGGCGGACCAGCAGATCGTGCAGGTCTGCTACGTCGGCCGACCCGGGGCTGGCTGCCGTCCAGCCGGCCGGGAGCTCGAGGGCAGTAAGGGGGGAGATCATGGCTCAATTCTCCCGCATGGCGCGCCGAGCACCTCCCGGCAGCCGCTCCGCCTTGCGCCGCTCGGACATGTCTGAGTTCCGGATCCCTTGCGGGTAGCGGGTTCTCAGGTCTTGCGGTGGAGGTTTGCGGTGGGCTGTTGGCGGTGGGGTGCGGTCAGTAGCCCAGGCGTTTTCGGGTGAACGGCCAGCCGCCGCGGGTGGTCCAGCGGTAGTCGCCGTCGGGGGTGAACACGCGGGCCTGGTCGGTGGGCCGATGGGCGTCGGTGATCAGCGGCCGCAGGGTCTGCGGGGGGCATCCGCCGGCGAAGAAGCGTTGGGCGGCGGTCGCGCGGGTGTGGCCGGCGACGATCGCGCGGAGCTGACCGGCGAAGGCGAGGTCTCTCAGGCGTCGGAACTGCCTGATCTGGTCGAGTTCCTCGCGGGGGGTGGCGGTGAACAGCAAGGTGCCCATCGCGTCCAGCGACCGGTCGACGAGCGCCGCGAACATTCTCGGCGGAACGTTCGGCTCCAACAGGAGATGACGGTTGACCGGGGGCGGCCCGACTTGCGCGCGCGTTGCGGCAGATGAGGATGTTCCGGAGGTCACCTAACCCGCAGCCGAGGACTGACAGCCAGCGCACATCCGCGAAGTCCTATGCCGCGTTCACTTGTCGATCACGATCGCCCGGGACATCTACAGTGACGGGCTCACGGAGAAGGCGCATGAAGCACCGACCGCTCGTGCAGCCCCGGTCCCCCGAGCTGCGACAGGTGCGTGACGCGTGACCGATCCTCGCCCGCAGCCGCCTGGCACGACCCTGAGCTCGGCTACGCAGGGTCGGTTGGGGGAGCTGCTCGACGAGGACGTCACCACATGGCTCACCCTGGTCAGCACCCCCGGGAGCCCGCAGCCCGGCAGTGCCCTCGACTCCGACGCCCAGGCGACGGCCCCCTACTTCGGCTGGCACATTGCGGCGGGGAGCGTCGGCGTCGCAGTCGCCTACCTCGACACGTTCCGTCAGCAGCTCGGCCGCGAGCACAGCCGTCTCCATCCACACCCACCCATAGCGCTGCTCATGGGGGCACTCGAGGCCAGCGCCCTGGCAGTGTGGCTTGTGCGGCCCGACGAGCCGGCGGTGCGCCGAGGGCGGGCGCTTGCCGCCTGGTGGAGCGACCTGGCTGACCGGGACGGTTATGAGCGAGCCGAGCGGTACAAGCCCGCGCCCCCTGCGAAGTCGGCCGCGGACCGCCAGGCCGAGGTGCGTAAGCTCGCAGCCACGCTCGGCCTGCCATCGAGCAAGGGGGCGCTGGGGCGGACCACCACAAGCACGATCCTCGACGCCGGCACCGCGCTTGGGATGAACCGACAGAAGCTCGCGCGACTCTGGTCCCTGAGCTCCGGGGTGGCCCCACGGCCGCTACTGGCCCGCCATCTTCGGGAAGATGATCGTGGGGGCCGAGCACAACAGCCCGGGGACGATCACGCTGGCTCTCGAAGTGCCCGACGCCTTGCTGCTGGAGCTCACGGAGGCAGCGCACCGGTTCACGACGGCTGCCGTCCACTGGACTGGGCTTCGCAGCCGCCAGTAGACCTCAAGCCTGCGGGACGCAGGCGCGCGTCGCGGCATGAGCGGATGTCAGGCGGCGCGAGCGAGGACTGACCGAGAGCGCCACCGAATCGTCCCCCGGTGCCGGCGCGAAGTGCAGAATCACGTCCATGATCGGACGACTGAGGACCGTGGTGCTCGACGCCGCGGACATGGACACAGAGGCGCAGTTCTGGTCGGCGCTGCTCGACATCCCGGTCGTGCATCGCTCGGACGACTGGACGACGCTCCAAGGCCGCGACGTCCGCCTCGCGGTGCAACTGGCTCCGGACCACGTCCCGCCGCAGTGGCCCGACCCGTCGCGTCCGCAGCAGCTTCACCTCGACATCGAGGTGGACGACGTCGACGAGGCGGAACGGCAGGTGATGGCGCTCGGCGCCCGTCGTCTTCCCGATCCGCCGGACGCCGAGGACTTCCGCGTCTACGCCGACCCTGCCGGGCACCCCTTCTGCCTGGTGTTCAACACCTGACCATCTGCAGGATCGCGGCAATCCGAAGTCGTGGTCGCAGTCTGCGCGACCAGCGGCAGATGAGTGCACGCGGCTGCGTGAGCGACGCTTCCTTACCGTCGTCAGCGAGTCGTGGGCTCAGCCGCGCTGTTTCAACGGACCCCCCAAATTCTGCAGCTAGCCCTGTTGTTCGTACTCGCTTGTGCCGCTTCCGCCTTGGCGATGCCGGGGACGCGCAGACGACATCGACGCCCCTGTGCCGGGCGAACACCGCCGCCGGGAAGTAGGCGGGCAACTTCCAGCTAGGGGCTGAAACAGTCACATTGGGCCATTCCGGCCTGGCTGTACGTGACCGATGGTTGTTTGACGACGGGGAGAAGCGTTCATGTCGGCACGGCGCAAGACAGCGATCGCGGGTCGTCCCGTCAGGTCGTGGCGACGGCACCCCGTGTCGGCGCCGCTGGGCGCCGCGGTGGTCGCCTTCGCGCTGCTCGGCGCGGTCGCGTTCGTCTCCAGCCAAGGATCGCGCCACAGCGCACTTCGCAGCGGAGAAGGGCAGGTCCGGAGCAACCGGGACGCAGCCGTCCGGGCGCTGACTCATCAGGCCGACGACTTCAAGCGCACCGTCGCCTCCTATGCCGCACACCCGGACGTCATCACGAGCCTCAGAACCGGCTCAGCTGACTCGGTCGCCCGCGTCGAGGCCGAGCTCGCGACGCTCGCCGGCGGCAAGGACTCACCCGCCGCGTTCGTCACCAGCCTCGACGGGAACACTGTCGCGCTGTACCCGTACCAGCGCGAGCTGATCGGGAAGAACTTCGCCTTCCGGGACTGGTTCAAGGGCGCACAGCGCACCGGCGCGCCGTACGTGTCGTCCGGGTACCGTTCCGCAGCCGCCGCGCACCCGCTCGTCGTTGGGGTCGCCGCACCGGTGCTGAACGGCACGCGCCGGGTCGGGTACGTCACGGTGCTGTGGCAGCTCGCTTCCGTGCGGCTGCTCGCGGACGGCTCCCGGCAGGATGATGGCATCGCCATCACCGTCACCGACCAGCTCGGACAACCTCTGAACGGTGAGCTCACTGTCGATGAGCGCGGTCAACCAGTCACCCCGCCCGTGTCAGACCTGACCCGGCAGGCGCTGGCAGGGCAGAGCCGCAACGCCAGCACGAACAGTCACCTTGAAGCCATCGGGCCCGTGCCTGGGCTCGGATGGACTGTCACCGCGGCCCTGCCGACGGGAGCAGCGCTCGCGGCCGCTCGACCGTTTCAGCGCAATCTTCAACTGGCTCTCGCAGTCGCGCTGCTGGTAGTGGTGCTGCTCACCGCGGTAACCATCCGCGGAGCCCGGTCACGTGCCCGGGACCGGCACCTTGTTGAGGCTGAACGGGCTCGGCTTACCTCGCTGTTCGCCGCCTCCCCGATCGGGATTCTTGAGTGCTTGCCGGACGGGACCATCACGACTGTCAACGACGCGCTCGCAGCCATGCTCGAGTACGCGCCAGCCGAGCTCGTCGGTCGCAAGGGCGGAGACCTGCTGGAACCCGACGCGTTTCCCGCTGCGGACGCGGACGCGAAGGACCTCCTCGCTGGCCGCCTCAACGGCTATACCAAGGACCGGGTGTACCGAAGCAAGTCCGGCGCGCACATCCCTGCCTTCGTGAGCGTCATCGTGGTCCGTGAGGGCGACGGCACCGCCCGGCGCATCGTCGCCTTCATCGTGGACCAGCGCGTCCAGAAGCACTCCGAGGAAGCGCTGCGGGCCAGTGAGGAACGCCTGCGGCGGGTCTTCGACGAAGGCCTGGTCGGTCAGCTCCTGGTCAACCCGTGCGGCGCGATCATCCGGGTGAACGTGACGCTGGCCCGGATGCTCGGACGGACCCAGGACTCGTTCATCGGTGCCGCGCTGGCTGAGCAGTTCACCGACAGCGCCGACCAGGCCACCATCACTGAGTTCCTGACCGGCGCTGAAGGGACCTTGCGCGCCGAGATGCCCTTATACGGATCGGGCACCGGCGAGCTCTGGGGGCTGGTCGCGCTGTCGTGGCTCAGTGAGGACGACGGCCGGCAGGTTGTCCTCGTCCAGGTCGAGGACATTACGGCCCGACGCGCTGCCGAGCAGCGGCTCACCGAAATGGCCCTGCACGACGAACTGACCGGCCTGCCGAACCGGCGGCTGCTGCTCGAGCGGTGCAAACGCGCCTTCGAGATCGCCCGCAGCGGCCGGTCAGCCAGCAGCAGTGTCGCCGCCCTGTTCATCGACCTGGACGGGTTCAAGCCGATCAACGACCGGCACGGCCACGAACGCGGCGACCAGCTGCTTGTCGACATCGCCCGGGACCTGAAGACCGCGATCCGCCCCAGTGACACGATCGCCCGGGTCGGCGGCGACGAGTTCGTCGTCCTGCTCGAGCAGAACGACGGCCTGGCACACCTGCGCACCCTCGCAGACCGCATCACCGCCGTGGTTCGGCGGCAGGTGACGACCGGCGAAACCGCCCTGACCGTGACAGCCAGCGTCGGAATCGCCCGGGTCGACCTCGCCCACGAACCGGACGTCAACGCCAACCAGCTGCTTCGCCGCGCGGACGCGGCGATGTACCGGGCGAAGGAACGCGGCCGGGACCGGCACGACGTCTTCGACAACGAGCTGCTCGAAGCTGGCGAAGCCCGTCTGCAACTGGAGCAGGCCGTCCGCGACGGGCTCCGCGACGACCGGGTCGTGCTGGTGTTCCAGCCCGTTGTGGACGTCGATACCCAGTCCGTGGTCGGAGCCGAAGCTCTGCTGCGGCTGACCACGGCCGACGGGCGACTGCTCCCGACCCTGCCGGCCGTCATCGCCGCCGAAGCCGCAGGGCTTGCGGAGGTGCTCGGCGACCGGGTCCTGCACCTAGCCCTCACTGCCGCCAGCAGCTGGCCGGAGCACATGAGTCTCGCAGTGAACATCAGCGCCCGCGAGCTCACCGGCCGAGACCTACGCAGCCGCATCGACCAGGCCCTGCGACGACACGACTTCGACCCGACCCGGCTGGTCCTGGAGATCACCGAATCCTCGATCGTGTCCGCTGGACCGTCGGCGCTGGCCGAGCTGGAACGACTCCGCAGTCGCGGCGTGAAGGTTGCCATCGACGACTTCGGCACGGCTTACGCCACATTGGCGAACCTCACCGCGCTGCCTGTCGACATCTTGAAGGTCGACGCGTCGTTCACCGCTGGGTTACCCGCCCAGCGTACGCACGCGGCGATCGTGCACGGCATCGCGTCGATGGCGTTCGAGCTCGACATCCCGTGCATCGTCGAGGGGGTCGAGACCCAGGCGCAGCTCAACGCCATCACCGGGCTCGGTGTGCAAGCCCAAGGCTGGCTGTGGGGCAAACCGCAAGGCCCCGGACACGTCCCGTCGTTGCTCCGGGCTGTCCCTGTGCCACGCCCCGCCAACGAACCCAACGCCATCCGCGCCCTCTAGAGGCGTCCCCGGACTTCCCGCTTGTCACATCCTTCCCCGCGCTGAGCACTGCAACGGGCGCGACCCATGCTGGGGGACATCGGCATCGCCGAGGTTGTGCATCCAGACCCCGGGCTCAGGCATTCGTAGACCCAACTCGACACCGCGGGTAGCGACCGTTCTCCAACGGTCGCTCATCGGCAGAGTCGAGCATTCGATTCTCGGCATGAGCGCCCACAGAACCACGTTCCAGGAAACCTGGCACGACGCCCTCCGTCCAGGGCGTACCGCTCTAGGCCTACCGCCGTAACGCGATAAACCCGAACCGCCGGGTGCTGGTGCTCGGCAGCATCCACGGTGACGAGCCGGCCGGCCTCCGGGTCGTGAACTACCTGCGCGTTCACGGTGGTCGTTTCCAGGCCGACGTCGAGGTCTGGCTGATCCCGACGATCAACCCCGATGGCACGCGGATGGGCACCCGCCAGAACGCCCACCAGGTCGACCTCACCGCAACTTCCCCTACCAGTGGCGTTACGACGCCACCCCGAAGTACTACAGCGACCCCTCGGTCGCGTCGGAACCGGAGACCCAGGCGTTCGTCGCGTTCCTGACGACCTACCGGCCGAAGACCGAGATCGTCTTCCACCAGCCGCTGGGCTGCGTCAGCCTGACGACCACCACGCGCGCGGCCGCGACCCTGATGTCCCGCAACACCCGACTGCCGCTGAAGACCCTCGGAGCGCGCTACGGCAGCCAGTCCGACTACCTGTACTCCTTCGTCCCCGGTTCGATGGCGATGACGGTGGAGTTCGGCTACACGCTCAGCGACGCGGTGCTCAACGGAGCCAGACCCAGGAGCCCTCATGAGCCGCGCCCAGATCCTCGCCACCTCACTGGTCTGCTGCGCTTTCGGCCTGCTCTCGGTGTGGGGGCCGGCCAACCACCGGTCCGTTGCCTCCGTGGTCAACATCGTCCTCGCCGTCACGCTGTTCTTCCTGGCCGGCAGGGACCTGAAAGTCCGCGGCTGGGAGCTGGGCTACCTGTGCGCCGGCACCTACCTGCTGCCGCTCATCGGTCTGATCGTCTACTTCGCGCTGAGGGACCGGCCCGATCCGTCAGGAGGGCAGCGCCGTCAGGTAGACCCAGTGCCCGTCCTCCCGCACGAAGCGGCTGTGCTCGTGCAGCACCTCAGTCTGCCCGAGGTGCACCGACATCGCCCGGAACTCCACGGTCCCCTCGCTGTCGAGCAGCCCTCCGCCGGTGCGCCCGAGCACGGAAAGCCCCGTCCACTCCTGCCCCGGGTCCAGCGTGATCGCCGCGGGTCGCGTGGAGGAGTGCCAGCTCCTCAGCAGGTATGCCACGTCGCCGAGAGCGAAGGCGCTGTAGCGCGAGCGCATCAACGCCTCCGCGGTCGGCGCCGACCCGCCCTCGTGGAAGCGCCCGCAGCACCCGTCGTAGAGAAGCCCGAGCCCGCAGGGGCACCTCACCTGAGCCCCTTGCGGCGTCGCTCCGCGGGAGCCTCCCCCGGGTCACGCACCGGCTCGGCCGAGGCGTCGATCGCCTTCAGCGAGGCGAGTACGGCGTC
>JANOTZ010000250.1:0-4188 GCA_031416735.1 Frankiales bacterium
CGCCTGGGTCACCAAGGGCGAACCGCTCTGCCTGATCGGCGACAGCGGGACCGGCAAGTCCCACCTGCTCATCGGGCTCGGCGCCGCCGCGGCGATGGCCGGGCACCGGGTGAAGTACGTGCTGGCCGCCAAGCTCGTCAACGAACTCGTCGAAGCCGCCGACGAACGCCAGCTGTCGCGGACCATCGCCCGCTACGGCCGGGTCGAGCTCCTTTGCCTTGACGAGCTGGGCTACATGGAACTGGACAAGCGCGGCGCCGAGCTGCTCTTCCAGGTCCTCACAGAACGCGAAGAGAAAACCGCCGTCGCGATCGCCAGCAACGACAGCTTCAGCGGCTGGACCAAGACCTTCACCGACCCCCGGCTCTGCGCCGCCATCGTCGACCGACTCACCTTCGGCGGCAACATCATCGAGACCGGCAGCAGCAGCTACCGACTCGCCCACGCCCGCACCCAACGACAGCAAGGTGGGGCCACTTCAAGCCGTCATCCTGGGGCCAAGTCGAGTTGACACGGCCAGCCTGGTTCCTGAAGCCGCAGGCGACGCGCTTGATCTGCTTGATGACGCGGTTTCAGCCCTCGGTTCTGGCGTTCGTGATGCCGAGCTCGAGGAACCCTTCGATCTCGGGCCACCACTTCTCGATCGTGCCGGCCAGGCGGGTCGTCTCGGGCATGTCGGCGGTCACGCAGGCGGCCAGGAACCGGGTTCGGCGGTGCGCGGTCTCGTGTCGGCTGTAGCGGGTCGGGCCGTGCGCCGCGAGGAGCTGCCGCAGGAGCTCCTTGCAGGCCCAGGCGGCGCTGATCTCGCTGGTGGGGTCGTCGTTCTTGAAGACCGTCGTGAGGCGGGTGAGGGCCTTGGGGCTGAGCTGGTCGCCGTTGCGCAGCAGCAGTCGGCGGTGGGCCCAGGCCGGGTCGACCTTCATCCCTCGTCGTCCTTGCTGCTCCCGCAGCGCCCGCTGGCGGACGTCGGTGACCATGGCGTTGCCGAGCATGACCAGGTGGAAATGGTCGAGCACGATCCGCGCCTCAGGAAGTGCCCGCCGGATGCCCGAGGCGTAGGGCGCGCTGGGGTCGATCGCGACGACCCGCATCGCAGCGCGGAACTCCGTGCTCTGCAAGGCGATCCAGCCCTCCACGCACGCCCCAGAACGCCCCGCAGCGAGTCCGATGATCCCGCCCGGGTGGCTGCGGTCCAGGTCCACGATCGAGGTCATCCACGGGTCCGAGCGTCGCCACGTGACCTTCTTCTCGATGCCCTCTTGGATCCAGCGGACACTGCGAGCGCGGGTCTCATCGATCCCGATCATCGTGGTCGGCGCGGCCTGCCCAAGGACGTCCGCGGCCGCCTTCACCAAGATCCGGTGGACCGTCCACCACGCGATGCCGTGGTCCTTCGCGACCTCACTCACCGCCCGGTTCGTCGTCGTGACCGCGGCGCAGACCTTCACCTTCAACCGGGTCGTGACCCGCGCCCGAGCGGGCAGCTGCGCGCTGGTCTCGGTGAACGACCGCCGCTCGCACAGCACCTCCACACATGCGAAGCGGCGCTTGCGGACCCACACGATCAGCGGCACCGGCCCGTGCGGGAGGTCCTTCATGCGGCTCGTCGGGCGGTCCTTGATCAGCGCCGAGAGCACGCCACAGGCCGGGCAGCCGCCCTCCTCAGCGACGCTCTCCACGAGGACTCGACGGCCCCCACCAGGCTCGAGGGTGACATCCAGGACCCGGAAGTCGGGCAAGGCAAACAACAACGTCGTACGGTCGGACATGGCTCGTGGCTCTCTTCGGCTGACGGCGTAGGAACCACCAGCCTGTCGAGGCCACGAGCCTCAAATCAGGACGCCACCCCGGTCAAGTGCGAAGAGCCCCTTCACCACGCCGCCACGTCCTCACTCAATTTGACGCCGTCATCCTCACCCGGGTCGGCGCCCACGCACGGCCTCACGGCGAAGTCTCGACGAGTTTGGTCATGGACGGAGTTGACAATGGGAAATACATGCATTTGACTCCCGAACCTACCCAGCCAGCGAAGGAGTGCAAGCGTGCGCCGTTCAGCTCTCATCCTCGTGACTCTCACGATCATCAACTCGGTCTCTACTGGGCCGGCTGAGGCCAGCAGCCCGGCGTCGCGGGCGCGCGTCAATACGGTCATCGGGACCGGCGCCTGGGCCAGCGCCCTCGGCGCCCGGTCCACATGCAGTCAAATTGCGACCGCAACCGTGGCCTGCCCCTGTGCGTCAGGCTGATGTGAGACACCTTCGGTAGCACCTTCTCCCTCCCGCACAGGGCGAGAACAGGTTTGATCACGTTGACCCTCACCGCTGCAGATCTGCCCAGCACGTCCCTCGAGAATGGGGCCATGAGCCCTCGTTCGGACCAGGCCAAGCGCCGGTCTTTCACCGCCCAGTACAAACTCGAGATCCTCGCGGAGTACGACGCCGCCGACCCCGCTGCCCGAGGTGCGCTGCTGCGCCGCGAGAACCTGTACTCCTCGCACCTGAGCGAGTGGCGCAAGGCCAGCAGCAAGGGCGCCCTGGCCGGCCTCACGTCCGCGGCCAAGCCGGCGAAGAAGTCCGCGGAGCAGTTGGAGAACGCGAAGCTGACAGCTCGCGCGGAACGCGCCGAACGCGAACTGGCCAAGACCCGGGCGGCGTTGGAGATCGTGGGAAAAGCGCACGCGCTCTTGGAGATGCTCTCCGAGAGCGCGGACACCGAGCCGCGGTCGAAGCCGTGATCACCCCAGCCGTGCTGCTGCTCGCCGGACTGACCTCGACCGCTGCGGCGTGCGCGTTGCTGGGCAAGCCCCGGGGCAGTCACTACCGCGACCGGCAGCCAGTGCCCCTGGTCCCAGCCCAACGCATCCCCAGGGCGGCACCGCCGAACGCGTTGACCCCCGCCGAGCAGGACGCCGTGATCGCCGCCCTGACGAGCCCGCGGTTCTGCGACAAGGCCGTCGCGCAGACCTGGGCCACCCTGCTGGACGAAGGGATCTACCTCGCCTCGATGAGCACGATGCACCGGCTGCTCCGTCTGATCGGGCAGTCCGGTGACCGCCGCAACCAGGCCACCCACCCGGCGAAGACCAAACCCGAGTTGACGGCGACCAAGCCCGGGCAGGTCTGGTCGTGGGATATCACCAAGCTCCGCGGACCGCAGCGCGGCGTCTACTACGAGCTCTACGTGATCCTCGACATCTACAGCCGCTACGTCGTCGGCTGGACCGTCGCGGCCCGCGAGGACAGCGACATCGCCAAAGAACTCATCGCCCAAGCTGCGCACATCCACGGCGCCCCGGACAGTCTGCACGCCGACCGCGGTACGTCTATGACCTCCAAGCCCGTCGCGCAGCTGCTCGTCGACCTGGGCGTCGCGCGCAGCCACAGCCGCCCGCACGTGTCCAACGACAACCCCTACAGCGAGGCCGCGTTCAAGACGTTGAAGTACGCCCCCGCGTTCCCCGGCAACTTCGGGTCCCTCGCCGACGCCCGCGCGTTCTGCGAGGCGTTCTTCGCCTACTACAACCACGAGCATCGCCATTCCGGGATTGGCCTTCACACGGCGGCGTCCGTCCACTTCGGCACCGCCACCCAGGTCCGGGAGCAGCGCCGGGCGACCCTGCACGCGGCCTACGCCACCAACCCTGGCCGGTTCCGGCACCGCCGCCCCGAACCGCCCAAGCTCCCCGCCGCTGCGTGGATCAACCAGCCCAGCAGAGAGGCCCTCATACAGAGCAACTAGACACCAACTGTCTCAAGCCGCTTGACACGTTCCGGACCGCCGACATGCCCGAGACGACCCGCCTGGCCGGCACGATCGAGAAGTGGTGGCCCGAGATCGAAGGGTTCCTCGAGCTCGGCATCACGAACGCCAGAACCGAGGGCTGCAACCGCGTCATCAAGCAGATCAAGCGCGTCGCCTGCGGCTTCAGGAACCAGGCCAACTACGAAAGGCGCATCATGTTGCACAGCGCGGCCCTCCGGGCCGCGTGAATCACCAGCGGTCGAGGACCCCGCTCAAGTACCAAGAGCCCTCAAAGCCGTGACCGTGGACCTGGCCCGCGCGGGGTTGCCGTGCAATGCGCCGCTGCGGGTCACGACCGACGGCGCACTCACTGTGGTGCGGCTGGGCTGCGGCAGGACGCTCAGCTTCCGCTGCGCGCGGGCGGTCCTGCCGTCGGCCGGAGGTCGG
>JANOTZ010000251.1:0-8615 GCA_031416735.1 Frankiales bacterium
ACGCTGTGACCCCGATAGCCGTGACCCGGATCGCGCTCGCCACGTGCGCCGCCCTGCCCGACCTCGACGAGGACGGTCCGGAGCTGCTCGCGGCGCTGCGGGCGGAGGGTCTGGACGTCGAGGTGCACCCGTGGGACTCACGCGTCGATTGGGCGGCCTACGACCTGGTAGTAATCCGCACGACGTGGGACTATTTCACCCGGCACGAGGAGTTCCTGGCCTGGACCCGCCGGGTGCCGCGGCTGGTCAACAGCGCCGCCGTGGTCGCCTGGAACACCGACAAGACCTACCTTCGTCGGCTTGCCGAGGCGGGTATCCCGATCGTGCCCACCACCTGGCTCGAGCAGGGGGACACCTTCACCCCGCCGGCCACCCCCTTCGTCGTCAAGCCGACGATCAGCGCCGGCGCCCGCGATACCGCGGCCTACCCGGGCGGGGCTGGCGAGGCGGTCGCTCACGTACAGGCGCTGCTGGACGCGGGCCGGCCGGTGATGGTGCAGCCCTACCTGGAGCAGGTGGACACCGAGGGGGAGACCTCCGTCCTCGTCTTCGCCGGCGAGGTGTCCCACGGGGCGCGCAAGGCCGCGATCCTCACGCCGGGGAAGGCCGTCGACAACACCGTCGACAGTCGTTCCTTCGTGACCCCGCGGGTCCCCTCGGAGGACGAGAAGGCACTGGCGCTGCGCGTGCTGGACGTCGTACAGAGCTGGGGCGATGAGCTGCTCTATGCCCGCGTCGACCTGCTGCCCGGGCCTGTGCTCATCGAACTCGAGGTCACCGAGCCGTCGTTGTTCCTGCGGCACGCGCCGGGGTCGGCGGAGCGCTATGCGCGGGCGGTGCGGCGCTGGGCCGAGCGAGCGACACGTGGAGCCACGCCGCGGTCGTGAAGACGAGCGTCGCGCCCGCGACGTGCATCCCGACCAGCACCGGTGGCACCGCCGTGAAGTACTGCCAATACCCGATCCCACCCTGTACGACGAGCAGCCCCAGCAGCAGCAGGGCCCAACGCCGCCAGGGAGTGGCCCACGCGACGAGCGCGGTGGCCAGCGTGAGCCCGACGAGCAGGAACACCCCGTCGGCGTGCAGCTGCGTCATGCTGCGCGGGTCGAACGGCAGCCGCTCGACGTCGCTGCCGCCGGCGTGCGGACCGGTGCCGGTGACGAGCGTGCCGAGCATGAGCACGACCACCGTGGCGGCGACGAGTGCTCCGGCCAGCCCACGCAGCAGCGGATCCCCCACCCCGAGGTCGCCCCCCACCCCGAGGTTGCCCCCCACCCCCGAGTGAACGGAATCGGAAGGGGTCAATGTGGCGGGCAGGGACCCCTTCCGATTCCGTTCATTACGAGCGAGGGGTGCGAGGGGTGCGAGGGGTGCGTCCAGGACGCGGCGGAGGAGGGCGGCGGCGGCGTAGATGAGGGGGAAGCTCGCCAGGAAGTGGGCGATCAGGACGTAAGGGTTCAGCCCGGACAGCACCAGCAGCCCGCCCACCAGGGCCTGCAGGGGTACGACGGAGGCCTGGACGAGGGCCAGCCGGGTCCAGTTGCGCGGGTGTGGCACCCGGCGTACGGCCAGGACGAGGGCGATCCCGACCGCTTCCATCAGGACCGCGAGCAACCGGTTGCCGAACTCGAGATAGCCGTGCACGCCGAGCTCGGGGGTGTTGATGAGCGACTCGCTGGTGCAGCGCGGCCAGGTGGGGCAGCCCAGCCCGGAGTTGGTGACCCGGACCGCGGTGCCGGTGACGACCAGCACCATCTGGAGGACCAGGGCGCTGACGGCCAGCCGCCGGACTAGGCCCACGTGACTGCTCCCATCGGAACTGCTCCCACCGGAACTACTCCCACCGGAACTACTCCCACCGGAACATCCGGGCGGCGACCGCGAGGCCACCCACGGCCCAGACCGCCAGCACCACGAGGTCCTGACCAGACGTCACGCCGTCGATCATCAGTGCCCGCAGGCCGTGGGCGAGGGCGGCGGTGGGCAGGAACTGCAGGACGTCCGCCAAGGCGCCGTACTCGCTGAGCGGGAAGACCATGCCGCCGAGCAGCAGCAGCACGAACCACAGCAGGTTGGCGACCGCGAGGGTCGTCATGCCGCGCAGCGTCCCGCCGAGGAGCAGTCCCAGGCCGGAGAAGGCGGCGGTGCCGAGGGCGATGAAGGCCAGTGCTGCGAGCACCGAGCCGCGGGGCTCCCAGCCGAGGGCCAGCCCGACGGCGCCGAGGATGGCGAGCTGCAGCACCTGGACCGCCAGCACCCCCAAGGTCTTGGCCTGCAGGAGTACCGAACGCGGCAACGGCGTGGCGCCCAGTCGCTTGAGGACGCCGTACTGGCGCTCGAAGCCGGTCGCGATGGCCTGGCCGGTGAAGGCGCTCGACATGATCGCGAGGGCGAAGACCCCGGGGACGTAGAAGTCGGCGCGGTTGTCGGCGTCGACCTCGATGAAGGAGGCCTTGGTCAGCACGACCAGCAGGCCGATCGGGATGACCAGGCTGAGCAGCAGCTGCTCGCCCTTGCGCAGCGTCATGAGGATCTCAGCGGTGGTCTGCGACCGGAGCATCCGGAGCCGGCTCGCCGCGGCCGGCGCGGGGGTGAGCGCGCCGGGAGCCCAAGTGGAGCTCGCGGCCGAGGCCGGGGGGTGGCTCATGTGCGCAGGTCCCGTCCGGTGAGGTCGAGGAAGACGTCCTCGAGGGTGCGTCGTTCCACCTTCAGGTCCTCCAGCAGCACGGCCTGGTCGGCGAACCAGCCCGTCACGTAGGTCAGCAGCGCCGGGTCGACCTTCCCGTCGACGACGTAGCGGCCGGGGCTGGTCTCGCGGGCCACCGCGCCATCGGGCAGTGCGGCCGTCAGCGACGCGGTGTCGAGGCCGGCCAGGGCGATCAGGTGCAGCTGCTCGGTCGAGCCCTCGCGGGTCAGCTCGCGCACCGTGCCCTGCGCGATGAGGCGGCCGTGGTCGACCACGACGACCTCGTCGGCGAGGTTCTCGGCCTCGTCCATGAGGTGGGTGGTGAGCAGCACGGTCGCGCCGTCGCGGCGGAGGGCGCGGATGAGCTCCCACGTCGCCCGGCGGGCCTGCGGGTCCAGGCCGGCGGTCGGTTCGTCGAGGAAGAGCAGCTCGGGGCGGCCGATCACGGCCATCGCGAGCGACAGACGTTGCTGCTGGCCGCCGGACAGGCGCCGCCACGGGGTGCGGACGACATCGGTCAGGGCCAGCCGCTCGAGCATCTCGGCCGGGTCGAGCGGGTCGCGGTGGTAGCTGGCGGTCAGCCGCAGCATCTCGCCGGTCGGCATCGCCGGATAGCCGCCACCGCTCTGTGGCATCACGCCGATCCGGGCGCGGAGCGCGGGGTCGCGGGGATCAAGCCCCAGAACGTGTACGGCGCCCGCGTCGGCCTTGCGGAAGCCCTCGGCGACCTCGACCGTGGTGGTCTTGCCGGCACCGTTGGGGCCCAGCAGGGCCAGGACCGTGCCGCGGCGGACGGTGAAGGACAACCCGTCGACGGCGGTCGTGCCGCCGTACCGCTTGACGAGGTCGACGACCTCCAGTGCGGTGTCGGTCACGCCTGGATCCTAAACGGCGCGGTCCGCGGGCGATCGGCGGGCGGGTGGGCGGTGGGTCGGCGGGCGAGTGATCGGCGGCTGACGGGGGGAGCCAGGTGAGGGCACCCTTCGTGGCGGCCGTCACGGGGGCTCGGTTCGACGTGGCGCTGCAATTAAGACACACTGGTGTTGTGAAAAGCGTCGCTGACAGCACCGGGACCCGTGAGCGGGTTCTGTCGTTGCTGCTCGAGCTCGGGCCGTCGACGGCCCGCACGCTCGGTGGGCGTCTGAGCCTGACCCCCGCGGGGATCCGCCGGCACCTGGACGCGCTCGTCGCCGAGGGCAGTGTCAGCACCCGCGCGGCCCGGCGGCACGCTGTCACCCGCGGGCGTCCGGCCCGGCTCTACGCCCTCACCGACGCGGGCCACGCCGCCGGTCCCAGCGGCTACGACGACCTGGCGATCAGCGCGCTGCGCTTCATGAGCGACGAGCAGGTCGAGGCCTTCGCCCAGGACCGGGCCCAGGAGCTCGAGACGCGCTACGCCGACGTCCGGACCGCGCCGGACCGCCCCGCCGCGCTGGCGAAGGCGCTGTCGGAGGACGGCTACGCCGCGTCCACCACCGAGCAGGGCCTGGGCATCCAGCTCTGCCAGCACCACTGCCCGGTGCAGCACGTCGCCGCGGAGTTCCCGCAGCTGTGCGACGCGGAGACGGCGGCCCTCGGGCGGCTGCTCGACGTGCACGTCCAACGTCTCGCGACCATCGCCCACGGTGACGGCGTGTGCACCACTTTTGTCCCTAAGGGCTCCCTCCCCACAGGTCCATTTCCCACACGGAAGGTCGGTCGATGACCACCACGCAGGACCAGGCACTCGAAGGCCTCGGCACCTACAAGTTCGGCTGGTCGGACTCCGATGTCGCCGGCTCCACCGCCCGGCGCGGCATCAACAGCGATGTGGTGCGCAACATCTCGAACCTGAAGTCCGAGCCGCAGTGGATGCTCGACCTGCGGCTCAAGGGCCTCAAGCTGTTCCAGAAGAAGCCCATGCCCACCTGGGGTTCGGACCTGTCCGGCATCGACTTCGACAACATCAAGTACTTCGTCCGGTCGACGGAGAAGCAGGCCACGTCCTGGGACGAGCTGCCGGCCGACATCAAGAACACCTACGACCGGCTCGGCATCCCGGAGGCCGAGAAGCAGCGCCTCGTCGCCGGCGTCGCCGCGCAGTACGAGTCCGAGGTCGTCTACCACCAGATCCGCGAGGACCTCGAGCAGCAGGGCGTCATCTTCGTCGACACCGACACCGGTCTGCGCGAGCACGAGGAGCTCTTCAAGGAATACTTCGGCTCGGTCATCCCGGTCGGCGACAACAAGTTCGCCGCCCTCAACACCTCGGTGTGGTCCGGTGGCTCGTTCATCTACGTGCCGCCGGGGATCAAGGTCGACATCCCGCTGCAGGCCTACTTCCGCATCAACACCGAGAACATGGGCCAGTTCGAGCGCACCCTGATCATCGCCGACGAGGGCTCCTCGGTGCACTACGTCGAGGGCTGCACCGCACCGACCTACAGCTCCGACTCGCTGCACAGCGCGGTCGTCGAGATCATCGTGAAGAAGGACGCGCACGTCCGCTACACGACGATCCAGAACTGGTCCAACAACGTCTACAACCTGGTCACCAAGCGGACCGCGGTGCACGAGGGCGGTCGGATGGAGTGGATTGACGGCAACATCGGCTCCAAGGTCACCATGAAGTACCCCGCCTGCTACCTGCTGGGCGAGCGGGCGTCGGGGGAGACCCTCTCGGTGGCCTTCGCCGGTCCCGGCCAGCACCAGGACGCGGGCGCCAAGATGGTGCACGCCGCCCCGCACACGACGAGCAACATCGTGAGCAAGTCGGTCGCCCGTGGTGGTGGCCGCACCTCCTACCGCGGTCTGGTGCAGGTGCAGGAGGGCGCGCACGGCTCCAAGTCCAACGTCGTCTGCGACGCGCTGCTCGTCGACACCATCAGCCGCAGCGACACCTACCCCTACGTCGACGTCCGTGAGGACGACGTGTCCCTCGGCCACGAGGCGACCGTGTCCAAGGTCGGCGAGGACCAGCTCTTCTACCTGATGAGCCGGGGCCTGGCGGCCGACGAGGCGATGGCGATGGTCGTCCGCGGCTTCGTCGAGCCGATCGCCCGCGAGCTCCCCATGGAATACGCCCTAGAGCTCAACCGGCTCATCGAGCTCCAGATGGAGGGTTCCGTTGGCTAGCAGCATGAGTGCCGCTCTCGAAACCGAGCGCGACGCGCACGGCAACCAGGGCGGCACCACCGAGGGCACCGTGGCCTTCGGCGTCACCCCGTCCACCCCGAAGAAGCCCGCCGACGCCCGCGTCGAGCGGACGCTGTCGCGCGACCCCGACGCCTTCGGCGTGCTCACCGGCCGCGAGGAGGACTGGCGCTTCACCCCGTTGGCTCGCCTCCGTGGCCTGCACGACGGCACCGCCGTGGTGACCGGCGTCCTCGACGTCACGGTCACCACCCCGGAGGGCGTCACGGTCGAGACCATCGGCCCCGACCACCCGCTGGTCGGTACGGCGCTCATGCCGGCCGACAAGGCCACGGCGCTGGCGATGCGCGACTTCAAGGAGGGCCAGCTCGTCTCGGTCTCCGGAGAGCTGACCGAGCCAGTCGTGCTGACGTTCCGAGGCACCGGGCAGGTCTCCTACGGCCACGTGGTCGTCGACGTCGCGCCGTTCGCGAAGGCCGTCGTCGTCCTGGAGCACACCGGCGACGCGACCCACTCCGGTGCGGTCGAGGTGCGCGTCGGCGACGGCGCCGAGGTCACCCTGGTGTCCCTACAGGAGTGGAGCACCGACACGGTGCACCTGTCCGCGCAGGCCGCCCACCTGGGTCGGGACGCGCGCTTCAAGAGCGTCGTGGTCACCCTGGGCGGCAACCTGGTGCGGCTCAACCCGACCGTCACGTACGGCGGGACCGGTGGCGACGCGGAGTTCCTCGGCCTGGTGTTCGCCGACACCGGTCAGCACCTGGAGCACCGACTTTTCGTCGAGCACGGCTCGCCGCACTGCAAGAGCCGGGTCACCTACAAGACCGCCGTACAAGGTGAAGACGCGCACTCGGTGTGGATCGGCGATGTGCTGATCCGGGCCGAGGCGACGGGCACCGACACCTACGAGCTCAACCGCAACCTGCTGCTCACCGGCGACGCCCGGGCCGACTCGGTGCCCAACCTGGAGATCGAGACCGGCGAGATCCTGGGCGCCGGGCACGCGTCGGCAACCGGACGCTTCGACGACGAGCAGCTGTTCTACCTGCAGTCGCGCGGCATCACGCCGGACGAGGCGCGCCGCATCGTGGTGCTCGGGTTCTTCACCGAGATCCTGCAGCAGATCGGCGTCCCCTCCCTGGAGGAGCGACTGGTGCACGCGATCGAGCAGGAGCTCAAGGTATGAAGGCCTGCTCGCTGTCGGAGCTGCCGGAGGAGGGCGCCCTGCGCGTCGTCCTCGACGGTGTGCCGATCTGCCTGGCCCGCAGCCAGGGAGAGGTCTTCGCGATCAGCGACATCTGCTCCCATGCCGACGTCTCGCTGTCCGAGGGCGACGTGGAGGACGGCACCGTCGAGTGCTGGCTGCACGGCTCCCGTTTCGACCTGCGCACCGGAGCCCCCACCGGGCTCCCGGCGACCAAGCCCGTCGCCACCTACCCCGTCACTGTCGAGGGCGACGACGTCCTCGTACGACTACATGCAAAGACGTTGGAGAAGTAAATGTCCGTGCTCGAGATCCGCGACCTGCACGTCTCCGTCGAGGACAAGAAGATCCTGGACGGCGTCAACCTGACCATCAAGGCCGGTGAGACCCACGCGATCATGGGCCCCAACGGTTCAGGCAAGTCCACGCTGGCCTACTCCATTGCCGGTCACCCGAAGTACACCGTGACCAGCGGCACCGTCACGCTCGACGGTGAGGACGTCCTCGCGATGACCGTCGACGCGCGGGCCCGGGCCGGGATGTTCCTCGCGATGCAGTACCCCGTCGAGGTTCCCGGCGTGACCGTCTCCAACTTCCTGCGCAGCGCCGCGACCGCCGTCCGCGGTGAAGCCCCGGCCCTGCGCCACTGGATCAAGGAGCAGAAGGAGGCGATGGCCAAGCTGGAGATGGACCCGGCCTTCGCCAGCCGCAACGTCAACGAGGGCTTCTCCGGTGGCGAGAAGAAGCGCCACGAGATCCTGCAGCTCGAGCTGCTCAAGCCCAAGATCGCGATCCTCGACGAGACCGACTCCGGCCTCGACATCGACGCGCTTCGCGTGGTGTCCGAGGGCGTCAACCGGGTGCGCGCGACCGGCGAGACCGGGACGCTGCTCATCACCCACTACACCCGCATCCTGCGCTACATCGAGCCCGACTTCGTGCACGTCTTCGTCAAGGGCAAGATCGTCGAAGAGGGTGGCAAGGAGCTCGCCGACGAGCTCGAGGCCAACGGCTACGAGAAGTACACAGGTGTGACGGTCTGATGACCACAGTGCTGCCTGGGGCGGCGGCTCGCACGTCGACCTTCGACGTCGAGGCGGTCCGCAAGGACTTCCCGGTGCTCGGCCGTGAGGTGCACGGCAAGCCGCTGGTCTACCTCGACAGCGCGTCGTCCTCCCAGAAGCCGCGCCAGGTCCTCGACGCGGAGCGCTCGTTCGTCGAGCAGCACTACAGCAACGTGCACCGCGGGGTGCACACGCTTTCGCAGGAGGCCACCGATGCCTACGAGGCGGCCCGCTCGACGGTCGCGTCCTTCGTCGGTGCGCAGCACGACGAGGTGGTCTTCACCAAGAACGTCACCGAGGCGGTCAACCTGGTCGCCTACTCCCTCGGCAACCCCGGCTCTAAGGTCGCGCTCGGCCCCGGCGACGAGATCGCGGTCACCGAGATGGAGCACCACTCCAACCTGGTGCCGTGGCAGATGCTCGCGGAGCGCACAGGCGCGACCCTGCGCTGGCTCGGTCTCACCGACGAGGGCCGGCTTGACCTGTCCGACCTCGACGAGGTCGTCAACGAGCGCACCAAGCTCTTCGC
>JANOTZ010000252.1:0-4352 GCA_031416735.1 Frankiales bacterium
CGCCCACCCGGAACACCGGTCGCACGAGCGGCCACCCCAGCCGACCCACCACGCCGAGCGGCAGGTCCAGGTCCTCGCGCCAGACGAACGTGCTCAGCCCGTTGCCCCGGTCACGCACCTCGAACTCACCGGTGCCCTTGACGACCCTCCCGGTGTGCAGCACGTGGCACAGGTAAGGCGGCTCCCATCGCGTGATCTCCATGCTGTCGAGGAACCCGAGCCGGCCCACTCCGGTGAAGGCCTCGATGCCTCCCCCCACGCCCTGCCCGTCCTGCGCGGTCCCCTGGACCCGGGTGCCGAGCATCCACTCGCCCTGCCGCGCCCAGTCGGTGGCTGCAGCCCAGGTCTGGTCCACGGGGGCGTCGACATCGACGGTCAGCTCGAGCGAGGCGGTCACGTCCGGTCGGTCCCCGGTCGGTCGGTCCCCGGTCGGTCGCTGGTCGCGGGGGTGTCGCCCGGCTCCTGATCGGCCGGGCGCTCGGTCCCCTCGGCTGCCTCGCGCAGGGGCTCGGGCTGGGGCCAGGGCTCGACCTCCGGCACGGGCTCCGGCTCCAGGTCCGGCTCGAGCGCAGGCACGGAGTCCGGCTCGGGCCAGGCGAAGGGCTCGACGGGTGCCGCGGGCGGCGCCGCGGACTCCCAGCCGAGTTGGTCGGGTTCAGTCACTTCCAGCAGCCGGTACGGCGCCTGGTCGGCCTCGATCGGCTGATCGGCCTCGATCGCGTGGGCGGCCTCGAGTGCCAGGTCGGCGTCCTTCGCCTCCGGCAGGCCGTCACCCGCCGGCTCGGGCGGGAGCACCTCGGGGAAGTCGTCGTCGTCCTGCGCCGGGGCGAGCGGCCCGAACACGTCCTCCAACACCGGGAGGTACGGCTCGACCGTCTCGGAAACGTGCGGCGCCTCCTCAGGTGCGGCCTCCTCCGTCGTGGCAAGCCATTCCTCTGGCGCCTCGTCGGGTGCCTCGTCGGGTGCCTCGTCGGGGGCTCCCTTGGTCCAGACATCCTCAACGAGAAGGGGCATCACAGCCGGGATCGGCACCGAGTCGAGCTCGGCTTCCGCGCGTGCGAGCTCCGGCTCGACCAGGTCCACCAGGGCCTGCTCGAGCTGCGCGATCCGGCTGTCGCGTTCCGTGAGCTCCTCTCCCAGTCGCATGAGCACCTCATCGACCTCAGACATCCGGTAGCCGCGGAAAGCGAGGCCGAAGTGCAC
Source organism: Frankiales bacterium (assembly GCA_031416735.1). GTDB lineage: Bacteria > Actinomycetota > Actinomycetes > Mycobacteriales > SCTD01 > RYN-111. The sequence continues at coordinate 1,204 of JANOTZ010000252.1, forward strand.
CTCGGCGATGTCCTCCGGCTGCAGCACCCCCTCGGGCAGTCCGATATCCGCGGCGTCCGGTGGCGCGTCGGCCAGCACCGCGTCCTCGCGGGTGACGGCGACGGCGGCCACGAACAGGACGGCGATGACAGCGAGAACGTAGAGGGCGATCAGCACGTCGCGCATCGTCGCAGACGAGTCGCCCCGAGGTGCGCAACCCGCCCTCCCGCCCGCTTACGTCCGCTGGGATGGCCACCTCTAGGCGGGGGCCGGGCAGACGCAAGGGGGTGGAGGTGGAGATCAGGGTGCGGGGTCGGACGGGTCGGCTTCGAGCACCTCAGCGACCGTGGGGATGAGGGTCACCGGGTTGGCCAGCCCGGCTTCGATGAGCTCGAATGCCTCCTCCACCGACGAGGCCCACTGCAGCGCGCCGGCCGACTCCTCCCGCAGGAATCCGCGTTCCACCATCAGGTCCACCTGGGCCCGCAGCGGCGCCCACAGCCCGTCGTGGTCCAACGCCACGACCGGTTTGCTGTGCATGCCGAGGAAGCGGGAGGTCCACACCTCAGCCAGTTCCTCGAGGGTGCCCAGGCCGCCAGGCAGGGTCAGGAACGCATCGGAGCGCCCGTCCATCAACCCCTTGCGCAGCCGCATGTCGTCGACGACCACCAGCTCGTCGGCATCCTGGTCACCGACCTCCAGCTCCAGCAGCGCGGACGGGATGACCCCCAGGGTGAAGGCGCCGCCGGCCCGGGCCGCCTCGGCCACCGCCCCCATGCAGGACAGCGCCCCGCCACCACTGACCAGGGAGTGCCCGCGCCGCGCCAGCTCGGCGCCGACCCGGGAGGAGAGCTCCACGTAGGCCGGGTCGATCCGGGTGGACGAGGCGCAGAAGACGCAGATCGCGGCCATCTAGATCTGGCCGAACTTCTCCTGCTCGGCCTGCTTGACGATCCGCACGACCTCATCGACGTCATCGGTGAGCTGGAACAGCCCCACATCAGCCTGGCCGATTGTTCCTTCGGCGAGCAGCGTTTCGGTGATCCAGTCGAGCATCGGGGTCCAGAACGCCGTACCGAACAGCACCAACGGGAAACTGGTGATCTTGCCGGTCTGGATCATCGTCACGGCTTCGAAGATCTCGTCGAGCGTGCCGTAGCCGCCCGGGAACCCGACATAGCCGATGGAGTACTTCAAGAAGCAGGTCTTCCGCGCGAAGAAGTACCGGTAGACCATGCCGAGGTCGACCCACTCGTTCATCGACTGCTCGAACGGCAACTCGATGCCCAACCCGACCGAGGTGCCGCCGGCGTCGTGGCAGCCCTTGTTGGCGGCTTCCATGATGCCCGGGCCGCCTCCGGTGATCACGGCATAGCCGGCGTCCGACAACTTGCGGCCGAGCTCCTCGGCCTTGGCGTAGAACGGATCGTCGGGTCGCGTTCGGGCCGAGCCGAACACCGTGATGGCCTTGCCGAGCTCCGCGAGCATGCCGAAGCCCTCGATGAACTCCGACTGGATCCGCAACACCCGCCACGGGTCGGTGTGCACCCAGTCCGACGGTCCCCGGTAATCCAGCAGTCGCTGGTCAGTGGTGGACTTCCGGACCTGACGCCCGCGACGCCGTACCGGCCCTTCTTGGCGTTCAGCGCGCGGGTTTCCGCCCTGCGCCTCGGCGGCTGCCCGGGCCCCGGCCTCGACCGCTTCCAACTCCTCCTTGCGACGGCTGTCCTCCATGGGGGCAACCTATCCGGGCGATCGAGGGTGGCGCTCGGGAGGACGGGAAGAAGCTCAGCTGACGGGCGCCTGCCGGACCTGTTCCATCGGCAACGTGATCGTCGAGGGGCCGACCATCTCGTCCCACAGATACCCGTTCTCGTTGAACGTCCGGCAGCTGATGGCCTGCCCGTCACGGACCTCCAGCAACTGGATGAGGTCCTCGTCGACGGCCCGGCCCCGCGATTGCGCCGTGACGTGGCACATGGCGAGCAGGGTGTTCGGAGCAACCTCAAAGATGTCCCTGAGGGTGAGGACGAGCGTGCCCTCGGTGATCTCCAGGAGCTTCCCGAAGTAACTGAAGGTGGCCTGCCGTCCGGTGTAGACACCGGTCAGGGCGTTGTTCCCCGCCACAATCCAGGTGACATCCGGTGCCATCAGCGACTCGAGGGTCGTCATGTCTCCGCTGGCGAAGGCAGCGTAGGCGCGCCGACAGATCTCGACATTGGTCTCAGCCATGGGTTCCTCCCGCAGTCCTGGCGGGCGCTTCCCCGCGCCCTCCCGACGCTAGGTCTTGACGGACGCACGGCGCATGACCAAAAAAGACTGGTTCAGACTCGTCGTCGGCCGGTCACGCAACGGTGCGACGTCGTGCCACGAAGAGCCAGGCCGCCGAGCCGAGTTGCACCCCGTCGGGTCCCTCGTGGGCGGCGAGGGTGGTGCGCAGTGCGTCCAACGCCCGCTCCTGATCGGCCGGGCCGAGGCCGCCCAGCAGCCCCTTGGCCACCCCGGTTCGGCTCAGGAACCCGAACGCGTCCTCGGCATCGGCACCAGCCCAGAGTGGCTCGCGTACCGCCTCGCAGCTGATGTCGTCGAACCCGGCCGACTCCAACACAGCCTGTACGGCGGAAGGGTCGGCGAGACCGAACGGACCGGGCGCACCCGTGGGCGGTGCTGGAAGCTCACGTCCCATCGCGAGAGCGCCCCGGATCGCCTGTAGCCAAGCGTTTTCGGCCAGCTCCTGCCAGGACACCAGCACGAGGCGACCGCCTGGTCGGGTGGTCCGAGCCAGGTTGGTGAACGCGGCGACCGGGTCGGCGAAGAACATCGCCCCGAAGCGGCTCACGACGACGTCATGGGCGTCGGGGGCGAACGGGTGGACCTGGGCGTCGGCCCGTTCAAAGGCAGCATTCGTCAGCCCTTCGGCCTTGGCCAGCTCCTCAGCCTTCGCGATCATCTGTGAGGAGAGATCGACGCCGAGCGCGCTCCCTCCGGTGGCGGCCCGGGCCGCGTCGCGCGTCACTTCGCCGTTGCCACAACCGATGTCGAGCACCCGGTCTCCCGCGCTCACGCCTACGGCCTCAAGCAACCGGAGGTGGTAGCCGCGGGCGGCGCGGTCATAGTGCTGCCAGTCGCGGGCCCAGTCCTGCCCCTCGTCGCCGTCCCAGGCCGCCTCG